>CAZAHP010000097.1:0-10295 GCA_964484985.1 uncultured Methylophilaceae bacterium
TTAAAGCATTACTAGGTTTAAACAAGTAAACAGTAGTTGATGATGTAAATAAAAAGCAAATTAACCCCGCTGATAAACATTTATCAGCGGAGCTAATTTTTTTACTCGGCAGAATCAACACTGCCTAAAAATGACAAACCCCAGCAACACCCATCTGACAAATATTGCCAAAACTGACAAATATTGTCAGCAAACCAAGACCACCACCACACCAAACAAAAACACCCTCATATTAAATAAAATCATATCCTATTGATTTTATTTAAGTTTAAATTATCTTAAACGTTATAAATAAAGTTGGCACACCAGTTGCCTATAGTAAACCAAGCACTAACAAACAAGTTTTTGGTGCTCAGTTACCTTAAACTTAATGTAACATTTTTTATACCAACTCAAGGAGCATTAACATGATGAAACAAGTACAAAAAGGTTTTACCTTAATCGAGCTGATGATTGTGGTTGCAATTATCGGCATTTTGGCTGCTGTAGCGATTCCACAATATGCTAACTACATTTCACGTAGTAATGCAGCTGCAACATTATCCGAGTTATCTGTTTACAAAACTGCAATTGGTGTATGTGCGCAAGAAAATGGCGGTGTTTTAACTACTTGTACGGCTGGTACCAATGGCATTCCTAACGTTGCTGCCAACAACGTAAACAGTAATTTAGCGAGTGGTGCTGCTATGACTCTCACACCAACTGCAACTGTTGTAACAATCGTTGGCCAAAGTAAAGCTACTAGTGAGAATGGTACTAAACTCGCATATAGCTATCGAAACATAGCTGCTGCTGCGGGTGACGCAGCTATGGTTTGGACATTGAATGGCAGTACAATTTGCAACAGTACTCGTGGTATTAAAACTGGTACAGCTGGTTGTTAGTATGTTGTTAGCAAGTTAGTGTTTCAAAGGGCTCTTAATGAAAAGAGCCCTTTTTGATATATATCATCTTAAACTAAGTAATATTTATTTGCATGATTCAAGAATATCCATGAACAAGTTTAAAGCTGCGGGCATTCATTTTTTAATAAGTTGTACGATTGTTATTATCGTGTTACTGGCCATGTACTTCCTTTGGTATCCTGGTCAATACTTTAAGTTGATGGGCGGCCTAACTTTAATTATTACCCTTGCATGTGTTGATGCGTTCTTAGGCCCAACACTAACATTAGTAGCATACAAACCTGATAAAAAATCTCTTAAATTTGATTTATTTTGCATAGCCATTTTCCAATTAACTGCCTTAGCATATGGTATTTATGTCATGTTTCAGGCTCGCCCAGTTTTTACAGTATTTAATAAAGACCACTTTCAAATCTCTGCCGTAGTTGACATTAGCGCAGAAGAGTTGCCGAAAGGAAGACGTCCTGAATTTAGAAACCTATCTTTAACAGGCCCTAAACTGGTCAGCATTTACACACCCAATAAAAAAAATAAATATGAATGGATGTTTGCGATGACAGAAAGTGATATGGCCTATCGCTATCCAAGGTTATTTGATGATTATGACGCACACAAAATGGAAGTGATTAGAGCAGGCAGATCTCTGCAAGATTTTGATGATAAGAGTAATGCAAAAACCTCGGCATTAGAGGATTTTTTAAAGCATATTAAACGGCCAGCCAGTGATTTTATAGCTTTACCAATCAGTTCTGAATTAGAGCAGATGACAGCTATTGTTGATGCAAAAACAGGGGAGTTTATCGATATAGTAGATATACAGCTACCAGAAAAGAAACTTTAATTTTTAATAAACAGACAACGTCACTAGCAAGCAAATAAAACTTTGCAAAAAACTCTAAACTTGCCTTTATTATTATGCTGTCAACATCAGAAATGGCTTAGGTATCAGCTTTGTAAAGTCAGGGCATCAGAGCTTTAGTCTTTATCGCACCCTTTTTATTTAAAAAAAGGCACTTCTCTTATTAGTCAAAAAATACTAAGCCCTAAAACTAGTCATTATAAAAACAGTATCTACAACAAAAACACCTGACCATTCATGAGCTCTTTTGGCTTATATCGTTTTATATCTTGTTCTATCTCTTGCATAATAATTTCACCCTCGCCCGGCTTGAGGTGTGTAATAAACACTTCAGGGTTGAGTTTTAACTTTGCGAGCTCATCAGCAAGTAGTGATGGGCATAGGTGTTTGGAGAGTGTTGCAAGTTTAGTTTCTGCGTTACTAAACGCTGTTTCTATAATGAGGTATTTCAGGTTTTTAATTTTATTGACATAAGGCCACAACGCATCGCACGTGGTGGTGTCACCAGTAAATACTAAGCTACTTTTACCTCCGTCAATGTGGTATCCAACCGCCGGTACCACATGATTGGCCGGTACTGGGGTAATTTTACGCCTACCCATCTCAATAGATTTTCCGACCTGGATCTCGTTATAGAGCATGAATGGCGCAACCATATCAGGGATTTGATTAAAGTCTGGCCATACTTTCCAATTAAAAATATGCGTTCTTAAAATCTGTAGTGTCTCAGCGGTGGCATGCACTGTAACTGGGTGCGGCCGCATGCCCATCACGGTATCAATCAGAAAGGGTAAACAGGCGATATGGTCTAAATGCGAGTGTGTGATAAAAACGTGATTGATGGCAATCAATGCTTCTATAGATAAATCACCTACCCCTGTGCCCGCGTCAATTAGAATATCGTCATCAATCAGTATTGAGGTGGTTCTTAGCTGCTCACCACGGTTGCTACCTATACCACCGCTGCAACCAAGAATGGTCACTTTGACATCATTGGTGTTTATCATCTGCAAAAATTTACTTTGCAGTTTTTGATATAAACTGTTTTGGTACAGGCTGCTTACTACTGAATTACCAGTTTGCACCACATCTAAAAAACCATCTACTAGCTGATTTTCTTCAGGCTTATTCTCTGATGCATCTTTCTTTTCATTTTGGTCGCTCATTCATTAGCCCTAAACTTACTTAGTTTCATAGGTAAAGACACCATCCCAATCACTTCCTGGCGGGTTTTGTCTATAGTACGCAATACGTTTGATATACATTTCATATAGGTAACGTGATGGATTAATTTGAGTTAAATGTGTAAATTTAGTTTCTGCCACATCTAAGTTCTGTAGTCTAAACTCTTCGAGCGCTTGTTTGTATAGATCAAGCTCATAAGTGACAGCTTTATCTTCTTCGCCAAGTACACATATAGGCTCAAAAATCGCTACTGGTTTATCTTTACCTTTTACACGTACGATGTCTAGCTCTCGATATAGAAAGTCGGGTGCCTGCGCTTTTGTAAACTCACTGACGATTAAGTTGACGCCGTAGTTTTTTGTTAGGCTTTCTAATCGTGAGCCTAGGTTAACAGGGTCGCCCATCACTGTGTAGGCCATGCGGAACTCTGAGCCCATGTTACCGACAGTCATCACTCCCGTATTTAAACCTACACCAATATTAATGGGTGGCCAGCCTTTAGCTTTAAATCTATCTTGCAGATTTGCTAACTCTTTAATCATCAACATGGCGGCTTCTACGGCGTGTTTGGCATGCTGCTCGTCACGCAATGGTGCGCCCCAGAACGCCATAATCGCATCACCCATGTATTTGTCGATAGTGCCCCTTGCGTGATGAATCACATGGGTCATCGGAGTGAGGAACTCGTTCATCAACTGAGAGAGCTCTTTAGGATCTAAGCCCTCTGAAATGGTTGTGAACCCCCGAACATCAGAAAATAGTACCGTCATCTCGCGGCTTTCACCTTCAAGACTGAAGCTTTCTTCTTCATTTTCTACCATTTCATCTACCAGCTCTGGTGGAATATATTGACCAAATCTACCCGCCAATTGTTTTTTACTACGCGACTCAACAAAGAAACCATACGACATATTGACTACGTAAATAGTGATTATGAGCAGCAAAACAGATGCTAGAGGTAGCACAATGTTTACAAACTGCCATATTGCCAAGTTAATCGCAATAGTAAAAATAAGTGCCATCACAGTTAACACTGTAGCCCACAGCGGATTAAGAACTGGCAAGAGGAAGGTGAGGAGCAAACCTATGATAAAGAGTAATACAATCTCTGCCCCAAGAACATACAGTGGGCGCTCTTTGATATTTTGATCTAGAATTCCAGCGATAATATTGGCATGTACCTCAACCCCTGCATAAACGCTTTGTACAGGGCTAGCTCTAAGGTCATTAAGACCTGGTGCTGTTGTACCAAGCAGTACAATACGATTTTTTAACACCGCTGGCGGAACCTTGCCATTTAAGACATCTGTAGCAGAAACATAAGGAAAGCTACCTTGCACTCCACGATAGGGAATAAGTGCAGTCACCATGCCATCAACAGGGATGGTTCTATTACCTAATTTTAGCCACTCTAAACCCGCATACTCATCGCCGACACCCAAACCTTGAGCAAAACCACCCTCAAGACTTGGTCGACCTAGCGCAACACGCGCCACAGCAACAGAGAGCGCCTCATATAAATTTCCCTGATATTCGTTGACCATTGCAACTCTACGGGTGATACCGTCACGGTCAGGCTCTGGATTAAAGTGGCCAGCAGTGAGTGCGTTTTTTTGCAGCTTTTCTAAATTGCCTGTATAGCCATCATAATGCACAAAGTTGATGCCTTTGCCTTCGAAGCTACCCTTCATAAAAACTGGCTCAGGCAGAGCGCCAACACTAGAGTCTTCTTTTGCTTGAGCCTGAAAGTAGTAACCCATCACAACGTTACGCCCTTTGAGACTATCAGCAAAAATTTGCTCGTAATCTAAAGACGGCCTTACCTGTTCAAGTGCAGAAGCAAACCCAAGGTCGCCTTGTAAAAGAGTACGCTGAATTTCCTCCAGATTCTTTAATCCTGAGCTTTCATCTTTTTCAGCAAAGACAATGTCGAATCCCGCGACTTTAATTTTGTAGTCATCAAACAACTTATCCATGAGTTTGGCGACTTTATTTCTACTCCAGGGCCAGCGCCCTTCTTCTTTCAGGCTCTTTTCGTCGATATCGACAATGACTATACGCTCATCCACAGTATTAGGCATTGTGAGATTGAGTCGTACATCGTAAGTAAAAGTTTCTAGGCGGTTAATAAAACCTAAATGGATAACACCGAGTGCATTAAGTAGTAGCACTACTGTCACAACAATACTGAGTGTGACACGTACTCCATGGCGTGTTAGAAGCTGTATGAATTTGGTCATATAGTTATGAGCTCACATTATTTTTAGATGGTTACTTAACCTCAATATGAAGCATATCGCATTATTTAAAGTTTTAATAGTCAAAATAACGATAGAATATAGATTCAAAACAACAGGATGTAATATTATTGTACAAGTTACTATTAAGTACCTTTCCAAAAAACCATCTGAGTGGTGCTTCTGCCAATTGATAGAGGCTAAACTAGGTAAGGCGAGATTAAAAAAAACTACGCTGCAACCCGATGATATTTAAGGATAACTTTCTATTAACACCGCCGCATAATAACGGAAATCCAATTGACAAAAACACCTTTAACACTTGATGCATTAACCATTACAACATCACCCAACATTGATGCAAGCGTCATTTGGCTACACGGCTTAGGGGCGGATGGGCACGATTTTGAACCTGTTGTGCAAGCGCTACAGCTAGCAAACATTCGCTTTATATTGCCGCACGCACCAAGCCGCCCAGTGACATTAAATGGTGGCTATGTCATGCCTGCTTGGTATGACATATACAGCTTAGACCGCGATAGCAAACAAGACGAAGCGGGTATTAAAGAAACCTCACTACAAATTGAGGCGCTTATCGAAAATGAGATTGCGTTAGGAATACCCGCTGAGCGCATTGTGATTGCTGGGTTTTCTCAAGGCGGTGCAATCGCACTTTACACCCTAACACGCTACACCGCGCGCCTTGCAGGAGCGCTTGCCTTATCCACCTACTTGCCGTTAAAGGCTCAATTAGCTAGCGAAGCTCAGGCAGCAAACCGTAACACGCCGATATTGATGGCACATGGCCAATTTGATGAAGTAATTAGTTTAGAAACATGCATGTACTCTTTAGAAGTTCTGCAAAACGAAGGCTACAACGTCGAATTTAAAAAATACCCCATGGCGCATACAGTGAGCCTAGAGGAAATTGCCGATATTCGCACCTTCTTGTTATCAGTTTTAACTAAAGATAACGTTTAAACGCACAATCTAGCCCAGCCTTTGTTAAAATACTGAATATATAACGCTGGCCCTACATTAAACATGACGATGACAAAATCTAAAAAATCAGAGCCTGAAACTAGCAATTATGAAAATGCCCTTCAGGAACTTGAAGGTATTGTTGCGAAAATGGAGTCTGGGCAGCTTCCGCTAGAAGAAGCAATACAGGCTTATGAGCGCGGCTCTGCACTAATGTTACACTGCCATCAACTACTGACGACTGCTGAAGAACAAGTACGTATTTTAAGCGACTCAAACAAACTCAATACTTATAACGCTGATGAATGATTTTAATCAATGGGTGGCGTCCATCCAACAACGCACAGAATCTGCTTTAGATAAGCACCTGCCGCAGGCACACATTGTTCCGCAACGCTTGCATGAGGCGATGCGCTACTCCACCCTGGGTGGAGGGAAACGTGTACGCGCCCTGCTTGCACATGCTGCAGGGGATTTTTGTCATGCTGAAAGTGAAAAATTAGACTTTGCTGCAATGTCAGTTGAGCTTATTCATGCTTATTCTTTAGTGCACGATGACATGCCCTGCATGGATGACGATGACTTACGTAGAGGCAAGCCTTCATGCCATAAACAATTTGATGATGCTACAGCCTTACTCGTTGGAGATGCACTACAAAGCCTAGCGTTTGAATTGCTAGCAACACCACAGCTAATCAATAATCCTAGTAAGCAGATTGAAATGCTACATTTCCTAGCGATTGCCAGCGGCTCTCGTGGCATGGCAGGCGGGCAAGCTATCGACTTAGCGAGCGTAGGCAAATCACTCAATCAAACTGAACTAGAGCATATGCACATTCATAAAACTGGGGCTCTGATTCGTGCCGCAGCTATCCTTGGCGCTTATTGCTCTGACACCCAAGATAAGATGCGAATTAAAGCAATAGACCATTATGCACAAGCGATAGGCCTAGCCTTTCAAGTGGTCGACGATATTTTAGATACCGAAGCAGATACTGCCACGCTTGGTAAAACAGCGGGTAAAGACGCGCTTGAGAACAAGCCCACGTATGTGACTATTCTGGGACTATCACGTGCAAAAGCTTTAGCTAATGAGCTCTACGAAAGCGCGATTGAGCCTCTATCCACATATGGTTCTGAAAGTGCCCGCCTGATTAATTTAGCACAATTGATTACACAAAGGTCTTATTAGGCCTTATTAACATGTCTCAGTTAAGCTACACTTATAAACTTTGCCACCTCCACATCAAAATATAAGCGCAATATGTATCCACTCTTAGAATCTATTGATAATCCACAGCAATTGCGCCAACTTGAGCGCAAAGCCTTGGATGAGCTAGCGAATGAATTACGCGCTTTTTTAATAGAAAGCGTGTCACAAACTGGCGGCCACCTTGCATCTAACCTAGGTGTAGTAGAACTCACCATTGCGCTGCATTATGTATTCAATACACCTGATGATAGATTAGTGTGGGATGTTGGTCATCAAACATATCCTCACAAAATTCTAACAGGTAGACGTAAGGGCATGAGCGGCTTACGCAAACCCAAAGGCATTGCTGGCTTTCCTAGACGTAACGAGAGCGAATATGACACCTTTGGTACAGGGCATTCAAGCACATCTATCTCGGCAGCATTAGGCATGGCAATTGCAGCGCAGCAAACAGGCTCTGAACGCCGCTCTGTCGCCATTATCGGCGATGGCGCAATGACAGCAGGCATGGCGTTTGAAGCGCTGAATAATGCAGGCGCGATGAGCGCAAATTTATTAGTTATTTTAAACGACAATGAAATGTCGATTTCGCCTAATGTTGGTGCGCTCAACAACTATTTAGCCAAGCTCATTTCAGGTAAACTTTACACCAACCTAAAACGTTCTGGCCGTGGTGTATTAGGTGTCATGCCGCCGATGTTGGAGTTTGCAAAACGTGCTGAAGAGCACATGAAAGGCATGGTCACACCTAGCACCTTATTTGAAGAGTTTGGATTTAACTACATCGGCCCCATCGATGGGCACGATTTAGATACGCTAGTGACCACACTCAGCAATATTAAAAACCTTCAAGGCCCACAGTTCTTACATATCGTGACACAAAAAGGTCACGGCTACGAACCTGCTGAAGAAAACCCTAACAAATTCCATGGCATAGGAAAATTCAACCCTAGCAATGGATACACGGTAAGCAACCCCAATCAAAAAACATACACTCAAGTGTTTAGTGAGTGGCTAGTCGATATGGCTGGCCTCGATGAACGCTTAGTAGGCATCACGCCAGCGATGTCTGATGGCTCGGGCTTGAACGAGTTTGCGCTCGCCTACCCACACCGCTTCTTTGATGTAGGCATTGCCGAGCAACATGCGCTCACCTTTGCGGCTGGCATGGCCTGCGACGGACTAAAGCCCGTGGTCGCCATTTACTCCACCTTTTTGCAACGTGCATACGACCAACTGATACACGATATTGCATTGCAAAATCTACCCGTAGTTTTTGCAATTGACCGCGCAGGCTTAGTAGGTGCTGATGGCCCAACCCATGCAGGAAGCTTTGATTTAAGCTTCTTACGCTGCATCCCCAACATGGTGGTCATGGCGCCATCAGACGAAGATGAGTGCAGGCAAATGCTTTACACCGCTTTTTTGCACGAAGGCCCAGCTGCCGTGCGCTACCCTCGTGGGAGCGGCAATGGCAAAGCCATTAGCAAATCTATGTCTGCAATTCCGCTAGGCAAAGCAGAAGTAATACGCAGCGGCTTAAGCCGTGAAGGCAAAAAAATCGCCATACTCGCCTTTGGCAGCATGGTAAGCGCTGCGCTCATTGCAGCAGAAACACTCAATGCCACAGTGGCCAATATGCGCTTTGTAAAACCGCTAGATATCGCCCTCATTACTGAGCTTGCTGGCACACATGATGTGATTGTCACGGTAGAAGAAAATGCCATCATGGGCGGCGCAGGCGCAGCCGTGATGGAAGCCTTACAAAACATCAGTGCTCATGTCACCACTTTATGCTTAGGCTTACCAGATACATTTATAGAACATGGTGACCATGCAACTATGCTTGCTGAGTGTGGTCTCAATAGCGCAGGCATTGTTGCCAGCATTGAGAAAAAATTAACCTAGTAGTATACTCAACTATTATTAAAAAATTAAGGCGCACCTAGCCTTAGAGGAAACCATGAACGACAACGTCAAACTGCCGATTGAAGATGTGCAAAACACCCCAGATGTACGACATTTAGCCATTGATAAGGTCGGCATCAAATCAATACGCCACCCCGTTAAAGTTAAAGACAAAACAGGTGGTGTTCAACACACAGTCGCCATGTTTGATATGTATGTGCATCTGCCACACAACTTCAAAGGCACTCACATGTCGCGTTTTGTTGAGATTCTTAACATGAACGAGCGTGAAATCTCAATTGAGTCTTTTGAGACTATTTTGCGTGAAATGGTGAAACGACTAGAAGCTGAGTCTGGTTATGTAGAAATGCGCTTCCCATACTTTATCAATAAAGCAGCTCCAGTTTCTGGAGTACAAAGCCTACTTGATTATGAAGTGAGCTTTATTGGTGAAATTAAACAAGGCAAATTTGATATTACTGTCAAAGTATTAGTACCTGTGACCAGCCTTTGCCCATGCTCCAAAAAGATTTCTGATTACGGCGCGCACAACCAACGCTCACACGTTACAGTCACTGCATTAATCAATGACTTTATCTGGGTCGAAGACATTATCCGCATGGTAGAAGAACAAGCTTCTTGTGAGCTATACGGCTTACTCAAACGCCCAGATGAGAAATACGTGACAGAACGTGCCTACGACAACCCGAAATTTGTAGAAGACATGGTTCGTGATGTTGCAGCAAAACTGAATGATGAAGTTCGCATAGATAAGTTTATTGTTGAATCTGAAAATTTTGAAAGTATTCACAACCATAGCGCCTATGCCTTAATCGAGAAAGACAAACGCATATAAACAAGGTTTATTGGCAAAATTTCAGTGCAGGCTAACATCGCTTGCGATGTTAAGCGAAGCGGCCGAAGCTAAAATTTCAAGTCTATCCATAATCACTCAGCATATGCGTTGATTGAGAAAGACAAAAGAGTCAGTAGCTAAACTTTAAGTG
>CAZAHP010000098.1:0-8567 GCA_964484985.1 uncultured Methylophilaceae bacterium
ATATTTTGGCAGGCGGTAAAGCCGCATTAGTGCAAGCCAATAGCGAGATGGGCTTGGCTTTGTCTCCAGATGAAGTCGACTATTTGTTAGAGAACTTCGAAAAAATCGGTCGCAACCCTACAGATGTTGAGCTGATGATGTTCGCCCAAGCCAACTCTGAGCATTGCCGCCATAAGATTTTTAATGCGGATTGGGTGATTGATGGTGAAAAGCAAGACATGTCGCTATTTGCCATGATACGCAATACGCATAAGCTGAATCCTGGCAGTACCGTAGTGGCTTATTCAGATAACGCTTCTATTGTTGCAGGGCAAAAAGCGGGCGAGCCAACTAAGCGTTTTTATCCTCAAGCAGATGGTAGTTATGGGTTCGTCACTGAAGACATGCACTACCTGATGAAGGTTGAAACGCATAATCACCCCACTGCAATTTCACCTTTTGCAGGTGCAGCGACAGGTGCAGGCGGCGAGATTCGTGATGAAGGTGCGACAGGTAGCGGCTCTAAACCTAAAGCAGGTTTAACGGGTTTTTCAGTGTCTAACCTCAATATTCCTGACTTTAAACAACCTTGGGAACAAGCTTTTGGTAAACCATCTCGCATCGCTTCGGCTTTGCAAATTATGGTGGATGGCCCTCTAGGCGGCGCGGCATATAACAATGAGTTTGGCCGCCCTAATATTGCTGGTTACTTCCGCACATTAGAGATAGAAGCAGCAGGCGAGGTGCGTGGTTACCACAAGCCAATTATGCTCGCAGGTGGCGTAGGTAATATTTCAGCTAAACATTCTAAAAAGAACCCAATTCCAGCAGGTGCAGCCTTGATTCAGCTGGGCGGCCCAGCGATGTTGATTGGTCTTGGTGGTGGCGCAGCTTCAAGTATGGATACTGGTGCGAATACTGAAAACCTAGATTTTGACTCTGTGCAACGTGGTAACCCAGAGCTAGAGCGCCGTGCGCAAGAGGTGATAGACCGTTGCTGGCAGCTAGGTGATGCTAACCCAATTTTGAGCATACATGATGTAGGCGCTGGCGGTATTTCAAATGCCTTCCCCGAGTTGGTGAATGATGCTGGTGTGGGTGCTTTGTTCCAATTGCGTAATGTACACAATGAAGAGCCGGGCATGTCACCGCGCGAGCTGTGGAGTAACGAATCGCAAGAGCGTTACGTCATGGCGGTATCTCAAGACAACTTAAGCTTATTTAAACAGATCTGTGAGCGCGAACGCTGCCCATTTGCGGTGATAGGCTATGCAACAGAAGAGCGTCATCTCACCGTTGCTGATAGTCATTTTGATAACAAACCAGTAGATATGGATTTATCCGTATTGCTAGGCAAGCCGCCTAAAATGACACGTGATGTGCAGCACCATACGCGTCTTTTAACGCAATTCGATACCAGCAAGATTGACCTAAAAGATGCAGCCACACGCGTACTGCATTTACCTGGTGTTGCAGATAAAACCTTCTTAATCACGATAGGCGACCGCTCTGTAACGGGCATGGTGGCGCGTGACCAAATGGTTGGTCCTTGGCAAGTGCCTGTAGCAGACGTGGCAGTGACATTGGCAGGTTATGAAACCTACCGTGGCGAAGCGTTTGCCATTGGTGAAAAGGCACCGCTAGCGCTTATTAACGCGCCAGCTTCTGGTCGCATGGCCATAGGCGAGGCGATTACCAATATAGCAGCCACATTGATTGACGATATTAGCGACTTAAAACTCTCAGCTAACTGGATGGCACCAGCTGGCCATTTAGGTGAAGATGCGGCTTTATTTGACACTGTAAAAGCGGTCGGCATGGACTTCTGCCCAGCATTGGGGATTAGCATTCCAGTGGGTAAAGACTCAATGTCGATGAAAACCGTGTGGGAAGAGGGCGCAGAGAAAAAAGCAGTGACTGCACCAATTTCACTCGTAGTGACAGCGTTCGCCGCCACACCTGATGCACGTAAAACCATGACGCCGCAACTGCGTACAGATTTAGGCGAAACTAAGCTGATTTTAGTTGACTTAGGCAACGGCAAAAATCGCATGGGCGGCTCAGCTTTAGCGCAAGTCTATGGCGCGACTGACAATCAAGCGCCTGACGTAGAAAATGCAGCTCAACTCAGCGCCTATTTTAAAGCGATACAACATCTGAATTTAGTTGGCAAGTTGCTGGCATACCATGACCGTTCAGATGGCGGTTTGTTTGCTACAGTAGTTGAAATGGCGTTTGCTGGGCATTGTGGTTTGGCGCTCGATATTTCCAGCCTTGCAGATGATGTAGCTGCCGTGCTCTATAACGAAGAGCTAGGCGCTGTGGTGCAAGTCAGAGCAGGTGAAGCAGACGCTGTTTTAGCCCACTTAAAAGCTGCTGTCGGTGGCTGTGTGCATATCATAGGCGCGGTAACAACGGGCAGTGATATTCAAATCGTTAAGGACGCAAAAACCGTATTTAGCGATAGCCGCATTAATCTCCACCGTGCTTGGTCTGCCACTACTTACCAAATGCAAAAGTTGCGCGATAATCCAGCCTGCGCGCAACAAGAGTATGACCGCATACTCAATCAAGCTGACGCAGGCATACATGCAAAACTAAGCTTTAACCCAAGTGAAAATATTGCAGCACCGTACATAAGCACTGGCAAGCGCCCCAAAATGGCGATTTTGCGTGAGCAGGGTGTCAATGGCCATGTGGAAATGGCAGCCGCTTTTGACCGTGCGGGCTTCCATAGTGTGGATGTACACATGAGCGACATTATTTCAGGCCGCGTCACACTGAAGGATTTTGCAGGCGTTGTAGCCTGTGGCGGATTCTCCTACGGTGACGTATTAGGTGCAGGCGAAGGTTGGGCAAAGTCTATCCTCTTTAATAGCCGTGCACGTGATGAATTTAGCGCGTTTTTCACACGTAATGACTCTTTTGCACTAGGCGTGTGTAACGGTTGCCAAATGATGAGCAACCTGCACAGCATTATTCCAGGTGCTGAACATTGGCCACATTTTGTGCGCAATAAATCAGAGCAATTTGAAGCGCGTTTTGCGATGGTAGAGGTGCTAGAATCACCTTCATTATTCTTTGCAGGTATGGCTGGAAGCCGCATGCCAATTGCTGTTGCACATGGTGAAGGTTTTGCGGAATTTTCTCAAGAATCTGCTGTCAATGACGTATTGGCTAAAAAACTGGTCAGTATGCGTTTTGTAGATAATGCTGGCGCACCTACTGAAGTGTATCCATTTAACCCAAATGGCTCACCGCAAGGGGTGACAGGTTTAACTACCACAGACGGTCGTTTTAGTATTATGATGCCACATCCTGAGCGGGTATACCGTACAGTACAGCACTCATGGCATCCTGATGACTGGGCTGAAGATGCGCCGTGGATACGCATGTTCCGCAATGCAAGAAAATGGGTAGGCTAAGTAGTTTTTTTAAAATTTAATTTTAATAACAGATTGAGGAAGTTAGACATGAAATTGATTAAAGCATTATTCTTAGTATTAACACTTAGCATCTCAGCCTCGGCTTTTGCAATTTCTGATGATGACTACATGACCTACACAGAAGCATTACGTGATGGCAACATAAAATATGTAAAGAAACTGATGGATAGCGATGGTGTTAAGATTGATGAGCTGTTTTTTGGTTGGAGCGCATTGCAAATTGCAGCCAATGCAGGACAATTAGAAACTGTTAAGTATTTAATATCTAAAGGCGCTAAATTAGACTACCAACATCCTATTAGTAAAAATACTGCTCTACATTTAGCCGCATTAAATAACTATCCTGAAATTGTGAAATACTTGATAGAACAAGGTGCTGATAAAAATATCAAGCTGAAAGCTGATGTATCAATTATTCGCCCAGTACGTGATTCAGGTAACACTAAGATGGCTGATTTATTGCTTAGCTTAGGCGTATCTGAAGAAGGCTGTAAAGACCAGTGCTTCTAAGTTTATTCTTAACATCATGAGAGTAAATTACAAGTCATGATAAAGAGGCTATTAAGTTTAGTATTCATACTGAGCTTCTTGGCCTCTTCTCACTTTTCTTTTGCCGAACCCTCGGCTTCAATCAGCACTAACACCCATATACAAATACTAGCCGCTTCGTGTGCGGCATGCCACGGCACTAACGGAAATAGTGTTAGCGGAAGTGCGGTACTTGCTGGTTTAGATGCATCATATTTTAGCCAGCAAATGCTGGCTTTTAAAACTGGTAACCGCGCATCAACTGTCATGCACAGACATGCAAAAGGCTTGACCACTGAAGAAATAGAGCAGTTGGCTCATTACTTCTCATCGCAAAAGCGCACTGCCGCTTCATTACCCAAACCATACCGATAAAAGCTTGCATGATGACTTTTAACCGTCGTGATTTTATAAAGTATGGCGTAGCGAGTAGCGCGCTTAGTGCATGTAGTGCCATGCCTAAATCCTCATCATCAAAAGCGCGTGTGGTGGTTGTAGGTGGTGGTTACGCAGGAGCCACCGCAGCCAAATACATTCGCATGTGGAGCAATCAACAAATTGAAGTAGTCATTGTTGAACCTAAGCCTTATTTTATTTCATGCCCACTTAGTAATTTAGTATTGGGGGGCAGCAAAACGATTAAGGATTTAAGCTTTAGCTTTAATGGCCTAAAAACCAATCATGGCATACGTTTAGTTAAAGACCATGTGGCTTCCATCAATACTGAGCAGCGTAAAGTGCGCATGGCGCATGGTGAATTAAATTACGACAAGCTCATTATTGCGCCGGGCATAGATTTTATCTACGACAGTCTACCGACCTTGCAAGCTGCTGAAAGCCGCATTCCACATGCGTGGAAGGCAGGGGAGCAAACCATTGCACTACGTAGGCAGCTCGAAACAATGCCTGATGGTGGCGTATTTGTGATGAGTATTCCAAAAGCGCCGTATCGTTGTCCGCCTGGGCCTTATGAGCGTGTATGCCAAGTGGCCTCCTATTTTAAACAGCATAAGCCTAGAGCAAAAATCATCGTGTTAGATGCTAACCCTGAAATCACTTCAAAGAAGGCTTTATTCACGAAAGTGTTCAATGAAATGTATGCGGGCATGATAGATTATCGCGCCAATAGTGCTTTGACTGCACTTGATGTGAACACGCTTACAGTCAATACAGAGTTTGAGATGGTAAAAGCTGATGTATTGAATATTATTCCTCCACAGCGTGCTGGCGTGGTTGCAAATCTCGCTGGCGTGATGAATATTGATAAGCGCTGGTGTGAGGTAGATTTTTTAAGTTACGAGTCAAAAAACGTAGCCAATGTGCATGTGATTGGCGATGCTGTGTTTTCGGCACTACCAAAATCAGCGCATATGGCAACCTCACAAGCCAAAGTGTGTGCCAGCGCAATTGTGGCGATGTTAAACCAACAAGCGCCAGACCCATCTCCAGTATTTGCTAACACTTGCTATAGTTACGTGAACGATACAATGGCAATGCATGTGGCCAATGTATATCGCTATGACGCTACTAAAAAAATGATGCTCTCAGCTGAAGGCGGCGGGGTATCCACTGCGCCCAGCCTTGAAGAAGGCCAATATGCGCAATATTGGGCTAGTAATATTTGGTCAGATACGCTGACTTAAATTGATGGGTTTGGAGTATTGATGATTTTAAAAACACTTAAATTTGCATTGGCTGCGCTTATTATCTTTGTTGCATTTGTGAGCTTAGGCAGCGCTGTTGTTAGCTATATTGATGCGCCTAAAGCATCTCAACTGAGCAATATTAAGCTCTCACCACAGTTTAAAATTGAATACTTTGCGGGGTATCAGCCCAGTGCATCATTGGCTGGCGCTCGCATGATGACGCTTGGACCTGATGGTAACATTTACCTTAGCCTCACTAAGCAAAACAAAGTGGTCATGCTACCAGATGCTGATCATGATGGTGTAGCGGATAAAGTCGTGTTAGTCGCTGAAGAGGGTCTCAACGCCCCACACGGATTAACCTTTGCTAAAGGGACGTTGTATGTGGCCAATAAAGATGGTGTGGTGAGATTAGAGCAAAAAGAGGGTAAATGGCCTGCAAGCAGTGTCACCCACATTATTCGAGATTTACCAACAGGAGGGCACACACTTAAATCTTTAAAGCTCGGCCCTGACAATCATTTATATTTAAACGTAGGCTCAAGTTGTAATGTTTGTATTGAAGATGATGCCACACGTGCAACTATTTTACGTTACACCTTAGAAGGCAAGCCAGCTGGTAGTTTGGTGACCTTAGGCAGACACGCCCCAACAGCCATATGGGCTAAGGGCTTACGAAATTCACAAGGGTTTGCATGGCACCCTGTAACGGGTCAAATGTATGCTACAAATGAGGGCGCGGATAATCGCTCTGAGTATAAAAATGGCAAAGTGAATGATGAGTTGCCACCAGAGCACCTTAATATGATTGAAGCAGGCAAACACTACGGTTGGCCACATTGCTGGGGTAAGCAGTTTACAGACCCTAACTTTGCCGGCGAAGAAGGTTTTTGCGCAAATACACAAGCGCCAGCGATCACTTTTACCTCACATACAACCCCCATAGGCATTAGCTTTTTAGACAAAGCGAATGTGCCCACGGACTACAAACAAGACGCGATTGTTGCTTTTCATGGTTCGTGGAATCGCAAACAAGCCGCTGGTTATAAATTAATGCGCGTGGAATTTAAAGACAATAAGCCTGTCTCAACGGAAGACTTTGCTACAGGCTGGCTGCAAGCGAATGAGTATTGGGGTAGGCCAGTAGATGTCTTGGTTGGAAATGATGGTGCAATCTACGTCTCAGATGATGTGATGGGCGTAATCTACAGAATCTCACAGAAAAATAAGGAGTAAAACATGAGAAAAAATTTATCAAGACTACTAATGCTGTTATTGTTAGGCAATATTGCCAGCGCAAATGCACAAAACAAACTCTTGGTGTATATTCAGCCTCAAGAGTACGAAAACCAAATTAAGCTTTGGCAATATTTTCGAGATTATTGGTTTAGCCAAGGCCCTTATGTAGAAAAGTCAGCCAAAGAAATATTAGGTGGGCGTTTTGGTGAAATTAGCATGTGTGATGCTAGCCAACAAACTGGGCAATTACTAGTATGGTTAAGGCCGCGTATGTTTTACAACCCTCAATCTCAAATTTATTATGGAACAATCACAGCCGTGGCCTATACCCATGATGGAAAACTTATTGAAACCTACGTTGGCGAGGCTAATAAAGTAGGCTTTTTAGATATAAAGCCAGACTTGCAAGTACAAGAGGTGTATAATAAAAGCATGCAGATAGTCGCCGATAAAATGCAAGCTGACGCTAAAATACAAACGGCAATAAGCACTGCCATTGATGTAACGCAGTCTGCTACACCGTGTTCTACAGTTAGCTTATTTCCTGTACCCAAAGTGCAGCTTATGTCGTTTTAAGGCCATTTAAATGAGGGTAAATCAATGAAACAAAAAATCAAATTGCTCGCAACGCTAATCGCGATTGCGAGCATGCAACTAGCTTGCGCTGCTGAGCCTACGAAAATAACAGGTTTTAAAACACCTGAGTCAATAGTGGCAGCTAAAGATGGGCGCATTTATATCTCCGAAATCGGTGAGTTTGGCAAAGATGGCGATGGTCAAATTAGCGTTATCGATAAAAATGGCAAAGTAAGCGTATTTGCCAGCGGCATGGATGACCCCAAAGGTCTAGCGCTGATAAAAGGCATACTCTATGTGGCAGACAAAACGCGTATTCTTAAAGTCACACCAGATGGTAAATGGCAAGTATTTGTGCCCGCAGAAGCATTTGCCTCAACCCCGCAGTTTTTAAACGATTTAGAGCCCGATACCTTAGGCAATTTATACGTGAGCGATAGCGGCGATTTAAAAGGCGCTGGCGGTGCTATTTACCGTATTGACCCAGAGGGCAAAACAACTTTGGTGATAGACAGCAAGCAAGACCCACGTGTATTAACGCCTAATGGTTTACTGATGGATGATACTGGCGATGTATTAATCTGGGTTGATTTTACCTCAGGTATTTTGTATAGCCTGAATATGAAAACGCACAACATGATAGACCTTGCAGCTGGCTTTGGCGGCGGCGATGGTGTAGTACATCACCCTAATGGCGTGATGTACGTGAGCGATTGGAAAAATGGTAAATTATTCAGTGTAATGCATGATGAAGTTAAACTAATACAAGAAGGTTTTAAAGCATCCGCTGACATTGCATTATCTGCCGACCAGAAGTACATACTAGTACCCGATATGAAAGCAGGCGAGTTGGTTTGGGTGCCGATTAAATAACGCATCAATTAAAACCAACACCCAATTTTGCATCAGAAATTTAGCAAACGTTTTTAGATAACTTGGTTTTGTAAAAATCACGCCCAGTTCAACTGGGCGTTTTTATTAAGGCGCTCTTATTGCGGCAATAGTGTGATTTGCAGCGCATCTTTTACCACTTTAATCTCTTTTAGCATGTAGTGCGTGTTACCCACCACAAGGCCTTCTGGTTTGACTTTGTACAACACAAGATTGTTTAACAACTCTTGCCCAAGCTTGCTCGAAAGTATTTGAATAATCT
>CAZAHP010000098.1:8667-10018 GCA_964484985.1 uncultured Methylophilaceae bacterium
ACAAGATTGTTTAACAACTCTTGCCCAAGCTTGCTCGAAAGTATTTGAATAATCTCAGTATATTCGTTGGATTTTTTATCAAAACTTAAACTGTCTATATTTAAGTTTTCAAGCTTTGCATCGACCAAGACGATGGCGCTTTTTTCTGCATCAAAACGCAGCTTACCTGAAATATCAATCTTGCCTAAAAGCGGTTGCTTACTGAAAGGGTTGCTAACTTTAGTGTCAACGTGAGCGAAAAGTCTTTCGCTACCCGCATCAAGCTTAATAATCGGGTTGCTTAAAGACACATCAAAAATCTTAAGCAAGCTGATTGGTATCGCAATATGTTCAGCTAACTTTTTTTGTAACTCACCCTCGCTGATAGTGAATGTTTTCGGCATAGTGCTACAGCCGACAATACAGGTTAGAATAAGGCCCAATGCAAAGTAGGGCGCTTGCCGTAGTAACTTTAGCGTTTTAGATACATAAGTTTTAAGCAGTTTTGGCATGACACATGCTTTCTAATGAATGGTTGTAACAATCATAACGCATCATTGAGTATGAAGGTTTACGCTGGTATTGCAAAGCAGGAGCCGGTTTGAAGACAATAAAAAAATTACATTCCTCACTACAGCCAACAGAGTTAAGGTTAGCCGCACTTTATTGGCTTTCGGTGGTAGACGCTACTCAGAAATCTATAGGTGTACGTCTTTTACAAAAAAGCTGGGCAGATGCTCAAATCACACTTGAGCCACATACAGCGCTAGAAGCTCATGCGCCTATACCCGGCCAACCATCTAAGCCAGAGTTAGTGCCACCGCGCTTGGTAGCAAGGCGCTCTATGAGCACAGAAGAAGGCCGTGCAGCCATGATACATGCTCTTGCACATATTGAATTTAACGCAATTAACCTAGCGTTAGATGCAATTTGGCGCTTTCCGAATATGCCGCATCAATACTATGCTGATTGGTTAAAAGTAGCCGCTGAAGAGTCATTGCACTTCTCACTACTGGCTAATCACCTTAAAAGAATCGGTCACGTTTACGGCGACTTCACCGCGCATAACAGCCTATGGGAGATGGCAGAAAAAACCAAATCAGACATTTTGGCACGCATGGCCTTGGTGCCGCGCACGCTAGAAGCCAGAGGCCTAGACGCCGCCCCACCCATGCGCGCTAAACTAGCCCAAGTAGGCGATTTAGAAGCCGCCGCAATTCTAGACATTATCTTGCGCGACGAAATAGGCCATGTAGCGATTGGTAACCACTGGTATGGCTATTTGTGCGAGCAACGTCATTTAGAACCAATTGCAACCTATGCTGAGCTATCTAAACAATATGAAGCACCTAAGTTGCGAGGGCCTTTTAAT
>CAZAHP010000099.1:0-9940 GCA_964484985.1 uncultured Methylophilaceae bacterium
TTCTACAGGGCTTAATCTTAGCGTCAATACTTATTTTGACTTTATTTTTAAACCCGCTTCGCTGTGTTTCTGAAGCGAAGGCGCGCATTCTACAGCGCTTATATATTTGGTCAATACATAAATCATGTTTTTTACAAAGTAATTACAATTTGTTTAATTTGTGGTGATTTTTGGCTTATTTGATGCCCCAACTTTAGGCTTTATTGTGTCTGACAACATCTGGTTTGCTTCTTAACAAAATATATGTATAGGAATATGATGTTGCTTGCAGTCCAATCTATATCCACCTCAAGGATTCTTAATGATGAGCAAAGCCAATAAAAGTAAAAACAACAATGCCACTAAAACTTCAAATACCCGCCCTAATATGAAGCCACATCCTTTGCTTTATCAAATTAACACTTGGGCTTGGTTGGATGAAATCTCTGAACGTGCAGGCCACAAGATGAGACTGGCGGATGTACCTGATGCTGAGTGGGACAAAATTCAGTCTCTTGGTTTTGATGTGGTTTATCTGATGGGGGTGTGGAAACGTAGCCATGCTGGCAGACATTTGTTTCGCACCGATTGTAATTCTTTTAAGGTTTTTGATCATGCCTTACCAGGCTGGACTATAGAGAATGTGGTAGGCTCGCCGTTTTCTATCGCGGATTACCAACTTGACGCACATATTGGTGACTGGGAGCAGCTTGATGCTGTTCGCGCTAAATTACATGCCCGTAATATGCGTTTGATGTTGGATTTTGTACCCAACCACACTGGGCCCGACCACCACTGGATATACAGCCACCCCGAGTATTATCTACAAGGTTCGGAGGCTGATTTTCATCGCAACCCAAGCGCCTATCATTTGATTGAGCCAGAAAATGCTGCACCTTATTATATAGCACGGGGGCGCGACCCTTATTTTGCACCTTGGGCGGATACCGCCCAGTTAGATTTTTATAACGCGGATTTGCGCAATGCATATATAAGTGTATTGCAAACAATTTCACAACATTGTGATGGCTTGCGTTGCGATATGGCGATGCTGGTTCTGAATGATATTTTTGGGCGCACCTGGGAAAACCTGACGCAGAACCGACCTGTGCCCACCACTCAGTTTTGGCAAGAAGCAATTGCCGCACTGCCTGATGACTTTATTTGGATGGCAGAGGTTTATTGGGATATGGAGCACCAGCTACAGGAGATGGGGTTTACCTATACTTATGATAAGCGCTTATATGACCGCCTCTGCGATTCACCAGCCAATGGAGTGAGAGCGCACCTCACCGCCGACATTGCTTACCAAACGCGTATGGCTAGATTTTTAGAAAACCATGACGAGCCGAGAAGCGCACAAGTGTTTGGGGCATATACATTGAATGCGTTTGCAACGCTGATTGCCACTCTGCCGGGCTTACGCTTTTTTCACCAAGGTCAATTTGAGGGCAAAACCATACATTTACCCATGCCACTAAATAAAGCAGCGGGTGAAAAGCCTGATAACAAACTGGCGCAAATGTATGAAACGGTACTTAAAGCTGCAAGCGACACTATCTTTCATGATGGCGAATGGAAATTGCTTGATGTGCTACACAACAATGACCACACACATGAAAATTTAATCGCATATCACTGGCGCTCAACAACAGGATATAAATTAGTAGTGGTCAACCTCAGCCACGAAGTATCGCATGGGCGACTTTTTATTGCTGACGATCTTGGCGCTAACGAACACCATCAATTAGTAGATGCGCTCACCGCAGAAAATTACTTACGCGAGCATGAGGACATCAAATCAAATGGCTTATATATAAGACTTAATGGCTACAACGCGCATATTTTTGATGTTAAGTAATTAGGGGAGGGGAGGGAATGAATAAGGTATCTTGCCAAGAATTAAAGACTTGGCAACCCAGTTTACCGTGTCTGACACTATTGATTAAAAACACCGGGCAATCTAATTGCACCGGTGATAGTTATCCATACAAAGCTCGTAAAAATATAACTTTATCTGAGTTTAATTTAACTTTTTCTTCTTTTTACTAACCCTAATGCACCCAAACCTGACAATAATAGCAAGCCCGAAGCAGGTAATGGAACCTGACTAACAGTAGGGGCGAGATTAGCAGTTCCCAATGAAATTATTACTGGACCACGAGACTCGAATGCCTGAATAGGAGACACAAAAAACGGAAAGGCCTCTCTAATCAGCTCAGCTTGAAAGGGCGCGCCTGCTTGCATCTGCCACACAACCTCATTGTTTGGTGTTGCCAGTTGAAAGATTTCGGAAGATGGAGTACCAAAATCAAAAGATAATGTACTAATCGAACCATTGTTAATTGCGAAGAGAGCGCTACTTGGGAAAAAATTCAAACTAGAATTATTGCCACTTAGAGGGCCAAACAGTCGACCAACAGTTTGCTCATCTGAATCGGCATTAATGGTAAGGTTCCAATCGATGATGTTTGAGCTTTGCAAAATGCCAGTGGTGCCATCTGTAGTGATGGTGCCACTAATGGTTCCATTATTTACTACTCGATTCATGCTATATACGACAGATGCTGCAAAAGCTCCCTGCAAAGGTGCTAACGCAAGCAAACATAGTAAAACGCGTGTTGCTTTCTTTAACATACCAAAACTCCTGATTGAAAAATTGTTAATTCAAAGGCTAATCTTAAATAGTTAAGTTAGCAATTTAGAATAATTGTTGGCAAATAAATCTAAATTATCTAACCCATAAAACATTTCTAAATAATAGTATGAAAATGGTATGTTGCAAAGGGTATTAGGAAGATAAAGCAATTTATTTCACAATTTTTACTACCCCAAACTAACCTTAGCAAACTTCCGCTTACCCACTTGCGCCACCACGGTGACACCTTTATTGAGCTGTAGATTTTTATCTTCTACTTTTGTGCTATCAAGCTTGACGCCACCTTGTTGAATGGCGCGGATGGCTTCACTGGTGCTTTCTACCAAGCCCGCCATTTTGAGCATTTGGGCAATGCCTATACTTGTGCCTTCTATGGTTAGGTTGATTTCAGGCACATCATCGGGGATGCCGCCTTTGGCGCGCAATTGAAAGTCTTCTAAGGCTTGCTCGGCAGCTTGTTTGGAGTGAAAGCGCGCGACTATTTCTTGTGCGAAGCCTACTTTAATATTGCGTGGGTTTGCACCTGCGGCGACTTCGGCCTTCCATTTGGCGATGGTTTGTAGTGATTCAAACGAGAGAAGCTCGATATAGCGCCACATTAAATCATCTGAAATCGACATGATTTTACTAAAGATGGTGTTGGCTGGTTCAGCCACGCCGATGTAGTTGCCTAGCGATTTAGACATTTTGTTGACGCCATCTAAGCCTTCTAACAGCGGCATAGTGAGCACACATTGCTGGCTCATGCCCGCTTGTTTTTGAAGCTCGCGCCCCATGAGCAGGTTGAATTTTTGGTCTGTTCCGCCTAGCTCAACATCGGCTTTGAGTGCAACTGAGTCGTAACCTTGTAGAAGAGGGTACATAAACTCGTGAATAGCGATGGGTTGGTTGCCTTTAAAGCGTTTAGAGAAGTCATCGCGCTCTAGCATGCGCGCTACGGTGAGGCTGGAGGCGAGTTTGAGCATGCCTGCTGCGCCTAAATCGGTGAGCCATGTTGAGTTAAATACGATTTCAGTTTTGTCTTGGTCTAGTATTTTAAAGACTTGGTCAGCGTAAGACTTGGCGTTTTCTATCACTTGTTCTTTAGTTAAAGGTGGGCGCGTGGCGCTTTTGCCAGTAGGGTCGCCTATCATGCCAGTGAAGTCACCAATTAAAAACAGTACTTGATGACCGAGCTCTTGAAATTGCCTGAGTTTATTAATCAGTACGGTATGGCCTAAGTGTAAATCAGGCGCGGTAGGGTCAAAACCCGCTTTAACACGCAGTGGTTTGCCAGTTTTGAGTTTTTCTATGAGCTCTTGCTCAATGAGTAGCTCATCGCTGCCGCGTTTAATAATCGCGAGGCTTTCACTAATTTCTTGAGAAATAGTCTCTTGTGCACTTATATTTTGCTGATTCATCACTTACCTTATAAAAATATTCGTATTTTTACTCAATCATTTCAACATCTTGAAAATTTCTGTTACTATCCCACATCAACTATTTATTTAAGCAGTCGTTTATGCAAAATAACCAAACGCGTATTTTAGCGCAAAACACTGAAATTAAAGAGCGAAAGCTCAAGTTACGTTGGCTATTAGCTGCGTCTTGCATTCCGCTGTTTGGCATTTATGCTGCTTTTGGTATTGCGCCGCAAACCGTTACACAAGAAATCGCTATCTCAACAGTGGTTGAAGAACTTACCCTGCCTGAGTCTGTGCATGCCTCATTAGAGAGTACCGACTATTGGCAATCAGACCGCGTGCGTCGTGACGATAGCTTTGCCAGCTTAATGAAGCGCTTGCACATTAGCAACGATGAGGCGATTAAATTTTTAAGCAGTGATTCTGACGCCAAACAATTAGCTGCGCAGCTAAAGCCTGGCCGAAATATACAAGCACAAGTCTCTGATAAAGGAGAGCTGCTACAGCTAAATTATCAGCTTAATTCAGGGGATATGCTGACTGTTAGCCGCACAGAGGGCGAATACATCGCCAAAATTGAACCTGTAAATATTCAAACTCGACAAATTTTAAAATCTGCCGAAATCAAAAGCTCACTATTTGCGGCTACAGATAAGGCTAACATTCCTGACGCTATTGCCATTCAAGTGGCTGAGATATTCTCTAGTGAAATAGACTTTAATAATGACTTACGTAAAGACGACCATTTTTCAGTGGTTTACGAGGCCGATTATAACAATGGTGAGTTTGTAGGCACTGGCCAAGTTTTGGCAGCGCAATTTAGCAACCAAGGTAAAACTTATCGCGCTGTGATGTTCCGCGATGAGGATGGCAAAGCAGTGTATTACACACCTGAAGGCAAAAGCTTGCATAAGTCATTCTTGCGCTCTCCGCTTGAGTTTTCACGTATTAGCTCTGGTTTTAGCCTTGGTCGCTTTCACCCAATTTTAAATAAAATGCGCGCGCACAAAGGTGTGGATTATGCTGCGCCAACGGGCACACGTGTAAAAGCACCGGGTGATGGTGTGGTTGATTTTATGGGCGTTAAAAGTGGCTACGGTAATGTGATAGTACTTAAGCATGACAATGGCGTGAGCACTGTTTATGGGCATTTATCTCGCTTTGAAAGTGGTCTACGTCGCGGCGCTAAAGTCTCACAAGGCGAATCTATTGCTTACGTTGGCATGACAGGTTTAGCAACTGGCCCGCATCTGCATTATGAGTTTTTGTTGAATGGCGTTCATCGCGACCCAGTCACCGTTGCATTACCTAATGCAGCACCTATCGCGGAAAGAAACAAAGCGGCTTTTATGGCGTTTAGCCATAATATGACTGCGCAACTTACTATGCTCAGCAATACTAATCTTGCTGCCTTAGAATAAGTTTCTATTGGCAGCAAGGGCCCCTGCATTAATCTCTGATGCTTATACGCGACTCTCATGCCAGCAAGCTGTTTATAGGGCTGATGTCTGGCACCAGCTTAGATGGTGTCGATGCAGCCCTAGTAAGCTTTGACAACAACACATGTAAAATCACCCATACACACTTCGTCGCTTACCCAGCTCAGCTGCGTGAAGATTTATTAGCGCTACATGATTACGGCCATAATGAGCTTGAACGCTGCGCAATACTGGGCAATCAGCTTGCGCATTTATATGCAGAAGCTGTGAATCAATTACTAAGCCATGCCGAAATCGCTAGCACTGAGATTATAGCTATTGGTTGCCATGGGCAAACCATACGCCACCGGCCTGAACTAGGATTCACCTTACAAATTGGCAACGCTGCTCTATTAGCGGAGTTGACGAATATCACTGTTGTGTCGGATTTTCGTAGTCGTGACATCGCAGCAGGAGGGCAGGGCGCACCTTTAGTGCCTGCATTCCACCAAGCGGTATTTGGGCACGCCACGCTCAATCGCGCAGTTATTAATATTGGTGGCATAGCTAACATTACCTATTTACCCAGTGACGCCATGCAAAACATGCCAGTGATTGGCTTTGATACTGGGCCAGGCAATATGCTTATGGACGCTTGGGCGGCCTTACATATCGGTAAAAGCTACGATGCTTCAGGTAAATGGGCTGCTACTGGCAAAGTCATTACACCTTTGTTAGATAAGCTCATGCAAGCCTCTTTCTTTGAATTGCCGCCACCTAAAAGTACTGGGCGTGACTTTTTCAATCTGGCTTGGCTAAATAGCATGTTGCAAAATGATGAGCTAGCCGCAGATGTTGAGCGCACTCTTTTGGAGCTCACTGCGCTGAGTATTGCGCAAGCCACGCAACGTTTTTGTGCACATGTTGATGAAATTTACTTGTGCGGCGGCGGCGCACATAATGATTTACTCATAGAGCGCTTGCAGCAATTGCTGCATCCTGTGAAAATTGAGCTTAGCGATGCATTAGGCATAGGCGTTGATTGGGTTGAAGCCGCTGCATTTGCTTGGCTGGCTCAGCAAACCATGCTACAAGCCCCAAGCAACTTGCCAGAAGTAACAGGTGCCAAGGGCTTGCGTATTTTAGGCGCGATTTATGCTAGTTAAAAATGGATATTATTTATAATTTAAACTGACCACTAAGATGAAACCTACTAAAGTCACCCTCACTTTTGATAACGACAGCGCACCTATTGAGCTGCCTATACTCTCTGGCAGTTTAGGCAACGATGTTATTGATATACGCAACCTTGGCAAGCATGGTGTCTACACCTACGACCCTGGCTTTATGGCTACCGCAGCTTGCAACTCTAACATTACATTTATCGACGGTGAAAAAGGTCTGCTTTACCACCGCGGCTACCCTATTGAGCAACTAGCGAACAACTGTGATTTTTTAGAGGTTGCGCATTTGCTGCTTAAAGGCGAGCTACCCACCCCCGAAGAAAAGTTAACGTTTAACCAGTCTATACAGAGCCACACCATGCTGCATGACCAAATGGATAACGTGTTTAGAGGCTTCCGCCGTGACGCGCACCCAATGGCTGTGATGGTTTCGGTAGTAGGTGCAATGGCTGCGTTTTACCCTGAAAACACGAATGTGTCAGACCCAGCCTTGCGTGAAATGGCAGCTATTCGCCTGTTAGCAAAAGTACCAACAATTGCAGCTTGGAGCTACAAATACAATGTTGGCCAGCCATTTATGTACCCACAAAATCGCTTGAATTACGCTGAGAACTTTATGCACATGATGTTTGCAACACCATGTGAAGAATATGAACCCAACCCAATTTTGTCTAAAGCTTTTGAGCGTATTTTGATTTTGCATGCAGACCATGAGCAAAATGCATCCACTTCAACAGTACGCTTAGTAGGCTCAAGCGGCGCCAACCCGTTTGCATGTATTGCTGCGGGCATTGCCTCACTGTGGGGGCCAGCTCACGGCGGCGCTAATGAAGCCACACTGAAAATGCTAGAAGAAATCGGCGATGTCAGCCGCATTGGTGAATACATTAAACGCGCAAAAGACAAAACTGACTCATTCCGCCTCATGGGCTTTGGTCACCGCGTATATCGCAGCATGGACCCGCGTGCAGCGATTATGCAAAAAACCTGCTACGAAGTGCTTAACGAACTTGGTCTGCACGACGACCCTATGTTTAAACTCGCCATGCAGCTAGAAAAAATCGCGCTAGAAGATGAATATTTTGTATCTCGCAAACTCTACCCCAATGTAGACTTCTACAGTGGCATTGTGATGCGCGCGATGGGCATACCTAATAGCATGTTTACTGCGATTTTTGCTTTGGCTCGCACGGCTGGCTGGGTATCTCAATGGAACGAAATGAACACCGACCCAGAGCATAAAATTGGCAGACCACGCCAACTCTACAAAGGCAATGAGCGTAGAGACGTGCCTCCGCTAGGCTCACGGTAAAACTTCTTTAGCAATTTAAGTGCTTGTTTTTGCAACAACCGCCTTATTGGGCGGGCTCGCCAGCAAGAGCAAGCACTTACTTACAGCCCTCTAATTTGCTTTTTCACACTTTCCTCACAACGCTAAGTGCAAGCGCGTTTATAATACGCTCACTTTATCTTTACTAAGCCACCCATGCCACACATCACCCTAGACAATGCCTCACTCGCTTTTGGCCACCATCCATTATTAGACAAAGCCAGCTTTCAGCTTGACCCAGGTGAGCGCGTAGGCCTCATCGGGCGCAATGGTGCTGGCAAATCTAGCATGCTCAAAGTCATTGCGGGTGAAACAAAATTAGATGACGGCAATATCTGGCGTGCACCCTCTGTGCGCATCGTTTACGTGCCGCAAGAGCCCGCCTTAGACCATACACACACTGTGTTTGAAGCCGTTGCTGAAGGTTTGGGTGAAATGCAGCAAATCTTGGTGGATTATCACGCAGTGACTCACGCCATGAGCGAACCTGATGCAGACTTTGACGCGCTCATGCCAAAAATGGAAGCACTGCAACATGAGCTAGATGCGCGCGGTGGCTGGGATATGCAATCACGCGTTGAAACCGTGCTGAGTCGCTTAAGCTTAAATGCAGACACCATGGTCAGCACCCTATCTGGTGGCTGGCGAAAACGCGTGGCCTTAGGTCGCGCACTGGTCGCAGACCCTGAAGTGTTGCTATTAGACGAACCCACCAACCACTTAGACTTACAAGCCATTGAATGGCTGGAAGATTTATTGCTAGGTTTTAAAGGCGGCGTATTATTTATCACCCACGATAGACGCTTTTTAGACAAACTTGCCACACGCATCACTGAGCTTGACCGTGGCAAATTAACCGACTTTGTCGGAACTTATACTAATTATCAAATCAAAAAGGCTGAATTGCTAGAAGTTGAGGCAACACATGCTGCCAAATTTGACAAAGTATTAGCACAAGAAGAAGTATGGATACGCCAAGGCATTAAAGCTAGGCGCACCCGTAATGAAGGCCGCGTACGCCAGCTTGAAAAATTGCGTTTAGAGCGTGCCGCCCGTCGTGAGCGCCAAGGCAATGTCAAACTCAATTTAGATGCAGGCGAGCGCTCTGGCAAGCTGGTAGCAGAGCTAGACAACGTAGTCAAAGCGTATGGTGAAAGAACTCTGATTAAAGGCTTTAGCACCCGAATTTTGCGTGGCGACCGCATTGGCTTACTTGGCCCTAACGGCATAGGTAAAACCACACTACTCAAACTCATCTTAGGTGAAGAAGAAGCCGATAGCGGCACAATTCAACGCGGCACTAACATGAATGTGGCCTATTTTGACCAAATGCGCGAGCAACTCAACGAAGAAGCAACACTGGCCGACACCATTAGCCCAGGCTCAGACTTTGTAGAGATAGGCAATGAGCGCAAACACGTCATTAGCTATTTAGAAGACTTCTTATTCCCGCCACAACGCTCACGCTCACCCGTTAAATCACTCTCGGGGGGCGAACGTAACCGCCTTTTGCTTGCGCGCTTATTTGCACGCCCAGCCAATGTGCTCGTGCTTGATGAGCCCACCAATGATTTAGATATTGACACCTTAGAACTGCTAGAAAGCTTGCTACAAGATTACCCTGGTACGCTCTTTTTAGTGAGCCATGACCGAGCGTTTTTAGAAAACACCGTTACCCAAGTGATTGCCTTTGAAGGCAATGGCATACTCACTGAATTTGGCGGCGGCTATGACGATTGGCAACGCTTCACCAACCAGCGTGCAGCTGAACAAACAGCACAAAATAAAGCTGTAGCGAGCAAGCCAGCTGCAAAAGAAGTCGCAAAAGACACTGCAAAAACCACCAGCAAACTGAGCTACAAAGAACAAAAAGAATTAGAGGCCTTACCCGCAGAGATTGAGCAGCTTGAAGCAGAACAAACGAGCATTAACCTAGCACTGGCTGACACCAACATCTATAAAGAAAA
>CAZAHP010000100.1:0-9929 GCA_964484985.1 uncultured Methylophilaceae bacterium
ATTAGTGGCACCCAAGCACTAAAAATTCTTCGTGAAGACCCATTAACGGCGCATATCCCTGTGCTTGCCCTCAGTGCCAATGCAATGCCTCATGATATTGAAAAAGGCTTGAAGGCTGGGTTCTTTCGATATCTGACTAAACCGATTAAAGTTAATGAATTTATAAGCGCTCTAAATGTTGCACTTGAATTTACAAAAACAGATGAAGAGGACACTCAGCTAGAGTGTGGCTAACTCACTATGTGTGGTAACAGACATAGTGAGATTATTCATTATTATAAAATAACGATTAATACTTATAGTCTTTTACTCGACTTTCAACATTCAAACTTGAATTGTGACTTTACCCAATACGATTTTTTAAGGAAGAACCATGAGTATCGATCACTCACCAAGGCAAAACTATTTGATAGATGCACTCCCCGATAGCGATTATGCACGTCTCTTGCCTCATCTGGAGTTGGTTACTATGCCACTGGGGCAGGCACTCTATGAATCGGGAGGTAAATTACAATATGCCTACTTTCCTACCACGGCCATTGTCTCATTACTGTATGTCTTAGAAAGTGGCGCTTCTGCGGAAATTGCAGTTGTAGGCAACGATGGAATTTTGGGGATTTCTCTTTTTATGGGAGGGGAGACCACCCCCAGCCGTGCGGTAGTGCAAAGTGCAGGGTTCGGTTACCGAATGAAAGCAAAAAACCTGAAAGATGAGTTCGATCGTGCTGGGCCTGTGATGCATTTACTGTTACGTTATACCCAAGCATTGATGACGCAAATGACTCAAACGGCAGTGTGTAATCGACATCATTCTATTGAGCAGCAGTTATGCCGTTGGCTGCTGTTGAGTTTAGATAGATTAAGTTCTAATCAACTGAGTATGACGCAAGAGCTTATCGCCAATATGCTAGGGGTACGCCGAGAAGGCGTGACTGATGCCGCTGGAAAGCTGCAACGCGATGGCTTGATCGAGTATAGCCGCGGGAACATAAAAGTATTAGATAGACCATTATTAGAAAAACGCGTGTGTGAGTGCTACCAAGTGGTCAAAATTGAGATTGATCGCCTGTTGCCAGACTTGCATGACAAAGTAAAATCATCAACTAAATCACCATCTAAATTGCTTACATCAGAATATTAACTTTTCGATTAGTTAGTACCTATCATGCATGACAAAGCCCCAGCTGGGGCTTTTATGTTTGCCGCTAGTAACGCTGCCATGCAGCGCAACAGGTAAGATTGGTATGCGACTATTTGATCGATGTGCTAAGTGATGCATCATTTTATAAAAATGAGTGTAAAAAAACCAAAAAAATATCGATTCATACGTACAAACGTAAAAGGTCAAATTAAATCAGGCTTTGAGTGACTTCACGTCGATGGCAAAGCGAGATTTCACATCACTTTTCAGCATACGTTCATAAGCTTAATTAATTTCTTGAATATTAACCATCTCAACATCGGCTGTAATGTCATGCTTTCCGCAAAAACCCAGCATCTCCTGCGTTTCTGCAATGCCACCAATGGCTGATTCTGCCACTGCTTTTTGTGAGATATAGCCTGCTAGTTGATTTAAGCAAAGGTGTCTACTAAGCCATTACCCATACGGATATTAGTTTGGCGTGCGATCGGTTTTTCAGTGTTGTCTGCTTTTGTGTTATTGCTGTATTTGTTGTTTTGAGTGCTTCTTTGATTTGACTGTTGAAACTCTGGCGATGATTGGCGCTCATTAATATTAGTTTGGCCTAGGGTAATGCCAGCTTCTTTCATCGCTTCACGTAGGTTTTCCATGCCATCTTCTAGCGCTTGTCTTACTTCTTTATTGTCTGATAAAAAAGTGGTGTCAGTTTGATCATGGTGGACGTTGATGACTACTTGCACAGGCCCTAAATCTGGCGGGTTGAGTGTTAGAGTTGCGCTTTGCTGGTTGTTGGTTGCCATCCACACGACTTTTTGGTTGACGGCTTGATTCCAACGCTCATGGCCGAGTGGTAGTTTAATGGCTTCAGTATTTTGTGTGTTGATAATGTTTTGCTGTAGGGTGTTTTGTTGCATTGCGGCAGTTTGCAGGTTTGGTGCTTGGGCACTTGCGTCTTGAGCAGATGTATTATCTGGGGCAAAGTCATCTGCATCATTGACTTTAGATAGCTGGGCTGCAATGGCTGCGGTGAAGTCTAATTTGCCTTGTGGTGCTGTAACATCGGCTTTTTGTTCGGCTGAGCTGTTAGGTGTGAGAGTGACAGCCTCAGGTGTAAGTGCGCTTTCAGTCGCAGTATTGATTACAGGGTTTTGCGTGCTTTGTGTATTGCTAGCCATCATATTTAGGCCGCTTTTATCTGCATCGGCTGAGCTATTGTTGCCTGCTCTTGGATTAAGTGCTTGCAATGAAGCGAGCATGGCCTCTGCTGAAGGTTGTGAGCTAGGCGTGGCTGGTTGTAGTAGCAGGCTGTCTGTAGCTTTTTCATCAGTAGAGAGCACATCATCTGTGCTCAGTTTTGGTTTTTTTTCAGTTTTGTCAAAGTCTAATAACTTAGATTGAATGTCGTCGTTGCTCAGTGTTAGCAGTTTGTCTAGCACCTCGTCAGTAGACATTTCCTTATCACTGTTGGCAGCGCTCGCGCTGCTGTTTTGGGCTTTGCTAGTGTTTTTGTTGGTTGCTGCACTCGCTCTTGAGTCTACATTTTTTATTTTATTGCTTAAGCTTTCAGTTGTTGTTTTTCCCGTTTTGCCAGCTTCTGCGGGTTGAGCCTGACTTGTAGCTTCATTGGCCTTGTTTTGTATTTGACGCATAAACGTTTGGTGAAATGAGCTAGCTTCATTCGATTTTTCTGCTGAATTAGACGTTTGAGCGTTTTTGTTCGCAATCACATTGGCAAGTGAGTTTGGTGTGTTGAGCTGTGATAAGTTTTGCATGATGATGCGTCCTTAAGTTAGTCTAACTAATTAACGAATATTTGCTTTACTCATTTGTGCACGAATTGAGCGCGATGCTGTTTCATCCATCATTTTTTGCTCTCTTTTGAGTTCTAGCTTATTTTTCTTTTGTTCATCGTTGCTTAGCAGCAGGCCGTAAGAGAGCTTTTTACGCTCATGGGTTTGCCACACAGCCAGGGCCTGTGCGGCGATTCTTTTATGATTGCTGAGTGTGTCTTCTTGGCCTGATATGGCTTGTTCTAGCTTTTTAATAAAGCGTTGAAAGTTGCTATAACTTTCGCTGCTCACACCTGCTTTTGCAGTGGCTGAGAATTGGTCCATATAGTCACGGCGATAGTCCATGAGCATTTGTAAACTGAGTTCGCTTTCTTTAACACTTTTGTTGGCGGCTGCCAATTTTTGAGCGGCCATGTCACACTCTTTTGTCTCAAGTGTGATTAAAGTTTTAAGCGTTGTGGTGTTGGTCATGATTTACTCTGCTTAATCTAATTGTTTAAAAGTGCCCTAAGTGTTTAAAAGTGCATAAAGTGCATTGAGGCCAGACTCCATGTCTGCGCGCTCGGTAATATCTTGCTGTAAAAATGTAGCGATACGCTCATGTTTACGTATCGACTCATCTAGCACAGGGTCGCTGCCAGCTTCGTATGCGCCTACATTGATGAGGTCTTCATTACGATTAAAGCGCGAGTTGAGTTGTTTGAGTTTAAGCGCGGCTTTTTGCTGGTCTGCTTGGGTGATTTGGTGCATGACACGGCTAATCGATTGGTCGATGTCTATCGCGGGGTAATGACCACTCTCAGCTAAGCTACGGTTGAGTACGATGTGGCCATCTAAAATGGCACGTGCAGCATCGGCTATGGGGTCTTGTTGGTCATCACCTTCCGTTAACACTGTGTAAAAGGCAGTGATTGAGCCTTCACCCACTTTACCGTTGCCAGTGCGCTCTACCAGTGAAGGCAGTTTGGCAAATACAGAAGGTGGGTAGCCTTTAGTGGCTGGTGGCTCGCCAATAGCCAGTGCAATTTCACGTTGTGCCATGGCAAAGCGTGTGAGTGAATCCATAATCAGCAGCACATGCTGCCCTTGGTTACGAAAGTGCTCGGCAATCGTGGTGGCATAGTTGGCACCTTGCATACGCATGAGCGGCGGGGCGTCTGCAGGGGCAGCAACCACAACAGAGCGTGCTAGGCCTTCTGCCCCTAAGATTTGCTCTATAAATTCTTTTACTTCGCGGCCACGTTCGCCGATTAAGCCAACGACAATCACATCTGCTGTGGTGTAGCGCGCCATCATGCCAAGTAACACGCTTTTACCTACACCTGAGCCAGCAAATAAGCCCATGCGTTGTCCTCGGCCCACAGTGAGTAGCGTGTTAATCGCTCTCACGCCTACATCTAATGTCGTGGTAATGGGCGCACGAGATAGCGGGTTGATTTGCCTAGCATTGAGCGAGGCACTTTGTTTGGTTTTAATTGGGCCGAGGTCGTCTAAAGGTCTACCAGCGGCATCTAACACGCGGCCTAGTAGCTCATTGCCTACAGGTAGGTGGCGTGCATGGTCAGAGGCGCGTCTGCGAGGGTGGCGCGCGGCGCTGGGCTTTCTAAGCGTATCTTTATTTTGTGATGGGTAGACTTTGGTGCCAGGTACTATGCCTTCAATACTGCTTTGTGGCATTAGTAATAAACGGTCTCCATCAAAACCGACCACTTCAGCATCTACTTTGCGACCATCTGATAGTGGTACACTGCATGCGCTACCAATGGCGAGCTTAATGCCAACAGCCTCCATTACCAAGCCTGTGAGCCTTGTAATGCGGCCTGTTACTTCAAGTGGCTGCGTTACATTTAATGCGTAACGGCAGTCATGCATAAAGCTTTTCCAGTGTTCGCTGTGTGGGTTTTCAGACATCACTTTTAAGTTCTTTCTTTGCTATCTGCATTGTCTGGCCCAGCATCCCAGAGGTTAACTTTGCCTAAAGATTCGCTGATGTTTTTCCAGCGTGTGCTATTTGAGGCGTCAATATGATTGGTGGCAGTCACCACCATGCAGCCCCCGCGCTCAATGTCGGCATCTTCAATAATTTGCCAATGGTTTTCGGCGAGCTCTTCTTTTAGATGCGCTCTCACCAAAGTGGCATCTTCAGGGTTAAGCCCCAAGCTGGCAGGTTGTTGTACAGAAGGTAGTTGGCGTATGGCTTCTTTGACGATAGGTAAAATTTTAAGTGGGTCTGCTTCTAGGCTAGTTTTAAGCATGGCCTTTGCGATGTCTAAAGCCAGCTCTAAAAGCTCGTCAGCCATTTTTTCATCGGCTTGTTTGATGGCAGAAGATAGCTCACTGGCTACTTTAAGTAGGCTATTTTTAGCCGCCTCTGCGCTCTCGCGACCTTTTTCTAAGCCCACCATGTAGCCGTCTTGCATGCCTTTGGTAAAGGCCTCTTTGCGCGCTTTTTCAATGACTGCGGTGAGCTCATCTGGAATGCGCGTTTCCGATCTGCGTTCAGGCTGTTTGGAGTGAGCATTACCATCAGTTGGCAATGCTGACATTTCCCATCTTTTATATGCGGCTTGTTGCTCCGCTTTCAGTATGTGAAAATCAGACATAAGCGTCATCTCCACCTTTGCCGCCTAACATGATTTGACCTTCGTCAGAGAGGCGACGCACTATTTGTAAAATCAGTTTTTGCTGAGCTTCAACTTCAGAGAGTTTGACTGGGCCGCGATTTTCAAGGTCTTCACGCATCATTTCGGCAGCTCTAGAAGACATATTCTTAAAGATTTTTTCACGTAGCTCAGGGGTTGCACCTTTCAGTGCAAGGATGAGCATATCGCCTTGTACTTCACGCAAGATGGTTTGTATGCCCTTGTCATCAATGTCAATAATGTCATCAAATACAAACATCTCGTCCATAATTTGCTGAGCGACATCTTCATCATAGTTTTTGAGCGCTTCCATGACTTGGGCTTCGTTTTCGCCGCCCATGAAGTTCATAATCTCCGCTGCCGTGCGTATACCGCCTAGTGATTTTTTCTTAATATTGTCATTACCACTTAGCACTTTTGCGAGTACGTCATTCAACTCTTTGAGCGCCGCAGGTTTTATGCCATCAAGTGTCGCAATACGTAGCATGGCATCTGTGCGCAACCTTTCTGTAAAGTGGCTTAAAATCTCAGAAGCTTGATCGCGCTCTAAATGCACTAAAATCGTGGCGATAATTTGAGGGTGCTCATTCTTAATAAATTCAGCTACGGTTGCTGCATCCATCCACTTCAAGCTCTCAATTCCGCTTGAGTCACGCTCTTGTAAAATACGGCTAAGTAAGCTTGCTGCTTTATCTTCACCTAGCGCTTTGTTAAGTACGCTACGTATATAGTCATCAGAATCTAAACCTAATGTAGAGTTTTCACTCGCTACTGCTAAAAAGTCATTGAGTACAGTATCAATATCTTCATGACCAATTGTTTTAAGCGTAGTCATCGCGGCGCCTAATTTTTGCACCTCACGAGGGCTTAGGTGTTTCATCACCTCTGCGGCTTCTTCTTCGCCTAATGCCAGCATTAAAATGGCGCTTCTGGTTACGTTGTTATCAATCATGATTGGCTCACCCAAGAAGTGACGACATTAGCGACTAATTTAGGGTTCTCTCTGGCAATTTGCTTGGTAATTTCAAGATTTTGCTGATAACTCTGACCTGTTTGAGCGTTATTGTTACCAGCCGCTTCACCTTCACTCACTTGTGTAACCGTGCCATCTGCATTGGTGATTTGTGCAGGGTTTTCAGCATTTAATACTGGCAGCGCGGGTGGTGCAGTGAGCGACTTCATCATAGGTTTTAACATGCGGTTGTAGAGCATCATAATGATGATGATGCCAGCTAAAAATTTACCTATTTCTTTTGCTAGCTCAATATTGGCTGGGTCTTTCCATAAAGGTAGTGGCGCTACTACTTGAGCCTCTGGTTCAACAAATGAGCTGTTTACTACGCTAATGGTGTCGCCGCGGTCAGCATTAAAACCCATCGCTTGTTTAGCTAAGTCGATAATTTGTTTTTTCTCAGCTTCATTTAAAGGGCGAGAGCTGGCTTTGCCTTTTTTATCAAACACCGTTTTGTTGTTCACTACCACTGCCACTGCCAAGCGTTTAATATTGCCCATTGGTTGCTGCACGTAGCGCACCGTTTTATCCACTTCAAAATTAGTGGTTACATTTTTTTGTGAGTTGCTAGGTGTGCCAGCCGCTGCAGCGCCAGCACCTGCAGCATTGTTAGATGTGATTGGTGCAGTTGCAGGGGCAGGGGGCTGATTGCTTAATGCGCCAGGTACGCCACCAGTCGTGCTGCTAGTGCTTTGAGATTCGCTCGTTTGCATGCTACGAATCGTTGTTTCATCTGGTTTTTGGTTAGGTTTGTAGCTCTCGTTTGCTTGCTCAACAGTTGAAAAATCAATATCTGCACTCGCTTCAGCGCGTACATTATTAGGCCCAACCAAAGGCGCAATAATAGATTCAACACGCTTAGCAATATTGCTTTGCATATCTTCAATGTATTTGATCTTTGTGGGGTCAATTTGGTTAGCCCCGTCTTGCTTAGAGGTGTCAGATAGCAAATTGCCATTTTGGTCTACCAAAGTCACATTTTCAGAAGGTAACTCAGGCACGCTGCTAGCGACTAAGTGTACGATTGCACTCACTTGGCGTGGGTCTAAAGTACGCCCTGCATGAATATTTAAAATGACTGAAGCCGTTGGTTTAAGTTGGTCACGTACAAAGACTGAAGATTTAGGAATCGCCAAATGTACACGCGCACCTTGCACAGAATCTACAGACTGTATGCTGCGCTCTAACTCACCTTCTAAAGCGCGTTGAAAATTGACTTGCTCAACAAATTGAGAAACCCCAAATTTTTGATTCTCTAATAACTCAAAGCCAACATTGCCGCCTTTAGGTAAACCCTGCGCAGCTAATTTTAAACGAGCCTCATGCACCTGCTCAGAAGGCACTAAAATCGCCGTGCCGCCATCAGAAAACTTAAATGGCACATTCATTTGTTCAAGCTGTGCAACAATCGCACCGCCATCTTTATCAGAGAAGTTAGCAAACAGCACGCGATAATCAGGCTTCTGACTCCACAACCAAACCACGGTCATAAAAGCAATAATCCCAGCTATGCCTAATACCAGCATAAGCTTGCCACCTATCACTGCGCTATTCGCGCCCATAAACGTATTTTCTGTGACTTCTGTTGCCATATTAAATCTACGCCACCCTTATATAACACTAAAGCTCTCGGTACATTGCCGATGAGTAACTATTATGAGCCTTGCTAGCAAGTTCAATCGGTGGAATAGAGCAGGATTAACAGGGTTTATTTTGGCTTCTTGTTTATCGCTGCATTGATAAAGTAGCACCTATAGAAATTCCACCAGTGCGTGTTTCTGTTGGAGATAAAAGTGCGGAGAGTACAATGAAAGTTAGTGCGATAGACCCAGAAAGAATACAAAATATGCTAGCGCAGCTCAAAGCTGCTGCGCATAAGCCCGAGGTCGGCTCAGTACAAACCCCCGCTTTAGCTAAAACACAACCATCAAGCAAAGTTGATTTTTCAGAAGCACTCAAAGCCTCGCTTAATCAAGTCAATCAAGCACAAGTGAGTGCAGAAAACTTAGGCAAAAACTTTGTGCTAGGCGACGATACCGTCAGCCTGTCAGACGTGATGATTGCAGGGCAAAAAGCTAATATTGCCTTTCAAGCAACTGTACAAGTGCGCAATAAACTAGTCTCGGCCTATCAAGACATTATGAACATGCCAGTTTGAGCGCACGCTCGCACATTGATACTCAGAAGTGTAACATCTGCTAGGCAGCTAAGCCTTTTAAATGAGTGTCATCAAACAACTTGATATTTCAAATCAATACAAAGCTATCCACAATAGCGCTTTATCAATATAAACTGCGCGCAACAATAATCTAATTAAGAATCATTTTTATTGCGTTTTTTATTAACAAAAGCTTTTAAAAACAAACACTAATAAATTTATTTTCTTCTTGTTTTTATATTGACTTAGCGTATCATTAACGCAGTTAATACCAAGGAGAATCGCAATGAAAGGCGATAAAAAAATAATAGAAATCTTAAATCATTTATTAGCTGGTGAGCTCTCAGCCACCGACCAATACCTCATTCACGGTGAAATGTATTCAGACTTCGGCTTACCACACCTAGCTGCGCATATCTTGCACGAGTCTGAGCACGAGCGTTTGCATGCAAGAGCCCTAATTCAACGTATTTTATTTCTTGAAGGCACACCAGACCTCAGCAAACGTGACCCGCTTAACATCGGTAAAAACGTCAAAGAAATGCTAGAGTCAGATTTAGCGCTCGAATACCACGTAGTTAAACAACTCAAAAAAGCCATAGAAGCCTGCGAGAAAGCGCAAGACTACGTCACTCGCGAAATGTTGCTTAAACAGCTAGACGACACCGAAATGGACCACGCTTACTGGCTAGAAAAACAACTTAACCTCATTAAACTGGTAGGTTTAGAAAACTACCAACAAAGCCAAATGAAAGTCACGGAGTAAACGCGCGATGAAAACCGATAAAGCCATCATAGACGCCTTAAACAAGGTACTTAAAAACCAACTTACTGCCATTAACCAATACTTTTTGCACGCCCGCATGTTTCGCAAATGGGGCCTAGAAAAACTCAACGACTACCAATACAAACAATCCATTCGAGTCATGAAAGAAGCTGACAAAGTCATCGAGCGCGTATTGTTTTTAGATGGACTGCCTAACCTACAAAATTTAGGCAAACTACTCATAGGCGAAAACGTCGTCGAATGCCTAAAAGGTGATTTGCAAATCGAACGTGACACTCACAGACCACAACTGATAGAAGCCATCGCCCTCTGTGAAAAAATGCAAGACTACGTTACCCGCGATTTGTTAGAAGACTTACTAGAAGATTGCGAAGAAGCCATTGACTGGATAGAAACCCA
>CAZAHP010000101.1:0-9845 GCA_964484985.1 uncultured Methylophilaceae bacterium
TGACAACGCTTTTACCATGAGCGAATATGCAGCCGCGCTTTCTCGCCATTATAGCAAAGCGATTGCATACGTTAATTTACCACCAGAAGACTACAAAAACGCATTACTCAATGTAGGTTTACCCGGACCATTTGCAGGACTATTAGCCGATGCTGATAAAGGTATCTCAAATAGCCAGTTGTTTGAAGGAAGCAAACAATTAAGCCAGCTTATACTAAGGCCAACAACATCGCTTGAAATGGTGGTTAGTAGTTTGGAGGTGTAGTCCGAACAATGAGCACTGCGGATTCATTTTAGAATGTGAATCCGCTGCTTTTTTAAAATCAATGGAGTCTGACCCCATTGATTATTTTGTTATTTTCTAACTATTTTGCATTGCAATTCCATCTACCTTATCCAAAAGCTTTAAACGTCTTTGTCTGTAAGGTTCCGGGACAGCGTCATACTCAATGTATTTATCGATATAGGCTAATTTTACAGCATCATATCGGCTTGGGTTTACTGCTTTTGCACACAATAGACCAATGACAGCCTGAGTATCAGGGTCTACGCTACCGGCAGTATAAGGCCAAATCTTTGCCATAGGTACTTCGTTAAGCTTTGCTTCAACTTCACGCAAATCAGCATATTTTTCATAAAATGGTAATGCATGCTGCTTAAAAGCTTCGGTAAAAATTTGTGCCACTTTCTGCATATCTACAGCACGCGTTTCTTGGTGGATTTTTAATTCGGACTCTCGACTTTGCCAAGGAATAAATGGATAAGACAATGCGAGCGTAACATTCTGTTTCTGTCCATCTTCCCCATAAATAAATCCCATCGAATTATATACATTCTGAATAGCATCATGACGCACGCTAAACGCACAGCCTACAGTCGTGGTGTAGTCATAATCCAAGTGTCCTTGGTCAACTATCATAAAATCATCAAATCCATAGTCTGTGTATCTGACAAAACTATTCCAGTCTTTCTTAAGTTCAAACCCCTCTGCCTCGAAAGTTGGCTTCACAAGCTTAGCTAATTCACGTTCTGTTTTATTCATGCTCAATCTTTATTGAGGCCTCTGTTTTATATGGTTGATAATCGTGGGCGGATATACTTAAAATAATAGGTAAAATAATCGGGGACAGACCACGATTTATCAACGCCCCGCTTCAAACGCTTTCATAAAATCAACTAAAGCCTGCACACCTTCAATCGGCATGGCGTTATAAATTGAGGCGCGCATGCCGCCTACTAATTTATGGCCTTTTAACTGCAACAAGCCTTGCGCTTGCGCTTGTTTTAAAAAGGTTTCGTCTAGGCTGCTGTCTTTTAAGGTAAAGGGTACGTTCATGCGTGAACGGTTTTCTGCTGCAATCGGGCTATGGTAAAAATCTGATTGCGCTAAGAAATCATAAAGCAGATTAGCTTTGGCGATATTGGTTTGCTCCATGGCGGCTAAACCACCTTGTTTTTTCAATAACTTAAACACCAAACCTGCCATGTAGATGCCGTAAGTAGGCGGAGTGTTGTACATTGACTCATTGTCAGCGTAGATTTTATAGTCTAGCAAAGCAGGCGTATCTGCCTTTGCATGGCCGATTAAATCTTCTCGTACTATCACGATGGTTAAACCAGCTGGGCCAATGTTTTTTTGCGCGCCTGCGTAGATTAAGCCGTATTGGCTCACATCAATGGGGCGCGAGAGTATGTGTGATGACATATCGCACACTAAAGGCACGTCGCCTGTTTGCGGTGTCCAGAAAATTTCTACGCCGCCTATGGTTTCGTTTGAGGTGTAATGCACGTAGGCTGCGTCTTTATTAAGCTTCCACTCGCTTTGCGCTGGCGCGTAGGTGAAGTTTTTATCTGCACTGCTGGCGACTACATTCACCTCGCAAAACTTGCTAGCTTCATCAATGGCTTTTTGTGACCAAATGCCTGTGTTGAGGTAATCAGCCTTTGCTTTGCCTCGTAACAAATTCATCGGAATCATTGAGAACTGTAGCGTTGCGCCGCCTTGCAAAAACAAGACTTTATAATTGGCAGGTATTGCCATTAACTCGCGCAAGTCAGCTTCAGCCTCTTGCAAGATTTGACCAAACTCTTTGCCACGGTGCGACATTTCCATCACAGAAACACCACATCCATGCCAATTGAGTAGCTCATTACGCGCGGTTTCTAGCACCTCTTGCGGCAATACAGCCGGGCCCGCTGCAAAGTTATAAATTTTTGTCATGCTTAAATCTTCAACTTATTGATTAGTATCTGGTTCTGAATCTGTATCAGAATCGGCTTCCGCATCTGTGGCATTATCAGAATCAGCAGCAAGGTCTGCATCTGCGTCAGAGTCGTCGTCGCTTTCAACCACTTTTTCTAGACCTGATAACTTCTCGCCTTCACCAAGGTTAATTAGTGTAACGCCTTGAGTTGCACGGCCTAACTCGCGTATTTCGCTCACACGGGTACGTATGAGTACGCCGCCAGTGGTAATGAGCATAATTTCATCTTCGTCATTAACCAAACGTGCTGCAACTACTAGGCCGTTACGCTCACTAATGGCTATCGCTTTTACACCTTGTGTGCCTCGGCCTGAGTGACGGAAGTCAGCTAATACAGTACGTTTACCATAGCCATTTTCAGTGGCTACTAATACAGATTGTTGGTCATTTTCAGCGACGAGCAATGACAGCACTTGCTGATTGTCAGCTAAGCGCATACCGCGAACGCCACGTGTGTTTCTGCCCATTGGGCGCACATCTTCTTCATCAAACCAAACGGCTTTACCGCCATTTGATACTAAAATAATGTCGTTTGTACCATTGGTGACTTCTGCGCCGATGAGGTAATCACCTTCATCTAGGTTAATGGCAATAATGCCTGATTTACGTGGGCTAGAGAAATCCACCAGAGAGGTTTTTTTCACAGTACCCATAGAAGTTGCCATGAATACAAAATGATTTTCATCAAATGATTTCACTGGCAGAATGGCGTTGATTTTCTCGCCCTCTTCTAGCGGGAATAAGTTAATAATTGGCTTGCCACGGCTAGTGCGGCTGCCTTGAGGCACTTCATACACTTTGAGCCAATATACGCGACCACGGTTTGAGAAGCACAAGATGTAGTCATGCGTATTTGCCACAAACATCTTATCAATAAAGTCATCTTCTTTCGTTTGCGCCGCTTGTTTGCCACGTCCACCACGACGTTGAGCACGGTATTCTTCAAGCGGTTGTGATTTCACATAACCGGTGTGTGATAGCGTCACTACAACATCTTGTGGCGTGATTAAATCTTCTAGTGATAAATCTTGGGCATTCGCTACAATTTCACTGCGGCGTTTATCACCAAACTGCTCTTTAATCGCTGCGAGTTCTTCAATGATAATGGCAGTCACGCGCTCTGCTTTGGCTAAAATATCGAGCAAATCAGCGATGATGTCCATCACCTCTTTGTACTCAGTCACTATCTTGTCTTGCTCAAGGCCAGTTAAGCGTTGCAGGCGCATTTGCAAGATTTCTTGCGCTTGCACATCTGAAAGTTTGTAGCCTTTTGGCGTTAAGCCAAAATCAATAGATAAGCCTTCAGGACGCGCGGCTTCCATAGCAGCGCGTTTAAGCATCTCTTCTACCACTGGTGAGTTCCATGCTTTAGCCATCAACGCGACCTTAGCTTCTGGCGGCGTTGGAGCGGCTTTAATCAAGGCAATCATCTCATCCACATTCGCCAATGCCACAGCCAAACCTTCTAACACGTGACCACGTGCGCGCGCTTTTTTCAGCTCAAACACAGTGCGACGTGTCACCACCTCGCGTCTGTGACGCAAGAAGGCTTCTAGCATTTGCTTCAGGTTGAGCAAACGTGGCTGACCATCTAACAAGGCCACCATATTCATGCCAAAGGTATCTTGTAACTGCGTTTGCTTATAGAGATTGTTCAGCACCACTTCTGGCACTTCACCGCGTTTTAGCTCAATCACCACGCGCATGCCAGATTTATCTGACTCATCGCGCAAATCTGAAATGCCTTCAATTTTCTTTTCGTTCACAAGCTCGGCGATTTTTTCAATCAGCGTTTTCTTGTTCACTTGGTAAGGCAACTCATCAATGATGATAGATTGGCGACCGCCAACTTTATCAATATCTTCAAAGTGCGTGCGTCCGCGCATCACCACACGGCCACGGCCTGTGCGGTAACCTTCTTTCACGCCTACAGTGCCGTAAATAATGCCCGCGGTTGGAAAATCAGGCGCAGGCACAATATCAATCAACTCATCAATACTGATTTCGCTGTTTTGTAGCACAGCTAAGCAGGCATCAATCACTTCATTTAAATTATGTGGCGGAATATTGGTCGCCATACCCACGGCAATACCTGAACTACCGTTAATCAGTAAATTAGGGATGCGGGCTGGCATGATGAGCGGCTCATGCTCGCTGCCATCATAGTTAGGGCCAAAATCAACAGTTTCTTTATCAATATCAGCGAGTAATTCATGGGCGATTTTCGCCATGCGGATTTCGGTATAACGCATCGCCGCTGCGTTGTCGCCATCGACTGAACCAAAGTTACCTTGACCATCTACCAACATATAACGCAGCGAGAAATCTTGCGCCATACGCACAATGGTGTCGTACACAGCTGTATCACCATGCGGGTGATACTTACCGATTACATCGCCGACGATACGGGCAGATTTTTTATACGGGCGATTCCAGTCATTTGAAAGCTCATGCATTGCGTATAAAACACGTCTATGCACTGGTTTTAAACCATCTCTTACATCAGGCAATGCACGGCCTACAATCACGCTCATGGCGTAATCTAGGTAGCTACGGCGCATCTCATCTTCGAGACTAATTGGCAGGGTTTCTTTGGCGAATTGATCTGGTGCTTGACTCATATTGTAACTAACTTTTATAGATTAAATTTATCCTTAGATTCTACCATGATAAGCCTGAAATGATGCATTTTTGACCTCAAATTCACCTACAGGCTGTTAACCTTGTCATAGCATTAATAAATCAAGGTGATTATAAAAATTCATTAGTATTTTAATTTAAGTTGATTTAATCTATCGTTCGCTATCAGATACTAAAGTCGCTTGAGGGCGACTTTGGTAACATTTTATCAACAAGGAGAACAATATGGCTGTTTTAGTAGGCAAATCTGCCCCAGACTTTACCGCTGCTGCGGTAATGGGCGACAACTCAATCAATGAAAGCTTCAATCTTGCTAGCTTCATCAAAGGTAAAGAAGCAGTTATTTTCTTTTACCCACTAGACTTTACTTTTGTTTGCCCTTCAGAGCTCATTGCATTTGACCACCGTTTGGCAGATTTCAAAAGCCGCGGCGTAGAAGTGATTGGCGTTTCAATCGACTCACACTTCACTCACCTTGCATGGAAAAACACACCAATCAACAATGGTGGTATTGGCCAAGTGGGTTACCCATTAGTAGCAGACATCAAACATGACATCTGCAAAGCTTATGACGTAGAAGCTGACGGTGGCGTTGCTTACCGCGGTTCATTCTTAATCAATAAAGCAGGCGTTGTAGTACACCAAGTAGTGAACGATTTACCATTAGGCCGTGATATTGACGAAATGCTACGCATGGTAGATGCATTGCAATTCTTTGAAGCTAACGGTGAAGTTTGTCCAGCTGGCTGGAAAAAAGGCAAACCAGGCATGGGCGCATCAACTGAAGGTGTTGCAAAATACTTGGCTGCAAATGCTAAAGACCTGTAACTCTTAGCTGTTTAAGCATTAATAAAACGGGGCACATCGCCCCGTTTTTTATTTAACGCTTAGCGATATTCAAGCGCCATTTTGCCAAAGACGCTACATTAAGGCAGAATGCTAGCATCATGAAAAAACCTCGTTTACATGCGCGTAAAAAAACCCGTAATAAAAAAATCGGCTTACCCCCTGGCGCGCTGGTATATGTGGGCGACGAAGAAGCTCAAAAGCACGTAAAACCTACCATCAGTAAGATTGTTTACAACGCTGATGAACTGATTGAGTGCGAGCTAAGCGTTGAATCACTCAGCAGCTTTGTACCAGACCCAGATAAAAAACTCTGGATTAATATTCACGGCGTACATGATGTCGGCTTAATCAAACAAATCGGCGACATTTTCAAACTACACCCATTGGTGGTTGAAGACATTTTAAACACCGAGCAGCGGCCTAAAGTGGACGAGTTCGAAGATTACTTATTTTTAGAAACCCGTAATTTTTATTATCACAAAGAATCTATGAGCACCTCGTCTGAGCAAATCAGCATGGTGCTAGGGCGCAACTTTTTGCTGACGTTTCAAGAGCGCTCAACTGGCTCATTTGAGCATGTGCGTGAGCGTATGCGTGCAAGCCGCGCGCATATTCGTGAGTTAGGTACCGACTATTTAGCCTACGCCTTGTTAGACAGCATTGTTGACCGTTACTTTACCGTGCTAGGCGATGTTAGCGACGCGAGTGAAGAGCTAGAGCACCAAATTTTAAACAAACCTAGCAATTCAGATTTATACAGCATACATCAGCTCAAACATGTGGTAATTGAGCTACGCCGCGCTGTATGGCCTTTACGTGAGGTTGTTAACCACTTAGCGCGTAATGAAAAAGACTTTTTTCAACCTAGCACCATCCCCTATTTGCATGATGTGTATGACCACTCAGTCAGCTTTATTGAGTCTTTAGAGTCTATACGCGACGCCTTATCCAGCATGATGGACATTTACATGGCGAGCGTTAGTCAGCGCGTCAATATAGAGCTGCGCGCACTTACAGTCATTACCATGTTATTTATGCCCGCCACGCTGATTGCAGGTATTTTTGGTATGAACTTCAACCGCATGCCTTGGATTAACCATGAAAATGGCTTTTGGTGGGCACTACTCATTATGTCTGGCATTGCCATAACGATGGCACTCATCTTCTGGCGCAGGCAGTGGTTAGGTAACAAAAACTAATTAGCCCCTAAATCTGCTTTAATTAAATTTGCATATTTAGCTCTTATTTTTGCCGCTTTAGGTGCAGCAACCGCCATGCAATAAGGCTGATATGGGTTTTTAGCAAAGTAGTATTGATGATAATCTTCTGCTGGGTAAAAAATATCAGCTCCGTTAATCTGAGTAACCACAGGCGCACCAAAAACATTCTCTGCATTTAGCTCGGCAATAAAAGCCTCAACCGCAGCCCGCTGCTCTTCACTCTGACAAAACACAGCTGAGCGGTATTGCGTACCAATGTCATTCCCTTGCCGATTAAGCGTAGTTGGGTCATGCGACACCATAAAAATTTCTAACAAAGTATCAAAACTCACCACACTCGCATCAAACACAATTTTAATACCTTCAGCATGGCCTGTATCTCCATTGCAAATAGCTTTATAAGTAGGGTTTTGTGTGTGCCCTCCAATATAGCCAGAAACCACCTCTTGCACACCTTTGATTTGGCTAAATACAGGCTCTGTACACCAAAAACAACCGCCCGCAAAAATAGCAATTTGTTGCTGTGTCATCATATCTACCTTTAAAGATTTCACTTAAAATTTCACTCTTAATGAGATACTACAGATACTACTTAGTCGTTGTTTCACCTAAAACATTACATTTAAAAAGCGCCCAATGTCATTAAACGCATTATATGTGGATTTCAACTCCTACTTTGCATCAGTAGAGCAGCAGCTTGTGCCACAGTTACGTGGCAAGCCTGTAGGTGTGTTAGCTGTCATGGCAGAAACCACCTGCTGCATCGCCGCCAGCTATGAAGCTAAGGCATTTGGCGTTAAAACTGGCACTTCGGTACGCGATGCGCGTGCACTCTGCCCCGACATTATCTTTGTAGAAGCACGCCCTGCCATTTACGTAGAATACCACCACAAGCTGATTAGCATTGTTGAGTCTTGCAGCCATGTAGAAAAAGTACTCTCTATCGACGAAATGGTATGCAAACTCACAGGCTCTCAACAACGCAAAGAAAACGCTCTCAAACTCGCCAGCCACATCAAGCGCACCCTTGCCAACCAAGCAGGCGAATATATACGCTGCTCAATAGGCATCGCACCCAATACATTTTTAGCCAAAGTGGCTTCTAACATGCAAAAACCCGATGGCTGCACGGTGATAGAAGCACATGAGCTACCTCACAAGCTTTATTCCCTTAAGCCAAGAGATTTAAACGGCATAGGCAAACAAATGGAGGCAAGGCTTAATCGCTTTGGATTAAACACCGTAGCATCACTCTATGCAGCCAATAAACAGCAGCTCAGAGCGGCTTGGGGCAGCATAGAGGGCGAGCGTATGTACGACAAACTACGCGGCGTAGAAGTTGCAATCAACACACAAGATAGAAAAAGCCTAGGGCACTCTCACGTATTAGCACCCGAGCTGCGCACACCATCATCAGCGCACTCAGTGTTACACAGGCTACTGCAAAAAGCCTGCATGCGCCTACGCAGCTACCAGCTGCACACCGCTCATATTAGCCTTAGAATTAAATTCATAGACCAAGCCACATGGCTTGCAGAAAGCGCCTGCTCACCTACGGATGACACACTCGCACTCACGCACGCACTTGAGCAGCTATGGCTAAAATACCCGCAGCATCAAGGCACGCCCTACGCCGTTGGCATTTCGTTTAATAAACTATTGAGCGCAGACCACCATGCCTTAGATTTATTTTCACAGCCGCCAAAGCATTCACAGCAAAAATTAAGCAACACATTAGACCAACTCAATATGCGTTTTGGCAAAAATACGGTATATTTTGGGGCAGCGCACAAAGCACTGAGCCACGCCCCTATGCGCATAGCGTTTAACCACATTCCAGACTTAGTCATAGAAAGTGATAACACCGAATGAAAGCAAAACCATGAGCCGCATTGCTGTGTTTAATCAAAAAGGCGGCGTAGGCAAAACCACCACCGTGCTCAATCTGGCTGCTGCGCTGCACAGGCAACAATTAAAATCACTCGTCATCGACATGGACCCACAAGGCCATCTCACACAAATTCAACAAAATACCGCATACAACGCCAACCAAAGTCTATTTGCCTTCTACCAAGACAGCCTCCCACTGCGCCAACTCAGTGTAGAATGGCCACAAATCGGCGCGCTTATACCATCACATAAAGAGCTCATCAAAGTAGACTCTATTTTTGGCAAAGGCCCCACCATCCTAAACCGCCTTAAACAAGGCCTAGACGCATTAGAAAAAGAAACCACATCCACACACATCCTAATAGACTGCTGCCCCTACCTAGGCGTACTCTCACTCAATGCCATATTTGCTGCAGACTTAGTCCTCATCCCCATCAGCTCAGACTTCTTATCTCTGCAAGGCGCACAAAAAGTAGAAAACACCCTGCGCGCACTCGAGCCAGTAGTTAAAAAAAGAATCGCCAGACGTTATGTGCTCACCTGCTACGACAGACGCAGAGGCATGACATTTGAAGTAGAGAAACAAGCCAAAGAAGCTTTTGGCGAAGAACTGTGTAACACAGTGATTTCAGAAAATGTTGCGGTGGCAGAAAGCCCGCAATATAAAAAAGATGTATTCAGCTACAGTGCAAGCAGCACAGGCGCTCAAGACTACCTAAAACTACTTAACGAACTCATCACAACAGGCTTAATCAACAACCCTAGCGCTTACCTACAATAAGGTTAAGCACCTCTTCATAATTAGAGTTCACCACACGCTCAGACGCCGCCATGTGCGAATCAATAATCTCGCAATTATGGTACATCTGATTAAGCTTACGCTTCGCTTCCTCTTCAGTACGACCATAAATTTGCAAATTATCCACAATCGCACCATTGCGGCTGCGAATTTGGTAAACATACTTTGTCATCATAGGTGCTT
>CAZAHP010000102.1:0-3101 GCA_964484985.1 uncultured Methylophilaceae bacterium
ATCCCAATAAGCTAAGAAGTTTTTTGGAGTTCAAAAAGCGACTCACTGCAACCTAGGTGCTTTTCAAACAGGGCAAGGCCCTAGAGATGAGTTAGGCAATACTGTGTAACTTTATACCATTTTCTTTAGCTAGTTCTGCCGCAGTTTTACCAAACTCCGAGACGATATTGATTTTTGCGTTTTTGTTTACTAAGGCACCAATCACTGTTAAGTCTTTTTTACGTATTGCAATATGCAATGGTGTTTCGCCCATATCGCCTATAGCGTTAATGTTCGCACCGTTTTCAATTAATAACAATGAGCCTGCTGTATTCCCACGGTTTATCAAAACATGTAGAGGAGTATCCCCCATGCAATCAACTGAATTTACTTCGATAATTTTATTTCCCATTTCATGAGGAAATAAGACTTCTGAAGTAGATTGAAGCACTTCTTGCAGCGTTTGTCTGAGCTTGGGCTTCATGATGTCTAACAGAGTTGTAGGGCGTACCCGCTTGCGGTACGCCCTATGTTGCAGACTGAAGCCGAGTCCGCCCAACCGAACTTATTTATCATCAATCTTCTTCAGGCCAACCTTTTTAAGTAAAGCTTCGCCTTGCTCGCTTTGCGCTAAGCCTTCTAGCATTGCGCCTATATTAGTGCCGCCGTTTGATGAGAAAACGTCCATGATGTTTTTCATGCCATTTTCAACATTGCCTGAATTAGCAATTACTTTTACATCAGCCTGTGCAAGTGCTTTGGCTTGCTCTACACCTACTGCTTGGTTAGCTTTGACTTGCTCTATGGTGACGAGGTATTTTTGGTAGCCTTCGTTATTGCCAATTTCTTTAGCTAATACAATTTGCGCTTGTACGGGGGCTAATTGCATGGCTTTTTCGGCCTCGGCTTTAGCAGTACCTTCTACCGCAATACCTTCAGACTCGCGTTTTTTACTTTCTAAATTACCTTCAGCCACCAAAATGGTGGTTGATTTTGTACCTTCAGCCACCAAGATAGTGGTTTCTTTTTCTTGCGCAGCTTTAATAATGGCCATTTCTTTGTTGATGGCAGCAGTTTCTTTGTCTTGATTTGCCTTAACAATTTGTACGTCTTTGGCAATGTTGGCTTGAGTCACTTCAGAGACTTTTAAAATCTCAAGTTCTTTTTGTTTGGTGATTTTTGCTTGCTCTTTAATTGATTGTTGAGCGAGCTCGTTTGAGATACCGACCTCTTTTTCTTTTTCAGCAGTGCGTGAGCCCACTTTTTGTAAGGCTTCTTGCTCTTGAATGTCAGTTTCGCGTTTGGCTTCAATCTCTGCGATGCTTGCACGTTTCATGTTTTCAGCCACTTCAATACGGCTTTGCATTTCAATCAGTGATTTCTTTTTCTCCATAATGTTTTTAATAACATTAGAAGCACTAGAGTCACGTATATCCATGAGCTCGATATTCTTAACTGTTGATACGCCCCAGTTTTTAAGTTGAGCTTCGACTTCTCGAGTAAATGATTCACCAAACTGACTACGTCCTTGCATGATGTCTTCAATATCAGCAGAGGCTAAAATGGTTCTGACGGCGCCCTGTAAAATAGCACGTAGCTGGCTACGAAGCTCATCAAACGAGCTAACACGCTGCGCGGCTACGTTAGAATCTGTGATTCTAAAAAATGCTTTGATGTCTACAACAAACGGTAGGCGACCTTTGTCATAAGCTTCATATGACTCTAAATCTTCATCAAACACTGAAACAGGCAGCACAATTTTTACAATACCAATTTTTGGTATCCAAGCTGGCCACTCATAGTAAGTGTTGCCTGCATCGTGATCTTTGCCATATGAGACAGTCGATTTGCCAGACTGAATAATATGCACTTCGTTAGTCGGCACTACTCTTCTGAGTAGTAGTGCAATAAGCATGACTATGAAAAATATAATGGCAAGGACAAAACCAATTAAAAAAGTATCGCTAATAGGCACAGCAAGCTCCCTGAGTGTGGGTTAGATTTATGGATTGGGCTCAAAAAACGAGCGCATATTAAATGCAAGTATGAATATAACCTTAAGCCTTCAGCAACACAAGCACTGCGCCGCTGCCGCCGTCAGTCGCTCTAGCTTGCGCGTAGGCAATCACTTCATCTTTTTGCATGAGCCAGCCGCGTAGTTTTTGTCTGAGCACGGGCTCGCGGTTTTTTGAGCCTAGGCCTTTGCCGTGGACAATGCGCACGCAGCGGATGCCTCGTTTTTTGCATTCTGAAATAAATTCTGAAACATAGGCGCGCGCTTCGTCGGCTATCATGCCGTGCAAATCAATATGCGCTTGCACTACCCAATGGCCTTTGCGTAGTTTGCTTAGCACCATGGGCGATTGCCCTTCGCGCAGGTAGAGCAGCTCTTCGCCGCTTTCTAGCTCGTGGGCGGGGATGTAATGGTCACTTAGCGAGTCTACCAGCGCTTGGCGCTCATCGCGTATCAGTTGTTTGGGGATGGGTTTGGGTTTTTTTACAGGGTGAACGATGCGTGTTGATTTAATCGGGCGAGCGCCTTTGACAGCTTCTTGAAAAAGCTGAATATCGTTTACTTCTTGGTCTGGATTTTTATCGTCCGCATTGCTCATACGGCTATTTTAGCGAAAAAAAGCGCACCTTAAGTCATTTTAAAACTCAAGGTGCGCTTTTTATTCAATACTTAACTTATTTTAAGTAAGCTAGCTTTATTTTTAGGTGAGTTATTTTAAGTTAGTCAAATAACGCTCAGCATCTAGTGCAGCCATACATCCCGTACCTGCGCTGGTGACCGCTTGGCGATAAATATGGTCTTGCACGTCACCTGCGGCAAATACACCAGGTATGCTGGTGGCAGTAGCATTACCCGCGCGGCCCATTTGGGTGACGATGTAGCCGCCTTCCATCTCAAGCTGGCCTGCAAAAATGTCAGTATTTGGTTTGTGACCAATCGCAATAAACACGCCTTTTAGGTCTATGTCTTTAGTAGCACCTGAGTCTACATTCTTAATGCGCATGCCTGTCACGCCCATGTTGTCGCCTAGTACTTCGTCTAGTGTGCTAAAGGTTTCTAATACTATTTTCCCTTCTTTCACGCGCTCCATGAGCTTATCTACCAAAAT
>CAZAHP010000102.1:3201-6674 GCA_964484985.1 uncultured Methylophilaceae bacterium
TGAGATGGGTGGTGTGAATATGGTCAAAAATCATCTCAGTATTAAAGCGCTCTGCATGCTTTTGAAAGCGCGCCATGAGCTCTGGTCCTTGCACGCCATCTGCATCGGCTGGCCAATTGTCCACTTCAGTAGTGGTCATGAGTTGGCCGCCTTGCGCAATGCCTGTAATAAGCACTGGGTTAAGGTTAGCGCGAGCTGCGTATACTGCAGCAGAATAGCCTGCAGGGCCTGACCCGAGAATCAATAGGTGAGCGTGTCTTGTTGCCATGTAAATACTCCTAATTCAGTCATATTATTTTAAAAGAAACACACAGAATGTAAGTGGGCTGAGTGCTTGAGAAGTTGAATGCTCACTTATCCAGTGTTTCTTGACGTGTTTATCTTGCTCTATTGGGCGCATATATTATGTGGGTTTGCCTAATAGTACAAATTGATTGTTTATATTTGTGTGATTGCTAATCTCTATCATCGTTTATTTAAGCATTCTCGTGAGCTGGCAAGTTTAGAGCGCTTACTTCACTGAGTTGTGCTGACAAAATGGCGCGTTTTACCATCTCAATGGCTTGCGGTCGTGGAAAGCTTTTGCGCCAAGCGAGTGCCATGCGTCTTGATGGCGCAGGTGCTGAGAATGGTCTAAACGCCAGCAAGTCATTGCCGTTTTGTGTGGCTACGCAGGCGGTGGATGGCAACACGGTCATGCCTACGCCAGAGGCTACCATATAACGTATGGTTTCTAATGAGCTACCCTCTAGCGTTTGCTGCATGCCGCTTGCGGTTTGCGATTTGCTCAGTTGTGGGCAAAATTTAAGCACTTGGTCTCTAAAACAGTGACCTGCTCCTAGAAGCAAAACGGTTTCATCGCCTAGGGCTTCTGGCGCAATGGTGGTTTGTGCTGCCCAAGGGTGATCAGCAGGCAAGGCTAGTTTGAACGGCTCATCATACAACGGGAGTGTAACAACACCAGGCTCAGCAAAAGGCAGGGCAACGATAATTGCATCTAATTTGCCTTGTTTGAGTTGTTCTCGCAGCTCACTGGTAAAGTTTTCTTGAATAATCAACTGCATATTAGGCGCATGTTGACGTAAATACGGAATCATTTGCGGTAGCAAATACGGCCCTGAGGTGTAAATGGCACCGAGTCTAATCGGGTGGGCGAGCGGGTCGCCACTTTGTTCTGCAATTTGCTTAATGCCAGCGGCTTCTTCTAATATTTTAGCTGCTTGCGCAATGATCAGCTCGCCTACAGCTGTGGCACTTACTTCATTTGAGCCTCGCTCAAAAATGGCAAGTCCTAGTTCGTCTTCGAGCTTTTTAATGCCCACGCTAAGGGTTGGCTGGCTTACATAGCATGACTCAGCAGCGCGCCCAAAATGGCGCTCGCGTCCAACAGCTACAATATATCTAAGCTCTGTAAGTGTCATTTCTTGAGTGTGTTGCGAGAAAGCGTATATTTTACTCGCATATTGCCTTTGTTATCATCAATAAATTATGAAGTTGGCGTTTTAGTGCAGCCTGCTATAATCATCGCTAACAATCTGCATAATTTTAGGGTAAATCACCATCTTGTTTTTTCGCAAAAAAAATACACCCGTGAATGGCCGCATTATTAAGCCAGACACCGACGCGACTAACGCTAAACACGCGCATTTAATGAAAGAGGCTTGGTGGCTGGTGTTGGTCGTCATCGGCATCTATTTGGCGCTGATTTTAGTGAGTTACCACAGGCAAGACCCTTCATGGTCGCACAGCGCTAGTGATACTGTTCTGGTGCACAATTTGGGCGGCAATGTAGGGGCTTGGCTTTCAGATATTTTATTGTATTTGTTCGGCTTTTCCGCTTGGTGGTGGGTGGTGCTTGCGTTTTATTCTATGTGGTTGGTTTATCTGCGCTTAGAAGTGGTTGCCATGAGCGAGCGCCCCATTTTGTTGTTTAATATGGTGGGTTTTGGTTTATTGCTCATCGCTTCTAGCACGTTGGAGTCTGGACACTTACTGGCTTTGCCTGTAGAGCTGCCTATGGCTGAGGGTGGTATGTTAGGCGTAGTATTTGATGGCCTGTTGCGTTCAATGTTTGGTTTTGCAGGTTCTACACTTGGTTTATTGTTGTTGTGGGCGGTAGGCTTTAGCTTATTCACTGGTTGGTCATGGATTATGATGACAGAAAAGCTTGGAGCCTGGGTTGAGCAAGCTTATTTCTGGGCGCGCGCCAAATGGCAAGACAAACAAGATCGCGAAGTGGGTAAAGTGGCTGAGCAATTGCGCACGGAGTTTGTTGATAATGAGCGCAAACGTATTGAAGATAGGCCACCGATACATATTGAAACCCCCGTGTTTGAAGTGCCAAAAAGCGACCGCGTTGAAAAAGAGCGTCAAGTATCCTTGTTTCAAGGCTTGCCAGATTCGCCCTTGCCACCTGTGCATTTATTAGATGAAGCGACTAATCAAGTCGAAACGCAATCAGTTGAAACCTTAGATTTTACTTCGCGCTTAATCGAGCGCAAGCTCATGGATTTTGGCATTGAAGTGAAAGTATTAACCGCTTTGCCGGGCCCCGTGATTACTCGTTACGAGTTAGAGCCTGCGGCAGGTGTAAAAGGTAGCCAGATTACCAATCTAGTGAAAGATTTAGCACGTGCCTTATCTGTGGTCAGTGTGCGCGTGGTTGAGACCATCCCTGGCAAAACCTGCATGGGTTTAGAAATCCCTAACCCTAAACGCCAAATTGTGTTCCTCTCAGAAATTTTAGGCTCACAAGTATATGCGGATACGCACTCGCCACTCGCCATTGCCATGGGTAAGGATATTGCAGGCAAACCTATAGTCGCTGATTTAGCAAAAATGCCGCACGTATTGGTTGCAGGTACTACGGGCTCAGGTAAATCGGTGGCCATTAACGCCATGATATTAAGCTTGCTGTATAAAGCTGAGGCCAGCAAAGTGCGCTTGATTTTAATTGACCCCAAAATGCTAGAGCTTTCAGTGTATGAAGGCATACCGCATTTGCTCGCCCCCGTGGTGACCGATATGCGTCAAGCCGCTAGTGCGCTTAATTGGTGTGTGGCAGAGATGGAGCGCCGCTACAAGCTTATGTCGGTGCTGGGTGTGCGCAACCTTGCGGGTTACAACCAAAAAATTAAAGATGCTAAAAAAGAAGGTATCAGCATTCCTCACCCATTTACACTCACGCCAGATAGCCCTGAACCTTTAGAAGAAATGCCGCTGATAGTGGTTGTTATCGACGAGCTCGCCGATTTGATGATGGTAGTAGGTAAAAAAGTTGAAGAGCTGATTGCTCGGCTTGCGCAAAAAGCACGTGCTTGCGGCATACACTTGGTACTCGCAACGCAACGTCCATCAGTCGATGTGATTACTGGCCTGATTAAAGCCAACGTGCCCACACGTGTAGCGTTTCAGGTTTCAAGCAAGATAGACTCACGCACGATTTTAGACCAAATGGGCGCTGAGGCTTTGTT
>CAZAHP010000102.1:6774-9742 GCA_964484985.1 uncultured Methylophilaceae bacterium
GTGCTCAAAAGCCGTCGCGCTTCTATTTCATCAGTGCAGCGCCAGTTGCGTATTGGCTACAACCGCGCAGCTAGATTGATAGAAGAAATGGAACGTGCAGGTTTAGTCTCAGCCATGCAAAGTAATGGCAACCGTGAAGTGATTGCCCCAAATCAATCATAAGCTTAGTCAGTATCGACTATATAGAAAGCTCAAGATGAAAAAAATCATAGGTTTAATAACACTTGCTAGCATATTGCTTGCCCCCCTGCATGCAACGGCAAGCGGCGTAGAAAAGCTAAAAGCATATTTTGAAAGCACCAATGCCATGCGCGCAGACTTTCACCAAACGGTGCTAGATGCGCAGGGCAAAAAAATGCAAGAAGTCAATGGCGTGATGCAACTCAAGCGCCCAGGTAAATTTCGCTGGGACTACTTTAAGCCCTACGTGCAAGAAATTGTGGGTGATGGCACCAGAGTGTGGTTATACGACCCAGAGCTTAACCAAGTGACTGTGCGTATGCTCAGTAAAGCACTTGGTTCTAGCCCCGCAGCATTGTTAGCCGGTAATAAAGAGATAGAAAAGGGCTTTGATCTCAAAGATGATGGCGAACGAGATGGTTTAGACTGGGTCATTGCCATGCCAAAAGATAAAGACAGTGGCTTTGAGAAAATTGATTTAGGCTTTGCCAAAGACTCGCTACAAAAAATGCAATTGCACGACAGTTTTGGACACACTACGGTCATAGAATTTTCTAAGCTAGAACGTAACCCAAAGTTTGCCGACCAAGTTTTTAACTTTAAGCCGCCAGCAGGCGCAGATATTGTGGGTGAGTAAGCTTTATTTTTAGTAAAATTTACCTGTTGTAAACGTGTTTTTTTTGGATATAATCATACAAAACTGTATAGATGTAGCATGTGTGCTAAGAGAACCTCACTTTTTGCCATTGCTAGCCACTAAAATTAAATAATTTAAAGAAGGGCCTCAGGGAAAATGATGCTAAATACAAGGGGAAAACTCTACTCGCTGCTGCTATTAAGTGCGCTCATCAGCAACGCACATGCAGAGACCTCAGATATTGAAAAAGCGCGTAGCTTAATCGCTGCAAAAAAGTATCAAGAGGCCTATAAAATACTAGAGCCGCTTGAATCTTCAATGGCGGGTGACGTAGGTTACGACTATCTTCTAGGCGTTGCTGGTGTTGAAAGCGGCCAAGTTACCAGAGGTGTTTTTGCCTTAGAGCGTGTGCTCGCGGTAGAACCCAACAACCAACCTGCCCGTGCTGAGATTGCCAAAGCGCACTATAAACTCGGTGAGGCTGATACGGCAAAAGCAGAACTTAATAATTTGCTTAGTGAAAAACCAGACGCCGAAACAGTGAATGCAATTAACCGCTACATGAATGCGATTGATAAATCACTAGGCCTAACCACCACCTTCGCGGCCTATTTAGATTTTGGCCTAGGTTTTGATACCAACATCAACAGCGCCACCTCAGCCGATGCGATTTCGGCTCCTGGTATACGCCCAGGTGTATTCTTTAACTTAAGTAATCGTTCGCAAGAAACTTCAGATAGCTTTAAAACACTTTCTGGTGGCGTGTCATTGCGTAGCCCAATTAATAAAACACTTAGCTGGTTCTCTGGCGTTAACGTCGCTAACCGCTTTAATAATCAAGATGAACAGTTTAACAACCTATATCTAGATTTTAACCTCGGCCTTAAATACCAACACCTCAAAAATACAGTCAGTGCAGCTCTACAGGTAAGTGAGTTTGAGTTAGATAGCGAAAGATTTAGAAACTCACACGGCGCAACTGCGCAATGGCAATACGATTGGGATGGACGCAATCAAACCAATGTTTATGGCCAGTTTGCACGCCTCACTTACAAAGGCGCAGAGATTCGTGATGCGGATAGAGCCACTTTAGGAGCAGGTTGGATACACGTATTTGAAGGTGATAAATCGCCCATCATCTTTGTTAGCCCCTATATTGGTCAAGAAGAAACCAGACGTAGTGCAGGTGATTTTTTAAGCTTCGATTTTTACGGCTTACGCGTAGGTGGTCAGCTTTCATTTACACCAAAATGGGTAGGCTATGTGAGCACTGGCTACGAAAATAGAAACTACGATCAGCGTGACCCCATATTCTTAAAAACTCGTGATGATGAGCAATACGAAATTAGCATTGGTGCGCGCTTTACCCCCATGCGCAACTGGTTGATAAAACCGCAGCTTAGCTACATTGACAGCCAGTCTAATATCGTTCTAAACGACTTTGACAGAACCGTGCTTTCAGTCAACTTTAGACACGACTTCAATTGGTAAACAATAACTAAGAGGCCTTACCATGCAAACACTTACACTCAATCGTCAAGCACTACTCGTTTTAATCGTCGCTACCGCATTCCCACTCTCTGCATTGGCGGGTGTGGGTAACGTAGAGTTCACCACAGGCACAGTCAACGCACAAAGCGCAGATGGCGCTACGCGCACACTCAGCAAAGGTGCAGAGGTGAATATAGGCGACACATTAAAAACACTCAGTGGGCGCATGCAAGTTAAATTCTCTGATGGCGGCTATATTTCACTGCAGCCAAATACAGAGTTTACGATAGACGAATATAACTACACTGGCAATAAAGACGGCAAAGAAAAAGGTTTTTTTAAGCTAGTTAAAGGCGGCTTGCGCGCTATTACAGGCGCGATTGGTAAAACTGACAAAGAAAACTACAAAGTTAGCACCCCAACAGCCACTATTGGTATTCGTGGTACTGAGTATGTCGCTTTACAAGAAGGTGACCGCCTGCAAGTTAAAGTTGGCGCCGGCGCGGTAGTCATACAAAATGATGCTGGCAACCTAGTGCTCTATCAAGGCCAATCAGGCGAAGTGAGTGGCCCAACTTCAGCCCCACAACAAAGCACAGAAACCCCATCAGTCACCGCTGCTGCACCAGCTGGCAACTCAGTCACAGAAACCACTGAAGA
>CAZAHP010000103.1:0-9741 GCA_964484985.1 uncultured Methylophilaceae bacterium
CGCGAGACACTGAAATACCAGCGTTAATCGCAGGACGAATACCAGCGTTGAACAAGTCAGTTTCTAAGAAGATTTGACCGTCAGTAATAGAAATTACGTTAGTTGGAACGAATGCAGAAACGTCACCAGCTGCTGTTTCAATCACTGGCAATGCAGTCAATGAACCTGTTTTGCCTTTAACTTCACCGTTAGTGAATTTTTCAACATACTCTTCGTTAACACGAGCAGCACGCTCTAATAAACGTGAGTGAATGTAGAACACGTCACCTGGGTAAGCTTCACGGCCTGGTGGACGGCGTAACAAGAGAGAGATTTGACGGTAAGCAACAGCTTGTTTTGACAAGTCATCATATACAATCAACGCATCTTCACCGCGGTCACGGAAGTATTCACCCATAGTACAGCCAGCATATGGTGCTAAGAACTGTAATGCAGCAGAGTCAGAAGCTGAAGCAGCCACAACAATGGTGTAAGCCATTGCGCCGTTTTCTTCTAATTTACGTACCACGTTAGCGATAGTAGAGGCCTTTTGACCAATCGCAACGTAGATACAGGTCATGTTTTGACCTTTTTGGTTAATAATCGCGTCAACAGCTACCGCTGTTTTACCTGTTTGACGGTCACCAATAATCAACTCACGTTGACCACGGCCTACTGGCACCATAGAGTCAACTGATTTCAAACCTGTTTGCACTGGTTGTGAAACTGATTTACGTGCAATCACGCCTGGCGCAACTTTTTCAATCTTGTCAGTCATTTTAGCGTTGACTGGGCCTTTACCGTCAATCGGTGTACCCAATGCATTCACTACACGACCAATCAATTCTGGACCTACTGGCACTTCTAAAATGCGGCCTGTACATTTTACAGTGTCGCCTTCAGTAATGTGCTCGTAATCACCTAAAACCACAGCACCGACTGAGTCGCGCTCTAGGTTTAGTGCTAGACCAAATGTGTTGCCGGGAAACTCAATCATTTCACCCGCCATCACGTTTGATAAGCCGTGAATACGTACAATACCGTCAGTTACTGAAATAACTGTACCTTGTGTACGCGCTTCAGCTGAAGTAGAAAAATTTTCTAATCTGCTTTTAATCAGCTCACTGATTTCTGATGTAGATAACTGCATTGTGGCTCCTAATTTTCTCTTTGCACTAAGTTTGTGGTTTACTTTGCGCTATTAATTAACCCATACGCCTTACGCTGTGAGCGTATAGGCTAAATTTTGTAACTGACCTTTGACGGACGCGTCTATCACCGTGTCGCCAACAATAATTTTAATGCCACCAATGATTTCTGCATCTACAGAAACACTGGCTTCTATCTTCTTGCCAAATTTTGCTTCTAAACGCTTTACCAAGTCTTTTACTTCAGCATCACTAGGTTTAGCCGCTGCAATAATTTGTGCATCGAGCGTGCCTTCGTCTTGTGCTTTTAATGCTTCAAACGCTTCAGTGATGGCAGGCAAAATTGACAAGCGGCCATATTCAACCAAGACTTTAATCAAGTTTTGACCTTGCTCGCTTAGCTTGTCGCCACACACTTTTAAAAATGTGTTTTGTAAGTCACTGCTCACCACTTTTGGATCTTGAATATAGGCTTGAATTTGCGCATCATTAGCCACTGCGGTTGCAAAACCTAGCATTTCAGACCATTTAGCCAATGCATTTTGCTCTTTAGCAAGCTTATATGCAGCAACTGCGTAAGGTCTTGCAATGGTTGATATTTCAGCCATGTCTGGGTTTCCTTAGTAAATTTCTTAAAGTTCCGCAGCCAGTTTAGCTAGCATTTCAGAGTGCGCATTGCCGTCAATTTCTTTACGCAAGATTTTTTCAGCACCAGCAACTGCTAATGATGACACTTGCGCACGTAAACCTTCTTTTGCACGGTTTACTTCTTGATCAATCTCTGCTTTTGCACCTGCAATAATGCGGTCGCCTTCAGCTTTGGCATTATTTTTTGCTTCTTCAACAATTTGCGTCGCACGTTTTTCAGCTTGACCGATGATTTCAGCGGCTTTTTGTTTAGCTTCTGTCAAAGTCACTTCTGATTTTTTTGCAGCAACTTCTAAGGCACTTCTACCTTCTTGCGCTGCAGCCAAACCATCGGCGATTTCTTTTTGACGTTTTTCAATCGCTACTAATAGCGGTGGCCAAACAAATTTCACTGTAAACCAAATCAACACAGCAAATGCAATAGCTTGTGCGATTAGTGTAAAGTTAATGTTCATTTTTGATCCATTTAATAGTCGTTAAATAGGGCTTAAGCTTTGTTTAATCTCGGCTTAAACCGAATTATCTAGGTAGCAGTAAATTAGTGAGCTGCTACTACGCTTAATAATGGGTTAGCAAATGCAAACATCATCGCTAGACCAACACCGATAATGAATGACGCGTCAATCAAACCTAAAAGCAAGAACACTTTACCTTGCAATTGTGGAATCATTTCTGGTTGACGAGCAGCACCTTCTAAGAAGCTTGCACACATAATACCAATACCGATACAAGCACCAGCAGCACCAAGACCGATGATAAGACCGATACCAACGCCTGTGTAAGCTTGAATCATTGCTAAGAATTGTACTGTTTCCATTTTTACTACCCTCTCTGTGAAAAATTACTAATACTACTTAAATTAAAAACAATTAAAAACTAAACTACTTAAAAACCTAAACTCTTTAGTGACCTTCATGTGCCATAGCGAGATACACCACTGTGAGCATCATGAAAATAAAGGCTTGCAATGCCACAATCAAAATGTGGAAGATAGACCAACCAGCACCTAAAATTGCACCTGCAATCGTACCTGTTACACCTGTTGCCGCCCAAAGACCCAAGAGCAAGAAAATCACTTCGCCAGCATACATATTGCCGAACAAACGTAGTGAATGTGAAAGTGGTTTTGAAACGTACTCAATCAGGTTGAATAAGAAGTTGGCTGGCCAAACAAGAGGGCTTGTACCGAACGGAGCGCAGAATAGCTCATGTATCCAGCCGCCCAAACCTTTAACTTTAATTGCGAAGAAAATCATTAAAATCCACACTGATAATGCTAGCGCGAATGTAGTGTTGATGTCTGATGTTGGTACAGCACGCCATTTTGCATGCTCACCACCAAAGAATGAAACAATGCCCGCAACCCAGTCTACTGGCAAAAAGTCCATTGAGTTCATTGCAAACACCCATAAAAAAACCGTCAGCGCTGTTGGAGCAATAAAGCTGTGACGGTTTCCGTGGAATATGTTTTTAACTTGGTCATCAATGAAAGCGAAAATGAGCTCTACGAATGCTTGACCTTTGCTTGGCACGCCTGCTGTGGCTTTGCGCGCAACGAGCCAAACCAAGCCCATGACAATAAAGCCCAGCGCTACCGACATCACAAAGGTGTCGATGTTGATATTCCAAAAGCTACCTTCGCCCAAAGGCTGCACGTTGAAGCTTAAATGGTGCTCGATATATCCAGATGGTGTTAATGCGTGTTCTGTAGCCATAATATAAATCAGTTCTCTTAAACTTTATTTAATCTGTAAAGAATCGTCGTTCAACTTGCTAATTGCCGCACCTGAAAACAGGGCTGCTGCAGCCAAACCTGCAATGAGTGAAAATGGCACTAATTGCTTGTAAATTTTAAACACTATAAAAAGCATGGTAACAATGACTAAAATCTTCACTGCTTCTGCTTTTAATAAATTAATCAGTATTGCTGATGCATCTTTTTTGCTGTCACCACGTGCAGCTATTTTTGATGCCACTAGCGCACCCACCATGACTGCGAGGCCGCCTAAAAAAGCTGACAACGCAGCGTGCACTCCTGAAAGTGCGAGTGCCAAGGCGCTTACTACTAATGTTGCTACCAATTGTATGCGTAGCATTTTGCTAAAAACTTGGCTTGTTGCTAGGCCGTTACTTGTATTTTCTGTTGTCATTGTCATTTCAACTGTGATTTTTGAAACGGGCTTTAGCAAAGTCCGCGATTTTGAATTATTAAGTTGTTTTAGTCAAGTAAAAAGAGAGACTTAGTCATCAGTTAAATTACGTACGGCTGAGTTTATCCACAATTTCGTCCAATTGGTCTAAATTGGCATAGTTTACTTTTAATACGCCTGCGCCGTTAGCCTTTGCAGCAATCACAACAGTTGCGCCTAATTTTTCGCTTAATGTGTTTTGCAAGGCTACTACTGCGCGGCTGATGGCTTGGTCTTTTTCTTTGTCTTTTTTACCGCTATCTTTTGCGCTATTTTCTTTTTTAACGAGCTGTTCAGCCTCACGCACAGAGAGGCCTTGCTGTGATATTTGCTCAGCGAGCATGATTTGTTTCGCGCCGTCTAAACCAATCAGCGCGCGCGCATGACCCATATCAATTTTGCTCTGCATGAGCATTTCTTGCACGGGTGCGCAGAGGGTGAGGAGGCGGAGTAGGTTCGATACAGCAACGCGAGAGCGGCCTACCGCTTGAGCTGCTTTTTCATGCGTCATCTCAAACTCAACCACTAAACGCTTAATGCCTTGCGCTTCTTCTAAGGGATTGAGGTTTTCACGCTGAATATTTTCAATAAGCGCCATTGCCAAGGCAGCTTCGTCTGCGATTTCACGCACCAACACTGGCACTTCATCTAGGCCAGCAATCTGGCTGGCGCGCCAGCGGCGTTCACCCGCAATAATTTCATAGCGCTCATCTTCAATATGACGCACTAGAATAGGCTGCATGATGCCTTGAGTTTTAATAGACTCTGCCAAGCTTTGTAGGGCTTCATCATCCATATAACTGCGTGGCTGATATTTACCAGGTTGTAATTGCTCGATTTTAAGCATCATGAGCGAGTCTGCCTCGCCCACTGTCCCCATATCACCTGCTAGCAGGGCATCTAATCCGCGCCCCAAGCCTTTTAACTTAGCCATTTTTGCTCTCTCTGCTGATAACTTCTTCTGCTAATTCTAAATACGCGCCAGCACCTTTTGACGACCTGTCATAAATCAATACTGGCATGCCGTAACTTGGCGCTTCAGCCAGACGAATATTACGGGGTATTACGGTTTTATACACTTTTTTGCCGAAATGCTGCACTAGCTGGGCTGAAACTTGTTGCGCCAGCATGTTGCGACTATCAAACAAGGTGCGTAGCAGGCCTTCTATTTCTAAGGTAGCGTTTAAATGCGCGCGCACTTTTTTGATGGTATTGACCAAATCAGACAAGCCTTCAAGCGCGTAATACTCACACTGCATGGGTATCATCACCGCGTTTGCAGCAGTCAAGGCATTTACCGTGACCAAGTTGAGGGCAGGGGGGCAATCTAGCAGCACGTAATCATAGCCACCATTCAACTTAGCAAGCGCTGATTTTAAGCGTGTTTCACGCGCAATTTCATTGACCAACTCTACCTCTGCACCCGCCAACTCTCGATTTGCAGGGGCAATATCAAAACCCGCTTTTTCGCTCGTCACCACCACATCTTTGAGTGATTTTTCACCAATTAGCACATCATAAATGCTGCTTTTAAGATGCGCTTTATCTACGCCACTACCCGTGCTGGCATTACCCTGCGGGTCAAGGTCTATGAGCAAAACACGCTTACCTAAATTAGCCAAACTAGCAGCCAAGTTGACGCAAGTCGTCGTTTTGCCCACGCCGCCTTTTTGATTAGTGATTGCTAAAGTTTTCATGAGGTGGTTACCAATTGCCTTTAAAACTTAGGTTTTCTTAACACAACTAAATGGCGCTCAGCATCTAAACCAGCTACTTTCAGCGGCTTAATTTCGCTAACACTAACGCCTGCATCTTTAAATTCTTTTTTTGCAAACTCATGCTCAGGCACAATGCCTTTCATGGCTAACCACTGCCCATCATCTGCAAGCAAATGCTTGGTGAGCTTAATAAACAAATCTATTTCTGAAAAAGCACGTGAGATAATCGTATCAAACTTCGCAGCTACATTTTGCGCCTCTACGCGCCCTGCGAGCACGGTAAAATTATCTAGCCCCAACTCACCCTTGGCTTGACGCATAAAACTCGCTTTTTTTTGCACCGCATCAATTGCGCTCACTTGCAGCTCAGGCAGGCAAATCGCCAAAGGAATACTCGGCAAGCCAGCACCAGCACCCACATCAAGTAAGCGCTTACTATCAACAAAAGGCAATACAGAAAGGCTATCTAACACGTGCAGCGTTACCATTTCTAAAGGGTCACGCACCGCCGTGAGGTTATGCACTTTATTCCATTTATGAATGAGCGCAATATAATCTAACAGTTTTTGTTGCTGCGCGGCAGAAACTTGCAAACCCATCTCAGCCAAGCCAGAGGCCAGCTTATGTGCTAAAGCCTCGCTCATGCGACTTTTTCGTCACCGCTTTTATTGCGTGATTTACGCTTTAAATACACCAGCAATAGTGAAATTGCTGCTGGTGTAATGCCTGAAATACGGCTCGCTTGGCCTATGGTTTCTGGTTTTTGCGCATTCAGCTTTTGTTGTGCCTCAATCGGCAAACCGTGAATTTCTCGATAATCTAAATCAGCAGGCAGCTTAGTGTTTTCTTGGCCACGACTGCGCTCAACCTCATCAGCTTGGCGGTCTATATACCCTTGATACTTAGCCGCGATTTCAATTTGCTCACGCACTGCAGGGTCTACATCGCCCTCGCTATTATCTAAGCTTAAAATTTGCTCATAGCTCACTTCAGGGCGGCGGAGTAACTCAAACAAGCTATATTCATGCTCTAAAGGCTTACCAAAAATGCTTTGCATGGTTTCGGCTGTAAGGTTAGCAGGCTGCACAAAAGTGCGTTTTAAGCGCTCTTGCTCAAGCGCCACCGCCTCTTGCTTGCGGCTAAACGCCTCCCAGCGCACATCATCTACCAAACCTAATTTGCGCCCCATTTCAGTTAAGCGCATATCCGCGTTATCTTCTCTGAGTTGTAAGCGGTATTCGGCACGGCTAGTAAACATACGGTATGGCTCAGTCACGCCAGTGGTGATTAAATCATCGACCAACACGCCTAAATAAGCCTCGTTGCGGGCAGGGCTCCACGCCTCTTTTTCTTGCGCATAAAGGCCAGCATTCGCACCTGCTAATAAGCCTTGCGCGGCGGCTTCTTCATAACCTGTTGTGCCGTTAATTTGCCCCGCAAAAAACAAACCGCGCACCGCTTTGGTTTCAAGCGAGCTTTTTAAACCGCGCGGATCGTAGTAATCATACTCAATCGCATAACCAGGGCGCAAAATGTGTGCATTTTCTAAACCCTTGATAGAGCGTACTAGCGCGTACTGAATATCAAACGGCAAGCTGGTAGAAATACCATTAGGATAAATCTCATTGGTATTTAAGCCCTCAGGCTCTAAAAAGATTTGGTGTGATTCTTTATCAGCAAAACGGTGGATTTTATCTTCCACACTTGGGCAATAACGTGGGCCCACACCCTCAATCACCCCTGTGTACATCGGTGAGCGATCTAAACCGCTGCGGATAATATCGTGCGTGCGCTCATTGGTATGCGTAATCCAACAAGGCAGCTGTGCAGGGTGTTGCGACACATTACCTAAAAACGAAAACACTGGCACAGGTGTATCACCTGGCTGCTCAGTCATCACACTATAATCAATCGTACGGCCATCAATACGCGGCGGCGTACCTGTTTTTAAACGTCCCGCTGGCAAGCCAATTTCGCGCAAACGCGCTGCCAGCGAAATAGCAGGTGGGTCGCCCGCACGCCCTGCGCTGTAGTTTTGCAAACCCACATGCACCAAACCGCCCAAAAAAGTACCCGCAGTCAACACCACAGATTTTGCACCAAAACGGAGCCCAATTTGCGTTACCACACCAACCGCTTTATCGCCTTCTAAAATAATGTCATCTACGGCCTGTTGAAATAGCCATAAATTAGGCTGATTTTCTAAACGATGGCGTATCGCAGCCTTGTACAAAATACGGTCAGCCTGCGCCCGCGTTGCGCGCACAGCTGGGCCTTTGCTAGAGTTTAAGATACGAAACTGAATGCCGCCTTCATCAGTTGCAGCGGCCATTGCACCGCCGAGCGCATCTACCTCTTTAACCAAATGCCCTTTACCAATGCCGCCAATACTAGGGTTGCACGACATTTGACCAAGCGTCTCAATATTGTGCGTAAGTAAAAGCGTTTTGCACCCCATACGTGCAGCAGCCAATGCCGCCTCAGTGCCCGCATGACCGCCGCCCACCACTATCACATCAAATTGTTCGCTATATTTCATAAAAATAATGACTTATGTCTCACTTAAGGCCGCTTATTTTACTTGAAACACGCGCCCGCGTCATTGCTTTTGTCTAAACACCACCAGCAAAAAACAAGACCGTAAGCACAAGAACACAAAACCTTAACATACCGCTATCAACTCAAAAGTAACAAGTGAAACAAAACCTCAAACAACTTGATTTTATACACAGCCTATTGATAAACAGAATAAAATTTATAAAAATATCCCCGCACAACAACAAAAGCTCAATTCACACATATTACCTTTTACATTATTTTGCAACACAGACTTAACATAATGAAATATTTTGTTAACAGTCGTGGCATAATATTCGCTTGACTTGAATCAAACACAGATTTGATTTATAGGTGTAGTGTGTAGCCATCGCAATACATACACACCCACAAAGGCTTTATTAACTTGGAGTGAGGATTTAAAAAATGAAAAAATTACAACTAGCTTTAATCGCACTATTAGCAGCCACCAGTGGCGCAGCATTTGCTGACGCAGCATCTGCACAAAAACTTGCTGACAAATACGCAGCTATTGCAAAAGCAGCTAACCCGAGCTCTACAGGTTTATCAGTGGCAGACGGCAAAGCATTTTTCAACAAAGAAATCACTATCAAAGGCAAACAAGTTGCATGTGCATCATGCCACACAGCAAACCCAGCTAACGAAGGCAAACACATCGTTACTGGCAAAGCAATTCGCCCATTATCACCAGTGGTAAACGCAAAACGCTTTGCAGATTTAGACAAAGTTGAAAAGAACTTCACTGACCACTGCAACGACATCATCTCACGTGATTGCACAGCACAAGAAAAAGGCAACTTTATTGCTTACTTACTCACAGCTAAATAATTTTTACTAGTTAGCTCAAGTATTAATGCAGTCAAAGCAACACCCCTCCGCACAAGCAGAAACTGAACCTCAACAATACGTTTGGGATCTGTTTGTACGGATCTTTCACTGGTCGCTCGTTTGCGCATTCTCTGTAGCGTTTTATTACCACGATTCAGAGTGGGATAGAGTCATACACGTCAGAGCAGGCTACGTAGCAGGTGGCCTAATTATCGCCCGCATCGTATGGGGCTGCATGAAAACAGGCTACGCCAGCTTTAAAAGCTTCCCGCTAGACCCTATCGGCGCAGGCAAATACATCATCCAAAACATACGCGGCAGAGCAAAACGCTTTATGGGCCACAACCCAGCAGGGTCCATCGTCATCTACCTCATGCTCGCACTAGGCATCAGCTCAGTTGTTTCAGGCTACCTAGTATTTAACGACGGCTGGCTAATAGACGCCCCATACCTATTACATGACATCCACTTTTACACCACATGGTCATGGCTAGGCTTAGTAGTCATGCACATCAGCGCCGTGCTATTTGAAACCATCGTACACAAAGACAATTTAATCCGCGCCATGATTACGGGCTGCAAACGCAAATCAACCCGCAGCGAACAAATATTCGTCCTCAATAAAAAAGCAAAACTCCCGCTAGACCCTTAAAC
>CAZAHP010000104.1:0-1775 GCA_964484985.1 uncultured Methylophilaceae bacterium
ACTCGCCATGCGCATGCGCAGTTGTCCGCCTGTGTCATCCACCACCCATTGGTTATAACCATCCCCTGACAGTGCTTGGCTATGCAAGCCAGAAATCGTCCCCCCATGATTCACACCAGAATCGACCCCAGCGGCATAAGGCGGTGTATCCACGCCATTATGCACACTCGCCACAATCAGCGGCCTATCAATATCGCCCTCAATAAAATTGACCACCACCTCAGAACCAATACGCGGCGTAAAATGGCTACCCCAGTTAGGCCCTGCTAAAGACTCTGCTACCCGCACCCAAGTACCGCTTTGTTCATTCAGCGGCGCATTGCCTGATTTATCCACCAGATTACCCGTATCATGCAAGCCCCCTGAGAGCGGAGCAAGCCCACGCTGCCAAGCAAACTGCACTTTAATTTTATGGTCACGCTCAGTGGTAATGGTCGCATTCTCTAAACCCACCACAATCGCCGTTTGTGCCCCCAAAGCACTACCACGCCTACGCATCGCCGTCAGAGGCGGTGCAACGGGCACAGGCTCACGTACACAAGTAAACTGATTACGATAAATACCACGCTCTAAATCATCTGCGGCAGAGAGCTGCGTATTCACACCAAAGGTAAAGTTATTACTCGCCGCATGAGACACCGAAAGCAACTTAAAACGATTATCCCCCTCAGGGTAAGCCTCATGCTGACTCAAACTAAACACATGGCCTGGAATCAAGGTGCGCGCACCCCCTGCACCTGAGAATGTCTTACTACTCATGGTCAGTGCTTCTAACTGCAAAGAGGCCACACGCTCTGCATGTTCGCTATTGATTAACAAATGCTCAGCACTGCCTTGGTATACGGGTAAATCAGGCACTTCACCTAAATCAATATCATGCTGCAACTCGGCAGCGGGGGCGACTAACTCGTTCGCATCCCAACTGGCGATGGTGGCGGCATTGGGCAGCACTTGGCGTACGGCAGCAAATTGATGAATGCTGTCGGTTTCTTCCGTCGCACGTACGCCATGAAAGCGCACGACATCATCACCGGGGATGGGGGGTAACTCGCTACGGCTTTCAAATATTACTAGTTGATGCTTGGCGTGGGCGCGGCCATTGGGGGTGGTGGATGCAGTTTCAGCATCTGAGTCGTAAGGGGTGCTGTCTTGCTCATGCTCAAAGCGCCAGCTGAGGCCTTCGGCGGCTAAAATGCGGGTGATAAAGGCTAAATCACTCTCGCGGTATTGTGTGCAAATGGGGTGGACGATGAGGGGTTGTGTGGCCTCCCATGCAAAATTGGCTTGTGGGTAATCGGCAAATACTTCAGTGACAATCTGCCTGACATCTTTGTCTTGAAAGATAAATGAGTCACGGCGTAATTGTAAAAAGCTTAAAAAAGGTACAAGGCGCAAATGGTAGCGGGCTAAGCCGCCATCAGCGCCTAGCCATTTCGCCTCAGAGCAGTAGCCATGCCATGCTCGGTGTGTGCTATCGGCGAGTAATAAACGCAGGGTGACTTCTTCACCAATGAGGGTGGCAACGTCCACGGTGGTGGAGGGGCTGAGTGCTTGAATATCAAACACAAACATGGTGTTAATGGCTTCGTACCCAGTAAAGCTGTCTACCACGAATGAATCAGGTAGGTGAGAGCCTTGCGCAGTTTCTATGCTAATCAGGCGCGCGTGCTGGGTGAGAAGTGGGCTGGTCATAAGCGTTGTCTATTATTTTTAAGGTAATGTAATGCTGATATTGGCTGCACGTGGCGCCATTTGTATCACTTCGTTATAAGGCA
>CAZAHP010000104.1:1875-9670 GCA_964484985.1 uncultured Methylophilaceae bacterium
ATCATATATTTGCCTTGAAAGCCCAAGAGTAAACACATGTGATAAACCTCTAAGGTTTGTACTCGCTCAGCACCTTGTGCACGTAATCTTTCTAAGTGGTCAAAAAAGTGCTCCCCTGCGAGCTGGTCACCAAAAATAACCAGTTGCAAAGGTTTGCGCTCCCACGCATCTCTGATGTCAGAGTCTGAGCGCAGCACCATCTCATCGATCGCAGCACAGTAAGCATATTTGCAAAATTTAATGTCCTCACTCGAGGCATTCAGTCTTTTGGCCTCGCGCTCAAAAGATTCTAAAAAGCGCATGACGCTATTAGTAAAGCTAGTGAGGTTTTGTGGCAAATTGCCATTTTTAAGCATAAATAGCGCGTAAAAGCCGTCATACATTAAGTCGAACATTGTTTTAGGCGCAACCGCTTTTTCAGATGCACCTATCGGGTAGCTGCGCGCAGCGCTTGACTCAGGCGCATTGCCCACTAACGAAGGGATGGGTTTGCTTGTACTCATGAAGTCACCGCCATTAGTTCTAGTTTAAAGTCACGTAAGCCTGTTGGTACGTAGATGGAAATAGATTGCGCCTTAAGCATGCGCTCGTACAACGGACCTTTGTTTTCAATTGAGAAATACAAGGTGTCTGGCCTTACTGGTATGGCTGCGGGTACTTGCGGCGCGTGCACTAGTTTTACGCCCGGCATTGCAGAAAGCACAAATTTATCGACGTCGTCTGGAGCACCAATTTTGAAGCGTAAAGGCACAATATCAACCAGCTCAATCGCAGGCATGCTGGCTGAAACGGCAATATATAGCGTGGTTTCAAGGTTGATTTTGCCTGAGTCTAAAACGCCATGATAGTAAGAAGGTTTGACTTCAGCCAAGGCAATCGCAAAGTATTTGGCTGAAATCACCGTGTCTAATAAATCACGTATCATCCCGTGTAGCTTAATAAAGCACAAACCTAGTGATTCGTGCTGATAAGCTGGCAAATCGACCAAAGCACTGGTTTTAGAGTAGGTTAGCAAAGCACCTGCTAAACCTAATAATTGCTCAAACAGACGTTCTGGGTGCAAATCAGGGTGATGCAGATAATGGCTAAGAGAGGCAAAAGCCGCACTTGCTGTGTGCAGCAACCAAAATGATGAAACGTCACCAGTACGAAACTCAATCACATGTTTGCTAGGCTCGCGATGGTGGCCATGTAAAGCATTTACCTTGGCTTGCAAGGCATCCATGAGTCTGCGCAGTTGCAGCATTAACAGTGGCGAGCTACGCACCATTAAGCTTGGAGGAATGAATGTGGGGTCTAATTCAAATCCGCCAGTAGCTAAGCGACGTAAGCGCAGAACTGCAACGCTATCAAAAGCATCGCGGGGCTCTAGTTCAGAGACTAAGCGCAGGGTTTTTTTAAGGTAAGTTAAGTCTGCTTTGACCGCATTTGTATACAAATCAGGCGTATCAATATTGGTTTGCACGTAGCGGGTAGAATTATTGGCATTAGCGCTAGGCGCAAAATTATCGCCATAGCTTTTTAGGCTAGGTAATGCTGCGTAATAGGTAATCAATTGCTGTGTTAATGGCACAGCACTTAAATCTATCGCCTCAGGCAAGTCGTCACGGTTGGGCGCACTGACAAACTCACCCTCTTTAAACAGCAGTGAAAGCTCAAGCAAACGCAAGCTGCTGTTGCTAAGTGCATCCGTATCACAGTTGATGCTAATCACTCCCCAAGAATAAGGTTGTAATAAGCGCGCCATTTCAGTGAGACGGTTCTCATGATAGCAATCTTGCTGCTGAAAGTGCTGAGGGCGAAGAAATAAGCCTTCACCCCATAAAATTTTTGCATTGGTCGTCACGGACTAAAACTCGCTTTTAATAAATTTGGTTCAATATCGTCTTTAGGGCATCGCTATATATTCAATCTAATAGAGGCGCCCTCTGTCATGTTTTATGATTCAATCAGCCTCAAAAGCTTGTTGACTCAATTTTAGTGCAGTCAATTACAAACCTCAGGTACTAGGTTGCTTGATGTCACTTTTTGTTGTTTGGCGGCCTCAGTCGATTTAAGCGCTAAAGAGCAAGCACGTACACTCAGAGAAATCCCCGTTTTTTCAACTGCGGGCGCAGAAAATGTAGCACGCCAATTTTGTGCTAACGGTGAGTGGAATAAAGCAACTACTCCTATAAAGTAAGCCTCATGGCTCACTTTCTCAGTCGCTTTGTATTGCTGCCCAGGGATTAACACCACCTCTTTCACTTCTAATAAATCTGCGCCTAATGTTGCTTTTTCTTTTTCAGGATCTAAAAAGGTTTCGTATGTGGCCTGCTCAAACGCAGAGTTTTGCTTAAGCTTATAAATGCGAACCACTAAAGCTAATGAGCGACCGTTTGCATCCACATTTAGAGTTTTTTCAGCACTCAGATTGATTTGTATGGTGCGTGGAGGTTTTTGTGCGTCAGGCACCTCTTGTTTTTTTAGCCCAGCCGCATTCATTGCCACATTAGCAACAGAAGAGAGAGCCCCCGCCGCAGCGCAGCCAGTTAAGCAGGCTATTAGTAATAGATAAATCACATGTCTGAAACGCATGGTTTTTACTTTCAGTGTTTTGGCGTTAATGACTATTTATTAAGTAATCAGCGCCACCTGAGTTATGAATAATTCTTCAAATAATACAAATCCAACTTCACCAAAAGTGGACCTGAAATAATTATCTACCTAAAGCGTGTAGTTTAATTAAAACTTAATCTAAAGTATAGACTATTGTGTAAATAGTGGTGTAATATATACTCATATCTTAAGATAAAAATCGTAAAATCAAATCAGATTTTGGGTTGCTTTTGTATTTTTATGTCAGCAATTAAGGGTTAGATTAAATTTTTTAACTTATTGAATTAAATGTAGATTATTTTATTTTTTGGTGGCGGTAGTGTTGATGAGTGAGGGTGGTGGTATGTTGGTGAAATTGAGTGAACGTTTTTTTTGTATGTTGGTATTGCTTGCTTTATTGAGTGGGTGTGCCGGTGGTGGACAGGCGCAAAAAGCATCGCCAGCTGATGTGGCTAAGCAAGCTGCAAACTATGATGCTTTGATGAAGCAGGCAGCTGATACGCAAGCAGCAGGTAAATACGATCAAGCTGCGGCCCAATTTCAAGCGGTTGCTAAAACTTACCCAGCTAAGAAGGAGCCTTGGCAAAAATTGGCTCAGATTCATTTCGATCATTATCGCTACGGTTCAGCAATTGTGGCTGCAGAGGAGGTGCTGCGTATTGATCCTAGTGACCAATTGGGCAATAGCATCTTGGCGGTAGCAGGTTTGCGTGTGTCGACTAGCGCCTTGGCAACTTTGAGGGGGCGCAATTATTTAGTAGGTAATGTTAAGGCTGAGGCTAGCAGCTTGGCGGCGATACTTAGAGAGAATTTGGGAGAGCCTGTGCTTGTGCCAGCGACTACAGATGCGCCTAAGCCAAGGGTCAGGGTGGCGCCTAAGTCTGTGCCAAAAGCAACAGCGCCTGCCTCTGCAGCAGGTACAAAAAATAGTGCGGATCCATTTGACTCTTTGAAGTGAGTGTTTATCTGGTCTGGTGTTCGGGTGGTCAAATTTAATATGGTATTACGGAGCTAATGATGGCAAAAAAAGAGAGTGTGCAAAAGCGTTTGCAAAAGGTGAGGCCTCCTCGTGTACAGATGACGTATGACGTAGAGATAGGTGATGCGTTAGAGCAAAAAGAGTTGCCTTTTGTGGTGGGTGTGATGGGTGACTTTAGTGGTAAATCAGAAGTGGCTCAAGCTAAGCTCAAAGATAAAAAGTTTGTGAACATTGATCAAGATAATTTTGATGATGTGATGTCAGGTTTGAAACCAAGGGTGGATTGTCAGGTGGCGAACGAGTTGAGTGGTGATGGCAGTTTGCTTAGTGTGGATTTGACGTTTGAAACAATGGAAGACTTCAGGCCTGAGGCAATTGTGCAAAAAATTGACCCACTGAGAAAATTGTTAGAGGCAAGAACCAAGCTCGCAGACTTGCGCAATAAGTTAGCTGGCAATGAAAAGCTAGAAGATATGTTGGCTGAAGTGTTGGGTAATACAGAAGCGCTTTCTTCTTTAAATAAGCAATCTGTAGGTAAGGAGTAGACATGTCTGCACAACAACTTGGTTCGTCTGTAAGTGCTTCTGTTGCTGAGCTTGAGTCTGGCTTGCTTGATCAAATCGTTGAGCAAAGTAAGGTGGCAAAGTCATCTGAGGAGCGTACGCGCGCAAAAGATATTATTCAGGAGTTGGTGACGCAAGTGCTGGATGGTTCAGTAATCGTTTCTGATAACGTTGCCGCAACGATTGATGCGCGTGTTGCTGAAATTGATATGCTGATTTCTAAGCAGTTAAGTGCTGTGATGCATGCGCCAGAGTTTCAAAAAATGGAGAGCAGCTGGACAGGCTTGAATTATTTAGTCAAAAACACAGCTACTAGCCAGATTTTGAAAATCAAGGTTATTAACGTTAAAAAACAAGAGTTGATTAGAGACTTTCAGTCGGCTTTAGAGTTTGACCAAAGCGCAATGTTTAAGAAGGTATATGAAGAAGAGTTTGGTACTTTTGGTGGCGCGCCATTCGGTGCATTGATTGGTGACTTCGAGGTCACTCGTCAGCCAGCAGATATGTTTTTTATCGAGCAAATGTCACATGTCGCTGCGGCTTCTCATGCGCCATTTATTTCAGCGGCTTCTCCAGAGCTGTTTGGTTTGGAGTCATACGCAGATATTGGTAAGCCAAGAGATTTATCAAAAATATTTGATACGGTTGAGTATGGTAAGTGGAAGTCATTCCGTGAGTCAGAAGATTCTCGCTATGTAGGTTTGACACTTCCACGCTTCTTGGGTCGTCAGCCATACAACCCTAAAGATGGTTCAACTGTAGAAACTTTCAACTTTGTAGAGGATGTAGATGGTGTAACCCATGAGAAGTATTTGTGGTGTAACGCCGCCTATGCTTTTGCTACAAAACTCACCAGTGCTTTTGAGTCTTTCGGTTGGTGTGCTGCTATTCGAGGTGTAGAGGGTGGGGGCTTGGTTGAAGATTTGCCTACACACACATTTAAAACCGATGAAGGTGAAATCTCTCTCAAGTGTCCTACTGAAATTTCAATTACAGACCGCCGCGAGAAAGAGTTGAGCGATTTAGGCTTTATTCCGCTAGTGCATTGTAAAGATACAGATTACGCAGCGTTCTTCGGTGCGCAGTCTACGCAAAAAGCTAAGAAATATACGACAGATTCAGCGAATGCGAATGCTGTGCTTTCAGCGCAGTTGCAGTACATCTTTGCTGTATCACGTATTGCGCATTATATGAAGGCAATGATGCGCGACAAGATTGGTTCATTTGCTGAGTCAGTGAATGTGGAGGACTTTTTGAATCGCTGGTTAGCGCAGTATGTTTTGCTTGATGACAATGCTAGCCAAGAGCAAAAAGCACAATTCCCTTTAAGAGAGGCTTCGGTAGAGGTGTCTGAAGTGCCTGGGAGACCAGGTGTATATAGAGCAGTGAGTTTCTTACGGCCGCATTTTCAGCTGGATGAGCTTTCTGTCTCACTTCGCTTGGTTGCAGAGTTACCACAATCTGCTAAGGCTTAAGTTTGTTTGATGTGTTTTTTTATAATAAATGAAAGAAGGTAAAAAATGGCAATTGACGTATATTTACTCATTGATGGTATTAAAGGTGAGTCAGCTGACAGCACACATAGAGACTGGATTGAGTGCAAGGGCGTAGAGTGGGAAGTTTTACAACCTAAATCAGCAACTGCTTCAACTGGTGGTGGTCACACTGCTGAGCGTTGTGAGCATAAAGACATTGTGCTAACTAAACTAACTGACTTAGCAACTCCATTGCTATTGCAAACTTGTTCTGCTGGTAAAACAATCAAAAGCGCAAAATTTGAGTTCATGCGTGCTGACGCAATGGGCGAGCGTGTTAAGTACTTTGAAATTGAACTTGAGAACGTGCTTATCGGCGGCGTAGCTCCAGTTGTGGATGAGGGTGATATTCTTCATGAAGAAGTTCGCTTGAAATTCTCACAAGTTAAATGGAAATACACACAACAGAAGATTTCTGGTGGCGCAGGTGGTATGACAGTTGGTGGTTGGAACTTGTCAACAAACAAAGTTGCTTAAACTTTAATCACCCCAAATATGCGGCATGCTTATGCCGCATATTTTTTTGGAGTTTTATCATGCAGGGCTTTGCTCCAGGATTGTTAGATAAGTTGTTTTCAAATGGCGCACAAAGAAAAACAGCCCTTGAGACTTCTGTTACCCGCCTGACCATGGATGAGTTGAAAGATTCTGTTGCGCGTGATTTAGAGTCTTTGTTAAATACAAGAAAAGTAATTTCGGATGATGTTTTTAAACAATATCCTGAATGTGAAAAATCGATTGCAAGCTATGGTCTTAACGATTTTGCTGGCTTGAGTTTGGCAAGTACTGAGGACAGAGTATTTATTTGCCGTTCGCTTGAACAGGCAATTATTAGGCACGAGCCTAGACTTAAAAACGTTAGAGCAACCCTAGAGGTGGAAGAAAGCTCTATCAATAAATTAAGGTTTGCAATTTCAGCCTTGCTGGTGGTGCACCCAAGCAGTGAGCCAGTGAGTTTTGATGCGGTATTAAAGCCATCAAGTCTACATTATTCAATTAGTAAAGCGCGACGCGCGACAGGTTTGAGTTCACGCAATGGATGAGTTGTTACCCTATTATGAGCGCGAGCTTGGTTTTTTAAGACGTTATTCACGAGAGTTTGCCGAGCGCTACCCTAAAATTGCGGGGCGCTTGCTGATGGTGGGTGAGGTTTGTGAAGACCCCCACATAGAGCGGATGATACAGTCATTTGCTTTGCTTAACTCACGTATTTCTAAGCGCTTGGATGACGATTATCCAGAGTTTACAGAAGCACTTTTAGAGGTGCTTTACCCGCATTATCTTAAGCCATTCCCTTCTTGCTCAATTGCTAAGTTTGAATATAGCGCTACAGGCGCGCAGGTGACGAATGTGAGTAAGATTCCGCGTGCGACGGAGCTGAAAACGGCCTTAATTAAGGGTGTTGCTTGTAAATTTAAAACAGTTTATGACATTACAGTAGCGCCTGTAAGTTTGATGAGCGCAAAGTTTGATGCAATTCCAAGTGCGCCTGAAGCGGTGGTTTTGCCGCCAAAAGCATCATCTACTTTAAGTATTAGCTTTGGTGTTAACTCACAGCAATCAGATTTTAAAAAGCTCAATATTGAATCTTTAAGAGTGTTTATCGACGGCGAGTCTTCATTTTGCGCCGCACTTAGAGATGCATTATTCATGAATACGCTGTGTGCTTTTGTAGAGGTCGATGGCAGCGGTCGCTGGGCTTCATTAAGTAAAGCGCCAATTGCTGAAGTTGGTTTTGATGAGGACGATGCTTTGATTGAGTCAGATTCTCGCACACACCCCGCTTATAGGCTTTTGACAGAGTATTTTACTTTCCCCGAGAAATTTAATTTCTTTCAAATCAACTTTGAAGAAATCAATAAATTGCTGTTTGAGACGAGTAAGTCTTTTACCTTGCACTTGGTTTTGAGTGGCTTACGAGCTGATTCAAACGTGGCGCGTATGCTAGGCGGTTTGTCTGCTCAAAATATGTTATTGGGTTGTACGCCTGTGATTAATTTATTTAAGCAAAGTGGCGACCCAATTCGTGTGACGAATACTGCAACCAGTTATGCCGTGGTGGCTGATGCGCGGCGTGCTTTTGCTTATGAAGTGCAAAGTATAGACGCAGTGAAAATGGT
>CAZAHP010000105.1:0-9569 GCA_964484985.1 uncultured Methylophilaceae bacterium
CAGGCTTTAACTGGAAAAAGCCAGATCACTTCCGCGTAGTATTTTTACCGAATGTGGATGATTTAACCGAGGCAATTACGCGCATCGCACGCTATTTAGAGCGCTATAGAAATAAATTTAAAAAGGCCTAATGCGGCCTCAGTATATTTAGAAAATTTAATCATAGGTATTCAATCGTAATGAAACAATTAAAAGTAGGTTTATTAGGCATAGGCACAGTTGGTGGAGGCACATATACAGTGCTTACCCGCAATCAAGAAGAAATCACACGTCGCTTAGGCAGCAGCATTCAAGTAGTACAAGTGGCTGACCGCAATTTAGAGCTAGCCAAAAAAATCACTGGCGGCAAGGTCGCTTTGACTGATGACGCTTTTGCTGTAGTGAACAATCCAGAAGTTGATGTAGTGGTAGAGTTAATCGGCGGCTACACCCTTGCTAAAGACTTAGTGCTCAAAGCGATTGAAAATGGCAAACATGTAGTTACAGCTAATAAAGCCTTGCTTGCTGTGCATGGCAATGAGATTTTTAAAGCAGCAGAAGCTAAAGGCGTGATTGTGGCATTTGAGGCCGCTGTTGCTGGCGGTATACCTATTATTAAAGCCCTGCGTGAAGGCTTAAGCGCCAATAAAATCGAATGGGTGGCGGGCATTATCAATGGCACAACCAATTTTATTCTGTCAGAAATGCGTGAAAAAGGCCTCGCTTTTGCTGACGTGTTAGGCGAAGCGCAGCGCTTGGGCTATGCCGAAGCAGACCCAACTTTTGACGTTGAAGGTATTGATGCTGCACACAAGCTCACCATTATGGCGGCGATTGCATTTGGCATGCCCATGCAATTTGATAAAGCTTACACAGAAGGCATTACCAAGCTGACCTCAAAAGACATTAAATATGCTGAAGAGCTAGGCTACCGTGTGAAGTTGCTTGGTATCACCAAAAAAACAGAGGCGGGCGTTGAACTGCGCGTACACCCAACGTTAATTCCAGAAAAACGTCTGGTAGCTAATGTGAATGGCGCCATGAATGCGGTAGTAGTTAAAGGGGACGCCGTGGGCTCAACCTTGTATTACGGCGCGGGCGCAGGTGCAGAGCCGACCGCAAGTGCGGTGGTAGCAGACCTCATGGATGTGGCGCGTTTAGGTTCAGCTTCAGCTGAGCAACGAGTACCCTATTTAGCTTTTCAAGCCAATAGCGTAGCTGATTTGCCGATATTGCCCATTAGTGAAATTAACAGTGCTTATTATTTGCGTTTGCGTGCAAGCGACAAACCTGGAGTGCTCGCGGGCGTCACTAAAATATTAGCCGACCGCAATATTTCAATAGATGCAATGCTACAAAAAGAGCCTGCTGATAACGAAACTGAAGCGGATATTGTGATTCTTACGCATACCACGCTTGAGAAGAATATGGATGCTGGTATTTTGCAAATTGAAGAGCTGCAAGCTATTGTCGGTAGTGTGATGAAATTGCGTGTTGAGACCCTATAAAAAAACATATGTTTTATGTCGCGCCAAGGGAACAAATGTGAGGCTTTAAAGGTCTCACACGCGGTTTACGATAGCTTAACGAGATTCTCTTTAAAAACATTTCGTTTGCAAGGCTGTTAGATGATACTTAAATCAAAGTGACTTAAAATCTGAGCCACTTGCAGTCAATAAATTTAAGCGCTTTAAATATTCACTTAATTTAGCTGCCTGCAAACGGGATTTACCAGTATCATAAAGGATGAAGCTCATCGTAATCACCCCTCATTCGGTTTTTAGTAAAACATATGGCAAAACTAGCAGACAACATCACTCCGCTTGCACGCGTTTTTAAACTGATAGAACTCGAAAAGAGTGATATTTTTATTATTGTGTTGTTGACGCTAGGTGCAGGTTTTCTCTCTCTCGCAACGCCAATTGCAGTGCAAACGCTAGTCAACATTGTCACCATGGGTGGTGTAGCGCAGCCCCTCCTGCTTGTATCATTAATGCTTTTTATTCTTTTGGTTTTTTCTGGCGGATTAAACCTTTTTGAGTTGTATATTGTAGAGCTGATACAACGTCGCGTTTTTATACGCACCACTTTACAATCGGCAGCCAAGGCGCAAGCCATGCATGTTTCTGTGCGCGACTCTGAAAATACAGTCGAGTTAATGAACCGTTTTTTTGATGTTTCTACTGTCCAAAAATCTAGCTACCAACTACTGACTAAAGGCTTAGCTGCTGTCTTACAGTTTATCGTAGGTAGCGCGGTATTAATCTTTTATAGCTTTTACTTCGCGCTCAACGTGCTCTTTATGCTATTGATGGCTTGGTTCATTATCATGGTCATCGGGCGTTTAGCCGTTCACACTGCAATCAATGAGTCTTATGCTAAATATGATGTGGCTGCATGGCTAGAAAGCATAGGGCGTAACTTAAATATGTTTAAGTTTGGCAAGTGCCAAACATATGCCGTACAACAAGCCGATGTACTGGCAAGTCACTACTTAGATAACCGTAAAAAACATTTTGCAACCTTGTTTAAACAAGGCCTTTTCGCAACACTAACTTATGCAACCGCAGGCACTTTAATGCTAGGTTTGGGCGGCTGGCTAGTGATGCAGGGTGAGATTAATTTAGGGCAGTTTATTGCTGCTGAGCTCATTACATTTAGCGCACTCGCTGCATTTATGAGTTTTGTTGCGCAGTTAGAGTACGTTTACGATTTAATGGCAGGCTTAGATAAGCTAGGTGTACTAAGCGATTTACCAAGTGAACGCCTTGGTGGTCATAAAATAACATCTAAGCAAGCTTATTCAGTTGAGGCTATTAAGCTTAGTTTGCCAGACGCAGAGCAGCAGCGCACGGTTGATTTGCATGTTGAGGCGGGAAAAAGCTTAGCCATTATTGTGGATCCTGACAATACCAAATCAACACTTGCAGAATTGTTGGTGGGTTTGCGCGCTCCACTTTCAGGTGTTGTTAAAATAGATAACATGGATATAAGGCAGCTTGATTTGGCCGATATGCGACTGCATATGGCCTATATCCAACATGTCGAGACACTAGAAGAAAGTATTTTGACGAATTTAACGCTGCAGCACCCTGAAGTCAGCTTGCAGGAAGTGCAAGATGTACTTATTAAAGTGGGCTTAAATGACGCTGTGTACGCCTTACCTGATGGGCTTGATACTTTGCTATTGCCTTCAGGTGCGCCACTCACCACCATGCAAGCAAGTATTTTAATGGTGGCACGTGCACTGTTAATGAACCCTAAACTGATTGTGATAGATAGTTTATTAGATGGACTACATGGCAATGAGCTAGATACAGTATGCCAAGCATTGCAATCAAGTAAAGCTGGCTGGAGCCTAATTGTAGTAACCGCATTAACGAGTATTGCGGATAGGTTTGATGAGCGATATGAATTGGATAAGCAATGATATTGAATGGGCAATTTCAATCTGAAATATCATCACACACGCCTAAATTTGTTAGGCGTTTAGGGCGTTGGTTGTTTTGGTTATTTTTTGTTGTGCCGCTGCTAATGCTGTTCTTGCCTTGGCTACAAAACGTTACAGCCTCAGGCATGCTTACCGCACTCAGCCCTTCTGACCGCCGCCAAACAGTAGAAGCGCCAATTACTGGTGTAGTCAGCAAATGGTACGTGCAAGAAGGCACTCGTGTGAAAAAGGGCGATGTACTATTAGAAATGAATGACGTCGACCCGCAATTTCAGAACCGACTCAATGAGCAGTTAAGTGCTAACAATAGCAAACTTAGGGCTAAAGAAGATGAGCTAAAGTCATATCAATTGCAATTACAAAGCTACCAGTCAGTGCGCGATGCTAAAGTGAGCGCCGCCAGCTACAAGCGTGACATGGCAATACAAAAGGTACTCTCTGCGACTGAGGCAATCCATGCAGCACAAGCCAATGTGGAAACCACGCAACTACAACTTGCACGTATGCAACGCTTATTGGCTGAAGGGCTGGTTAGTAAACGCGACCAAGAGGTAGCAGAACGAGATAGCATAGTCGCAAACCGCACACTGAATAGTGCTAAAGCACAGCTAGATGCAGCAAAGGCTGAGGAGCGCTCTGCGAATGTAGAAATCACTCAAATCCGTGCAGATGCCCAAAGTTCGATAGATTATGCCAATGCACAAGCCAATAAAATACGCGGAGAAATTGCTGATAGTCAAAGCAGCATCCTCAATGCTGAAGTAAATATCGCTCGTCAGAATGCGCAGCGTGTTGTATCACCGCGCGATGGCACTGTGTTTAGATTGCCGGTGAACACCCAGTCTCAAATCGTCTCACGCGGGCAATCATTATTAGTGATTGTACCTAACAGCAATCAACGTGCTGTAGAGCTGATGGTCGATGGGCGCGATGCGCCACTCATCGTGAAAAATAGTGAAGTACGCCTAGAGTTTGAAGGCTGGCCAGCGGTGCAAGTTTCTGGATGGCCTAATGTAGCCATTGGTACCTTTGTTGGAAAAGTAGCTTTTGTCGATGCGACCGACGATGGTAAAGGCTATTTTCGTGTCATGGTAGTGCCAGATGAAACCAAACAAAAATGGCCAGAAGAGCGATACTTGCGTCAAGGCGTCTCAGTAAAAGCCTGGATTCTGCTAGAAAAAGTATTTTTGGGTTATGAAATATGGCGTCAGCTCAATGGCTTCCCAGCGAGGTTGCCCGCAGACCCTGAAGCTGGAGTGAAAAGTAAATGACGGTGATACATAGCGTATTCATGTTTGCTTTACTCATGACAGCGCTACTTTCTTCTCAAGCTATTCATGCTGAAGAGTTAAAACCAAGCGTCAAGCTACGCCTGCAAAAATCTGAAGGCTTAAGCCTTGAGGAATATAGCGCGCCAAGCACAAGCTTGGAAGATGGTTTGGAAAAACAAAAGAAATCTAATCAAGCTATTAAATACGACATCAAAGAGATTGTAAAAGAAACAACATCCACACGAGAGTCAGCCAAGAATGTTCAACTGAGTATCGCAGAGATTCGCGCCAGTGCGCTTAAAAATAATCTCTCACTCAAAATTGCAGAAGCTGAGCCGAGAATTGCCGAAACGCGCGTCAGTGAAGAGCGTGCTAAATTTGATAATATCATTTACGCAAATTTAAAATATGGTGAGCAAGACTTACCAAGCACCAGTGGCGACCGTGTCACATTTTCATCCACCAATGCCGAACTGAACAAAGAGACCGTCAAGCTCACACGACTGAATCAAAAGCTTGAAAGCATTGAAGGTGAGTTAGGCATAGCCGTGCCACTGCGCACTGGTGGCGAGCTAAAAATCAGCTCGCCGTTTGAAAACAAAGACAAAAGTAATCCATTCGGATCTAACGAATATCGCACTGGCTTACGTTTTTCAATCAGCCAGCCGCTGCTGCGTGGTGCTGGTGTTGCGGTAAACGAGGCGAGTATTGAAATCGCTAGCTATGACCAACAAGCCACCGAAGCTAGGGCAAGACTACAATCAATACGTGTTTTGGCGATGATAGATAAAGCTTACTGGGCGCTTAATCAGGCTTGGACAGATTTAGACATTCGCCGTCAGCAACACGAGCTGGCAAGTCAAAACTTGGCCATGGTAAAGTTGCGAGTAAAAGAAGGCTTAAGTGCGGCCATTGAATTAAATCGCGCAGAGTTTGGCGTTACTGATCGCCTAGAACAACTGATAGTTGCTAATACCAATTTAAAGCTAGCACAGCGTCAACTTAAGTTTTTATTAAATGATGAAAATTATCCCATAGGAAGTGAAGTTGGATTTTCACCTACAACTCCGCCTACCCTAGTGCAATATGCGTTTGACCGTGAAAAATTGGTTAGCCAAGCCACTGCAAACCGTCTTGAACTGCTTGAAACAGAGCTTAAGCTCGCAGAAGATGCAACACGTATCGATTTGTTAAAAAACCAAACCTTGCCATTATTTAGCTTAGATTATAGTTACGGTGCACTTTCAAATAGCGCCAATAGCTTAAGTAACGCTTACGGCAATACCTTAGATGGAGACTTTAACGATTGGTATTTAGGTTTTAAGTTTGAAATGCCAGTGACGAATGAGGCACGTTTAGCACGCTTAAACCGTGCTGTAGAACAACGCTTACAACGTCTTTCAACTAAGGCATTGCAAGAACTCACAATCAAACGTGAAATTAACGATAGCCTCGACATTACCGAGCAGCACTGGCAGCGCATATTGGCCGCACGTCAGCAAGTGGGGATTGCAGGCATGAATTACGATGCAGAGCTTAAGCAATTTAAAGAAGGCCTGCGCACTATGACCGAGGTTTTGGAAATGCTCACGCGTTTAGGTGACTCGCAAATGAAAGAGATACGCGCCATTACCGATTATCAAATCGCACTCATCGATTTGTCATTTGCCACAGGAACATTGCTTGGCTACACCAATGTCAGCTTTCAGAATGCACAATAAAAGCCTAACTGCTTTATAATTATATCTTTGCATTCAATTAAGCATTCCATGAAATATATTTCTACCCGTGGGCAGTCGCCTGCATTAAGTTTTAGCGAAATTTTACTAGGCGGCTTAGCGCCTGATGGCGGCCTGTACCTGCCAGAGGCGTATCCACAATTTAGCGATGCCGATTTAAACGCCATGCGCGGCATGAGCTACCGCGATTTAGCGTTTGCGATTTTGTCTCGCTTGGTCGATGACATTCCCGCCAACGACTTAAAAGCCATTATTGATAAAACCTACACGGCAGAAGTCTATGGTTTCACCAGAGCAGGTCAAAATGCCGAAGACATTACGCCTACGGTTAAGCTAGAAGATAATCTTTACTTGTTGAGCCTTTCTAACGGGCCTACTTTAGCGTTCAAAGACATGGCCATGCAATTGCTCGGCAACTTATTTGAATACGTGCTGGCAAAAAAAGGCGAAACCACTAATATTCTAGGTGCAACTTCTGGCGACACAGGCAGCGCGGCAGAATATGCCATGCGCGGCAAAAAAGGTGTGCGCGTGTTTATGCTCAGCCCGCACCTAAAAATGAGCCGCTTTCAAACCGCGCAAATGTTCAGTCTGCAAGACGACAACATCTTCAACATCGCCGTCAAAGGTGTGTTTGATGATGCGCAAGACATGGTTAAAGCCGTTTCAAATGACCACGCTTTTAAAGCTAAATACAAGATAGGCGCAGTCAACAGCATCAACTGGGGTCGCATCGTCGCGCAAGTGGTGTATTACTTCAAAGGCTATTTTGCCGTCACCCAAAACAACAGCCAAAAAGTTAGCTTCACCGTACCCAGCGGCAACTTCGGCAACGTCTGCGCAGGCCACATCGCCCGCATGATGGGTTTGCCGATTGATAAACTCGTTGTCGCCACCAACGAAAACGACGTGCTAGACGAGTTCTTCAAAACAGGCTTGTACAAACCACGTGGTTCAGCCAACACCTACCACACCTCTAGCCCATCAATGGACATCAGCAAAGCCTCCAACTTTGAGCGCTTTGTGTATGACTTGGTGGGCAAAGATGGCGCAAAAGTACGCGAATTATGGAGCAGTGTCGATAAAGGCGGCGCGTTTGATTTAAGCGCTTATATGCCTAAAGTGAGTGCAGAGTTTGGTTTTGAGTCAGGCAGCAGCAACCACACCAACCGCATGCAAACCATACGCCAAACTAAAGAAAAATATGGCGTAGTGATTGATACTCACACCGCTGATGGCTTAAAAGTCGCACTAGAGTTGCGTGATGTTAAAACGCCTATGGTCGTGCTAGAAACCGCCTTACCAGCTAAATTTGAAGATGCCTTGGTAGAAGCGCTTGGCGAAGTGCCGCCAAGACCAGCCAGCCTCAACGGTATTGAAGATTTACCGCAAAAATTCACGGTGATGGATGTGAGTGTGGATGCGATTAAGCAGTTCATTGTGGAAAACACCTAAGAATCAATACAGCGCAGAGCTGATATTTTATTAAATAACTAGGCGTTTTAGAAATGGCGAACTCATTTGAAACTAATCGACAAGCAGAGCCATTATGGCTGGAGGTTAGAGTAGATCAAGCTATATTCACAGAGAGTATGTCACCCGAACTCTTTGAACATGGTATATCACAATTACTCATCTGTAATGGACGAGTTATTTCTTCGAGCGGTCGCAATGGTGAAGTACCAAGACCATTCGAGTTTTTAAAGCTTGAACTGCGTACCAAAGCAGAATCAGACATTGTATCCCTAAAAGGAAAATTCCCGCTTGGTTGGGTCGAAATCTCTGATAGCTCTAAAAGTATCGTCCTGTTTGCGCGACCAAGCTTGCTCGATTCAATAACGCAGCACTTAGCTATTGTCTCTAGCGGTGGTCTAAGTTTCTCCATAACGTTACCTCTAGCAAACCACTATGAATGTGGATTCCATCCTGTTCTAGAGTATTGCTACCGAGCAAATTTTGATGTAACTAGCGCCTAACTTTGCCCCTCAAACTAACTTTTACTTAAGTAGCTATGAGAGATCCAAGCAAAAATTTTGAAAATCTTCTTGAGGTGCTAAACTTTCGTTCTAAGGGAGATCTTACGAGATACAGTAAAAGTTTGGTCGTTTATCAGCAAGATCTCGTGGCATTAATCTTAGCCGCCCAACATGGAGAGCTCGCCCCATATCGTTACGCTAATCACTTTGAAAAATTTTTGCCCAGTAACTTATTTCCCAATGATGAGGAGTGTCAATCTATCAGTGAAAATGGTTCTGGTGAATTCAAAACAAGAGGTGCACGAAAGTTTGCAAGCAAAATTTTCCAGCTCGCCAAAGAACAGCGCACTTTAGCCGCACATCTTTTGTACACACCCAACCATCAATATTGGCATCTCTTCTACTTCGACAATCGAGATAAATCAACTATAAACAATCATTGGAAACATGGTGCGCATATTCATTACCTATCAGATCTTTGGACGGAACTATCTTTGGCTGAAGTGTGGAAGCAAGTGCAAAAAGGTGAAATAACTTTCGCAAATAAGCTACATCTTCGATATCGAAAGAGTATTGAATGAAACCCAACGTCAGCAGATTGCTTCCGAATAGGCACTTATACCAAGCCCAGTAGGGTGGGTAACTTGTTTACCCACGCGTTGCACTTTTTAATATTCCACCACTCCTTTTCGCCTCTAGGCGAGTTACTTTATTTTGCTTGCTCAAAATAAAGTAACCAAACAAAAGAGCACCCCACCACCATGACCTTGCGGCTTCCCTGTGCTACTCGACAATCTAGGCGGCTGCGGAACTCATCCTAACAAGCTGCACACCCCGCAGCTTATCGCGGGATTCAAACAGTCCTCGCCGAAGACTCCTAGATTGTCTGCGTTGCTCGGCATGGCAGAGGGGGAAAGGTCAAAAACCATACGAATGAAAGCGTTGCTACGTAAGGTTGGTAGAGCTTATAGGTTGTGCTTCATTCTTCAACCTAACCTAAAGAGCTGAGTATTTTTATTGAGTTTGTCATTCACCCATTTGGTTCATTTATCTTGCATTTAAAGGTATCTGCATTATAATTAAATTTTAGTTTATTATTTTTTTTTGATTAGTTCAACATTTAACTAAGGGGATTATTATGGTGAAGATGATA
>CAZAHP010000106.1:0-9530 GCA_964484985.1 uncultured Methylophilaceae bacterium
CTGTTACCCCAAAAGTCACCCCACATTGGTGTGGTATGTCAAGCTGTTGTGTGATTCTGAATGAGGTTAAAACTGCTTGTAAGTATTGATTTTACTAGGTTTGTTGCGCTTGGTTGATACTGTGTGAAACTAACTTTTGGCGGAAGGGGCGGGATTCGAACCCGCGTTAGGCTATTAGCCTAAACACGCTTTCCAGGCGTGCGACTTAAACCACTCATCCACCCTTCCTGCAAAATTGAGGCTGCATCATACCAGAAAACAGGGGGATTACCCATGCAAAGGTGTTGATGTTTGTGAATTGCACGTAGGCTTGCAACCAAGCTAGCCTTGAATTGGCTAGCTTGAGTATGCATTTTTTAGTGTGCTTTTAGGTAGTTAATGAGGCCGTTTGTAGAGCTGTCAAACTTGGTTACAGCGTCATCGTTTTGCAGCTCAGGTAAGATGCCTTGAGCGAGTTGTTTACCAAACTCTACACCCCATTGATCAAATGAGTTGATATGCCAGATGATGCCTTGGGTAAATACTTTGTGCTCATAGAGCGCAATAAGTTTACCTAGGTTTCTTGGTGTTAACTGTTCAAACAGGATGGTAGTTGTTGGGCGATTGCCTTCAAACATACGGTGAGGTAGTAGGGCCTCTAGTGCTTCACCTTGCATGCCTTGTTTTTCAAGTTCTGCACGTACTTCATCTGCATTTTTACCTTGCATAAGGGCTTTGGTTTGGGCAAAGCAGTTTGCTAGCAAAATTTTGTGGTGTTCGTCACCATTTTTGCCAATTGGGTAATGTGTTTTTAATGGCATTAAGAAGTCAGCGGGAATAAGCTTATTGCCTTGGTGGATTAATTGGTAGAAAGCGTGTTGGCCGTTTGTGCCAGCTTCACCCCAAATAATTGGGCCTGAGCTTTCAGTGATGCGTTTGCCATCACGGTCTACAAATTTACCATCGCTTTCCATGTCGGCTTGTTGTAAATAAGCGGGGAAGCGAGATAGGCCTTGGTCATAAGGCAAGATGGCGTGTGTTTCTACACCAAAGAAGTTGTTATACCAAATGCCAATCAAACCTAAAATAACGGGTAGGTTTTGTTCTAGTGGTGTGTTGCAGAAATGTTGGTCCATTTCGTAGCCGCCAGCGAGCATTTCTTCAAAGTTATCCATGCCTACGTATAGTGCAATAGATAAGCCGATAGCTGACCATAATGAATAGCGACCACCTACCCAGTCCCAGAATTCAAACATATTGGCAGTATCGATGCCAAATTCACTTACTGCTTTGCCATTGGTTGAAAGTGCAACAAAGTGTTTTGCAATGTGCGCTTTGTCTTTTGCTGCCTCTAAAAACCAAGCGCGTGCTGAATTAGCGTTGGTCATAGTTTCTTGAGTGGTGAATGTTTTTGAAGCTACGATAAATAGCGTAGTTTCTGGTGAGCATTGCTCTAGCACTTGTGCTAGGTGTGTGCCATCAATATTAGAAACAAAGTGTCGGCTCATGCCTGCTTGCGCATAGTGTTTTAAAGCGGTGCACGCCATTGCTGGACCTAAGTCTGAGCCACCAATGCCAATATTGACGATGCTAGTAATTTTTTTACCTGTGTAACCTAGCCATTCGCCATTGCGAACGCGCTCAGTGAAGCTGCGCATTTGTGCAAGCACGCGATTAACTTCTGGCATGACGTCTTTGCCATCTACCAAAACGGGTTTGTTACTGCGATTGCGTAATGCTGTGTGAAGTACAGCACGGTCTTCAGTAAAGTTAATTTTTTCGCCTGAAAACATGCGGTCGCGCCATGATTCTAGTTTTGCATCACGTGCTAACTGGCACAGTAATGAGATGGTTTTTTCACTGATGCGATGCTTAGAGAAGTCCATAAGCATGTCGTCAGATTTAAGTGAAAAGCGCTCAAAACGTTTTGGGTCTTGTGCAAACATGTCTCGCATGTGTTCAGATGCGATTTCTTCATGATGTTGTTTTAGAGTTTGCCAAATTGGGAGTGTGGTTGGATTTGTCATTTTTGATTGTCGTATGTTAGGTTGTTCATTGTATTAAAAGTACTATATCTTAAAAATTCAATGCCTTAAAGTTCAATTGTCATCAGATTTTAGCTGAAGTATAACGCCTGCTAATGGAGGTAATGTGACAATTACAGAATGTGCTTGGTTCATCCATGTCACAGGTTCGCTCTGTAATCCTGCCCCATTGCCTTGATTACTGCCACTGTAGCATGAGGCATCGCTGTTGAAAAGCTCTACGTATTGCCCTGCAACGGGTACACCTAAACGGTAACCTGTGCGCAGTACGGGGGTGAAGTTGAGCATAATCACAACGAAGGAGCCGTCTCTAGCACGTCTTGTATAGCTGATGATAGATTGGTCCATATCTAGGCAATCTATCCATTCAAAACCTTGTGGTTCAAAGTCTAAATCGTGCAGAGCTGTAATGTTTCGGTAGAGATGGTTTAAGTCACGGTTTGTTTGTTGAATGCCACGATGCCAGTATGATTGTGGTAAATCATAATTGAGTAAGTGCCAATCAAGGCTGGCATTGACGTTCCACTCACGGCCTTGGGCAAATTCATTACCCATGAAGTTGAGCTTTTTACCATTGGTGGTCATTTGGTAAGTGAGTAATAGCCTTAAGTTAGCAAATTTTTGCCATGTATCACCAGGCATTTTGTCTAGCATTGAGCGTTTACCATGTACCACTTCGTCATGTGAAAAGGGTAATACAAAGTTCTCACTGTAGGCGTAGAGCTGACCAAATGTGAGTTGGTTGTGATGGTAGCGTCTATGTACTGGGTCATTTTGCATATAGGATAAAGTGTCGTTCATCCAGCCCATATTCCATTTCATTGAGAAGCCTAGGCCACCTAGATACACTGGTCGTGAAATCATTGGCCATGAGGTTGATTCTTCTGCAATCGTGAGTGCACCAGGAAAGTCTTCATGCACCATGATGTTGAGTTGTTTTAAAAACTCAATGGCATCTAGGTTTTCGCGGCCGCCGTATTTGTTTGGTAGCCACTCACCTTGCTTACGTGAGTAGTCTAAGTAAAGCATAGAGGCGACAGCGTCTACACGTAAGCCGTCAATATGAAACTCAGATAGCCAATAGTGTGCATTTGCAATTAGAAAGTTGCGAACTTCATTGCGGCCATAGTTGAAGATGTAAGTACCCCAGTCTTGATGCTCGCCAAGGCGTGGGTCTTCATGCTCAAACAATGCAGTGCCATCAAAGCGAGCTAGCGCCCAATCATCTTTTGGGAAGTGTCCTGGTACCCAATCTAAAATCACGCCTATATCGGCTTGATGGCAGGTATCGACTAAATATCTAAAGTCATCAGGGCTGCCAAAACGGTTGGTTACACCAAAATAGCCAGTGGTTTGATAGCCCCATGATTCGTTTAATGGGTGTTCTGAAATGGGTAGTAGCTCAATATGGGTGTAACCCATTTCACGTAAATAGGGCACGAGCTCATCTGCGATACCCCGATAGTTCAAAAACTGGTTGTGTGCATCACGTCGCCATGAGCCTAAGTGCAACTCGTAGCAGTTAAATGGAGCATGTAGCCAGTCTTTAGTGGCGCGGTTTTGCATCCACACCTTGTCTTGCCATGCGTGTTGGTTACGTGCCGTAACTTTTGATGCTGTACCAGGGCGCTCTTCAAAACTAAAGCCGTAAGGGTCTGTTTTAACTAAAATTGCGCCAGTATTGCGATTGCGAATTTCAAATTTGTATAAAGCGTTTATAGAGACGTGAGGGATGAAAATATCCCATACACCACTCGAGCCATGCGCACGCATTGAGTGTATGCGGCCATCCCAACGATTAAAGTCTCCGATGACACTCACTCTTTCGGCATTGGGTGCCCAGACTGCAAAACGAACCCCTGCAACATTTTGTTGCTCACATGGGTGTGCACCTAGCATTTGATAGGCCAGATTTAAGCGACCTTCTCCATGTAAGTAGAGCTCATCGGCAGTGAGTGTCGAGTTAAATGAATAAGGGTCGAACTGCTCAAATACTTGTGAACCCTGTTTGATTTGTAATAGGCATGGCGTTTTGACTGTGTCTGATCCTTGCCTATGCCATTCATATAGTCCATCAGGGTGTATGCGTTTAAGAGGCTTAAAACCTGATGATGTTTGTATGCTGACTTCAGACGCGTACGGTAAAAAGGTTCGAAATACAGCGCTTTCGCTGTCTGTATGTAAACCTAGGTAGGCGAAAGGGTCGTAATGTTTTGCATCAAGAATGAGCTGACATTGGGTAATCTGTTTTGATTTTGGCAAAATTTTCCAAACGCTTTAATTAAGTATTTAGCTACTAAGTGTTAATTCTACTGGATTCTGTCATCTTTTAATGATTATAATAAATTGTAGCGCAAATTTCATAGAGAGAATTAAGTGGTAAGCTTCATTTTTATTAGGTTTGCATTTTTGTAGCGTTAAATTGTTGTGATAATTATCATAGTTTAGGAATTAATAATGTCTCAGGAACCAAGCTCCCCGCGCTTTGTGAGTGCGCTAACAAAAAATACGATAGCACTAATTCTGGCAGGTGGTCGTGGCACCCGATTGAAAGAGCTTACTAATTGGCGAGCTAAGCCAGCGGTGCCTTTTGGTGGTAAGTTCCGAATTATTGATTTTCCTCTTTCTAATTGCATTAACTCAGGTATACGCCGTGTTGGTGTTGTAACTCAATATAAATCTCATAGCTTGATTCAGCATATTCAAAAAGGTTGGGGTTTTTTACGTGGTGAGTTTAATGAGTTTGTGGCCTTATTACCTGCGCAGCAGCGAGTTGACGAGAAATGGTATGAGGGTACTGCCGATGCGGTATTTCAAAACTTAGATATTCTACGAGATGAGGCAGCAAGTTATGTGCTGATTCTTGCGGGTGATCACATATACAAAATGGATTATGGTCAGATGCTAGCTGACCATGTACGCAATAATGCTGATATGACGATTGCTTGTATCAATGTGCCAATTGAAGATGCTAAGGGATTTGGCGTGATAGCAGTTGATAGCTCAGATCGTATTGTGAGCTTTACAGAAAAGCCAGATAACCCTGAACCTCTGCCTGATAACCCTGAGCAAGCTTTTGCGAGTATGGGTATTTATATATTCAATGCAGAATTTTTGTATGAGCAATTGATTAGAGATGCTGATGACCCTAAATCAGGCCATGATTTTGGCCATGATATTATCCCTCACCTTATCAAAAAATATCGAGTGTTTGCTCATCGATTCTCAAACAGTTGTGTAGGCTCTAGAAACGGTAATCATTATTGGCGAGATGTAGGCACGATTGATGCTTATTGGGAAGCTAATATGGAGTTAACTAGAGTAGTGCCAGAACTGAATTTGTATGACCATCGTTGGCCAATTTGGACACATCAAGAACAATTGCCGCCAGCGAAGTTTGTGTTTAATGATGAAGATAGATGCGGCATGGCCACTGACTCTATGGTCTCTGGTGGTTGTTTAATCAGCGGCTCTAGAATTGATGACTCTGTATTGTTTTCTGATGTACGTGTGCATAGCTATTGTCATATTGAAGGCTCTGTTGTCTTACCTAATGTTGTGGTTAATCGTCACGTGAAACTGCGTCGTGTGGTGGTAGATAAGGGTGTGGTGATTCCAGAGGGTATGCAGATTGGCTTTGATTTAGAGCAAGATCGCAAACGTTTTTACGTGACAGAGAAGGGTATTACACTTGTGACACCAGGGATGCTGGGCGCTGGCCATCACACGCGATAGTGTGTTTCATGGAGCTAACATTCTAATTTGAAACTAGTAAACGACTCTTTAAAAGACAGAGATTTTAGAATGGAAGATTGATATGTCAGGCAGCAAACCTAAGCTCTATCTTAATATATATTGGCACATGCACCAGCCAGACTACCGAGACACGCTCACGGGTGAGTATGTTCTGCCTTGGACATACTTGCATGCTACTAAAGATTACACCGATATGGCGTATCACCTAGAGCAAAACAAAGCCGCTCGGGTAAGTTTTAACTATGTGCCAGTATTGCTCGATCAGCTTGAAGATTACACCCAGCAATTTAAAACCAATCATATTCGTGACCCACTATTAGCTTTGCTTAATGTGAGTGATCTAGCCGATATTTCAGAAGAGCAAACAGATCTCATTTGCGATAGTTGCTTTAAGTGTAATGCTGAGAAAATGATTCATCCTTTCCCTGCATATGTGCGTCTATGGACGATATACAATGCTTTGATAGTTGAAGGTTCTTCAGCCATTGATTATCTCTCTGCGCAATATAAAGCAGACTTACTGGTTTGGTATCATTTAGCGTGGATGGGTGAAAGCATTAGACGCAGCAATAGATTGGTGCAACGATTGATGCAAAAAGGCAGTCATTTCACCTTTAGAGAGCGTACAGAGCTATTTGAGCTCATAGGTGCGCTGATTAGCGATTTAATACCACGTTATAAAAAGCTGCAGGCTAATGGTCAAATTGAGATTTCTAGTACGCCTCATTACCACCCAATATTACCTTTGCTATTAGATTTTAAATCTACGCGCGATGCTATGCCATATGCACCATTGCCATACTCACTGCATTACCCAGATGGTGCTTCTCGAGCAGTTGCGCATATTCAGTCAGCGCAGCAGTCACATGAGAAGCGTTTTGGCGTTCCGCCTGTAGGGATGTGGCCAGCCGAAGGTGCGGTATCTCACGCAGCACTTTCTTTAATGGCGACACATGGCGTGCAATGGGCTGCAACGGGTGAGGGTGTGCTCGCCAATAGCTTATATAAAGATTTAAGCGGAGGTTCACTGCCCGAGCGCGCAGATTATTTATATCGCCCCTACCGCGTAACGAGTGATAAAGACTCTATACTTTGTTTTTTTAGAGATGATGTCTTGTCAGATAAAATTGGGTTTGAATACGCCAATATGCATGCGAATGAGGCAGTATATGATTTAGTTTCATCTTTAGAGCATATTCAGCGAACCAATGACTCTGGAACACATCGTGTGGTGAGTATCATTTTAGATGGTGAAAATGCTTGGGAGTATTATCCATACAACGGCTATTATTTTCTTTCAGAGCTATATTCGGCACTCGCCAATCATGCGCACATAGAGATGGTGACATTTAAAGATATTGTAGCTAAAACCAAAACGCCTAAGCTTGCGACTAAAAATAAAATGCCAGTAGCATCCTTACCTAGTATTGCGGCAGGTAGTTGGGTGTATGGTACTTTTAGCACATGGATAGGATCAGTCGAAAAAAATAACGCATGGGATTTATTATGTGTGGCTAAAACTGCCTATGATAAGGTGCTAGCCGAAGGTAAGCTTAATGCTGAAGAGACAGCTGCATGTGAGCGACAGCTTGCGATTTGTGAAGGCTCCGATTGGTTTTGGTGGTTTGGAGACTATAACTCATCTGTGAGTGTGGTAAGCTTTGATAGACTATATAGGCGTAATTTGACTAACCTTTATCGCTTGTTGAAATTAGAAGCGCCTGCGGAGCTAACGCAGGCTATTAGTAAAGGCGGAGGTGACCCAGCGGTTGGTGGCACTATGCGTCGAGGACAGGAGAACTGATTGGATAATATGCTGATGCAACGTCGTGCAGGTGTGTTACTGCATATAAGCTCACTACCAAGTGGTGACATGGGAGAAGATGCTCTTTTATTTGTAGATTTTTTAAATGAGATTGGTGCAACAGTTTGGCAGACATTGCCACTGAATATGCCGCATGGTGACGGCTCACCGTATCAGTCTTTATCTTCACATGCAGGTAATCCTGCTTTCATTAGCCTTAAAAAACTTGAGTCACTTGGTTTATTAAGTGCTTCAGATTTATCAAGTACACGAGATAGAGAGTTGTTGCTGACCAAAGCATTTGATTTTTTTGAGTTAGAAGCAAAGGCATCTTTACTCAAAAAATATAATCAGTTTTGTAAGAAGCAGGCACATTGGCTAGATAATTTTGCATTATTTTGTGTGCTCCGTCACCATTTTGGCTGTGTAAGCTGGGGTGATTGGCCAGATGCCTATAAGAATCGTGATGCAGTCACACTAAGCAAGGCCGAAGAGCATTTTTCAACAGCGATTAAACGTATTAAGTTTATCCAGTTTATATTTTTTGAGCAGTGGGCAGAGTTAAGAGCTTACGCAAATAAAAATAAGGTCTACTTGTTTGGTGATATACCTATTTTTGTTGCATTTGATAGCGCCGATGTTTGGGCTGAGCCCAATTTGTTCAAGCTAGATGCCGACAAAAATATGACGGTTGTTGCAGGTGTACCGCCTGACTACTTCTCTGAAACAGGTCAGCGTTGGGGTAACCCTCACTACAATTGGTCTGTGATGAAAAAAGACAAATTTAAGTGGTGGCTATCACGCATGGCTACTCAGCATGCGATGTTTGATATTTTGCGTATAGACCACTTTAGAGGCTTAGAAGCCGCTTGGGAGATTCCTGCGGATGAAGACACGGCTATCAATGGTGCTTGGGTGCTGGCGCCGGGTGATGCACTGTTAAAAGCGATTGTTCAGCACTTGCCTGATATACACTTGGTGGCAGAAGACTTAGGCGTAATTACGCCTGAAGTGGATGCGATACGAGAGAAGTATGATTTACCTGGGATGAAGATTTTACAGTTTGCTTTTGATGGTGGTGGTGACAACCCTTATTTGCCTGAATTTATTGGCGAAAATAGCGTAGCCTATACTGGTACACACGATAATGATACGACATTAGGGTGGTATCAAGCTTTAGGCGAAGGTGTACGCCAGCGTTTGCACCAATACTTAAATAACGACAACCCTAACATGCCATTTGCTTTAATTGAGGTGGCATTTGCAACGCAAGCGCGCTTAGCAATTGTGCCTATGCAAGATATTTTAGATTTAGACTCAGTGCATCGCATGAACGTGCCTGGGACCTCGGAAGGTAACTGGACATGGCACTTTGATTGGAAGCAGCTTAAAGCAGAAAAGAGGGCGCAGATGGCTGAAGCGATTCAACGCTATGATAGAAAGCCATCTGTATAAATTGTCGTCAACACTATTTAGGTTTAGTTAGTTTGCTTGAGCCAACTCACTAAACCTTGACCCGCTACATAACCGCTTGAAAAACAAGCGGTTAGTAAATAACCCCCTGTGGGCGCTTCCCAATCGAGCATTTCGCCTGCGCAAAATACACCAGGAAGCTTATTCAGCATGAGCTTGGTGTTGAGCTCATCAAACATCACGCCGCCAGCCGTGCTAATAGCTTCATCAATAGGCCTAGTTGCAATTAAAGGTAAAGGTAGCGCCTTGATTGCATGTCCCAGTAACTGAGCATCTTTAAAACTTTCAGCATCTAGCAACTCTCTTAATAAGCCTGCTTTAAGCCCTTTGAGCCCTAATCGGCTTTGTAGGTGACTGCTTATAGAACGCGCGCCTCTTGGGTGATGTGTTGCTTCTAGTACCTCTTGCAAAGATTTGTTGGGTAATAAATCTAGGTGCACTAATGCAGAGCCGTTTGCGATGATTTGCTCTCT
>CAZAHP010000107.1:0-2285 GCA_964484985.1 uncultured Methylophilaceae bacterium
GTGATGTTTATTATTTTAACGCTGATAGTCGCGGTTGCCGCTTTTAATATTGTGTCTACGCTAGTCATGGCTGTTACAGATAAGCGTGCTGATATTGCGATTATGCGTACTTATGGCGCTAGCCCACGCAGTATTATGCAGATTTTTATGGTGCAAGGCGCGCTGATAGGTGTAATAGGTACTGTGGCAGGTGCTGTGATAGGCGTATTGATTGCGCTCAATATTGGCACGATTGTGCCTTTTCTTGAGCATTTATTTAATGTGCAGTTTTTAGCTAAAGACGTGTATTACATTAGTGAGTTGCCCTCACATTTAGTGTGGTCTGATGTGATTACAATTACCGTCATGTCTTTTGTTATTAGCTTATTAGCCACGATTTACCCAAGTTGGAAGGCCTCAAAAATGAAGCCAGCTGAGGCTCTGCGATATGACTAATTCAACCATATTAGCCTGTAATGGCTTAGCTAAAACATATGCGGGCCTAGAACAGGCGGTACTTAGTGATATTAATCTGCAAGTTCAACGCGGAGAGCAAGTGGCGATTGTGGGTACGTCAGGCTCAGGTAAAAGTACATTGTTGCATTTGCTTGGTGGCTTAGATGAGCCTAGCGCTGGTGATGTCAGTATTATGGGGCAAGCCATCGCGAAGATGAGTGAAACCAAGCGAGGCCAGTTGCGTAACGAGTCTTTAGGTTTTGTTTATCAGTTTCATCATCTGCTACCCGAGTTTACTGCTTTAGAAAACGTTGCCATGCCTTTGTTGATTAGGCGTATTCCACGTGAAGCAGCGCTTAAAGAAGCCAGCGAAGTGTTGCAGACCGTAGGCTTGGCTCACAGGTTAGAGCATTTGCCAGGTGAGCTTTCAGGCGGGGAGCGTCAACGTGCGGCCGTTGCGCGGGCTTTAGTGACGCGCCCACAATGTGTGCTGGCTGATGAGCCCACAGGAAACTTAGACCGCCAAACAGCGCATCATGTGTTTGATTTGCTACTCTCGCTTAACCAAAACCAAGGCACTGGTTTAGTGGTGGTCACGCATGATTTAGATTTGGCTGCTAAAATGCAGCGCCAATATAAACTGCAAGACGGTCAGCTTCTGCCGCTTTAATCCAAAGCTATTATCTATGGCAAAACTTGCACTGTTTTTTGTTTTAGGTGCTTGGGCTTTGCAGCAATGTGCGAGTTTACCTAATCTAGCTTGGGTAGCTCTGCTAATTCCACTATTTTGTTTGTCGTTTTATCTGGCAAAGAAAAACTCCCTTTTATTTAAACCTAGCCTTGCTGTTGCTGCCTTTGCGGTCGGCTTATTCTGGGCCGCGATATTTGCGCAGATACGCATGAGTGATGCGCTGCCCAAAGCGTGGGAGCGTCAAAGCATACAGCTTGTTGGTGTGGTGGCCACGATGCCGCAGCAGCAAGAGCGCGGCATGCGCTTTGAGTTTGACGTAGAGCGCGTATTAACCCCTGATGCAATTGTACCTAAGCATATTTCACTCTCAGAATATACCCAAAGTTTTGGCGAGGCGGGGGCCGAAGCTCGTGACGCTTTGCTTAAATCTAGCTACAAAGCAGGTGAGCGCTGGCGTTTAACGGTGCGTTTAAAACGTCCGCATGGGACATTGAACCCTCATGGATTTGATTTTGAAAGCTGGGCGCTAGAGCGCAATATCCGTGCAGGTGGTTATGTGCGCCAAGATGTTGGCAATCAGCGCTTAGCCAAATTTGTGTGGCGACCAAGTTACTTGGTTGAAGCTGCACGAGAGCGCATTGCCGAGCGCATGCGCCATGTGCTTGGCGATAGGCCTTATGCTGGGGTGCTGCGAGCACTTGCGATTGGTGACGATGATGCAATTTCACTCAATGATTGGCAAGTGTTTTTGCGTACAGGCGTGACGCATCTTATCAGTATTTCTGGCTTACATATCACCATGCTTTCAGGCATGTTCTACGCTTTAGTATATGCTTTATGGCGGCGCAGCGAAGTGTTAACGCTCAGGCTACCTGCACGTAAAGCAGCCACTGTGGCAGGGGTCTTAGTGGCGCTTTCTTATGCCTTGGTGGCAGGTTTCTCTGTGCCCACACAACGCACGCTTTATATGTTGGCTGTGTTTGCCGTCGCCTTATGGGTTAGACGTAATCTAGCCATTAGCCAAGTATTAGCATACGCCTTGTTCGTGGTTGTCTTGCTAGACCCATGGGCAACCTTATCTGCTGGGTTTTGGCTTTCGTTTGGTGCGGTCGCGATATTGGCTTATGGCCTAGGCGGGCGCTTGCATAAGCCCCATTGG
>CAZAHP010000107.1:2385-9139 GCA_964484985.1 uncultured Methylophilaceae bacterium
TTACGGCGACGTTTGGCGTGGCGTGGGTTTTGTTACCTCGCGGGTTTCCTCTGCGTTGGATAGGCTACGCAGGTTTGTTGCCTATGTTTTTGATAGAGCCACCCCCTTTAGCGCATGGTGCGATGAAAGTCGCTGTAATCGATGTAGGGCAAGGTTTGGCAACCGTGGTGCGCACGCGTAACCATCAGCTCTTATATGACGCTGGGCCAACGTATTCTACTCAGGCTGATGCAGGCAACCGCATCATCGTGCCCTATTTGCGTGGCGAGGGCATCGCTAGGCTAAGTGCTTTTATGGTGAGCCATAATGATAATGACCATAGCGGTGGTATGGCCTCGGTGCTGAAAGAAGTGCCAGTGGGATGGCTGCTAAGCTCGCTGCCTGAAGATAGTGAGGTGTTACAGCCTTTTCAGCATAAGCGCTGTATGGCAGGGCAGCGTTGGCAGTGGGACGGTGTCAGATTTGAAGTGTTACATCCTTCCCTAGAAAGTTATGACAATGAAAGTGTCACAGATAATAATCGTAGCTGTGTATTGAAGGTGATGAGTCAATTTGGCAGCTTATTGCTCACTGGTGATATTGAGCGGCAAGCTGAAGCCGAGCTCTTAGATGTCGCTCTTGATAAGCTCCGAAGCGATGTGCTTATTGCGCCGCACCATGGCAGCAAAACATCATCTACCATGGGTTTTGTTGAGGTGGTGAATCCTAGCGTGGTGATTTTTACCATGGGTTATTTAAATCGGTTTAATCATCCCAAGCAAAAGATTGTTGAACGTTATGAGGCGATTAATGCCCAAGCCTACAGATCTGACCGTGACGGAGCCGTATTGCTTGACTATACAAAGCAGAAAACCATCTCGATTAAGCGCTGGAGGGCAGAGCAAAAACGTTATTGGCACGATGATGATAGTGTAAATGCAGTTGCTAAAACTAGCGCTACACGCTAAAGTTACGCCAACTTAGGTATTTGGTTTTATATCATCTACTTTAACTTCATGCTGATGTGGGTTTTAATAATCACTAGGCATGCCGTGTTTAAATTTAGGGAGTTTTAGAGTGTTAGAAATTATTACAGCTGCAGGTTGGCCGATTTATCCTTTGATTTTGGCTTCGGTAATTGCCATTGCCATTATTGGCGAGCGCTTGTGGGTATTGCGTAGCAATGTGATTGCACCTAGTAACTTGCTTGCTGAGGTAAGCAAAATGGTAGCCCAAGGTGGTGTTACTAAAGAAAACTGTGCAAAACTACATCAACATTCACCTTTGGGTGAGATTTTTGCAGCGGCCTTAAATAACTCAAAAAACTCACGTGAAGTGATTAAAGAGTCGATAGAAGAGTCTGGTCGTGCGGTAGTACACCAACTAGAGCGCGGGTTAACAACGCTAGGCACTATTGCAACTGTAGCGCCTTTACTTGGCCTTTTGGGTACAGTAATTGGTATGGTGGAGTTGTTCGGTGCGTTTACTGCAACGGGTCATGATGTTGCGCAGTTCGCACGAGGCATCTCTGTGGCCTTATACAATACTGCTGGCGGCATTGTGGTAGCTGTGCCTGCGATGATTGCTTATCGTTTCTTTCGTGGAAAAGTAGACGGTCTAGTAGTGGAAATGGAGCAGCAAGCAGTTAAACTAGTAGAAATTATTCACGGCGAGCGCTAGTACAACTATGAATTTCCAACGCGGTAAAAAACACGATGATTTAGAAATGAATCTCGTACCTTTGATAGATGTGCTGCTCGTAATTATCATCTTTTTAGTGGTGAGTGCTACATTCTCTCGTGTGAGTGAGTTGCAAATTAACTTGCCTACAGCCGAGGCCAATACGCCAGAGAATAAACCACTGACCATTACGGTAGGTATTGATGCCACAGGGCATTACACTGTGAATGATGTGCAAGTGCCTGATCCTACTGTTGAAACTATTGCAGCCGCTTTAACTAAGGCGGCAGGTGCGGGCAAAGAGCCCACAATTATTATTACCGCCGATGCAAAATCTGAACATCAAAACGTCGTAAACGTCATGGAAGCGGCTCGTCAATCTGGCTACACCCATATTACGTTCGCTACTCAGATTAAGTCAGGCTCATAGGTTATCATAGCGATTGACGCAACTTAACAAAGCCCTAGGCTGGTTAGGTTTGCGTTTTAGCACTCAAATTATGTCAAAAAAAGATCATCATGTGCCTGTAGTTGGTGCAAAAACACTCTATCTGCGTTTAATTAGATACGCGCAACGCTACTGGGTGGCATTTGCGATTAGTGTCGTTTCTCTCGTGGTTTATTCGGCTACAAATACAGGGTTTTTAGCTGTGATAAAGCAGGTCACAGATGACGGCTTTGTCAACAAAGATCCAACCAAACTAAATTTGCTCCCATTTATGCTGTTTGGACTGCTGATGGTGCGTGCCCTAGCAGGGTTCACCTCTGGCTTTGCTATGCGTTGGGTTGCGAGGCGTATCGTTGAAAACTTAAGACAAGAGACTTTTAGCAAGCTAATGACTTTTCCCGTGAGTTTTTATGATGCGCAGTCTACTGGACGCATTACCTCAAAAGCTACTTACGATACTGAGCAAATGTCAAAAGCGGCGACTAGTGTCACAGTGACTGCCGTGCGAGATACATTAAGCATTATCGGGATGATAGGGTATATGCTCTATTTGGATTGGCAACTTACCCTAATCTTTGCAGTGATGGCACCTATGATGGTGTTATATCTGAAAAAAATGACACCTAAATTGCGCGCATCCGGCAAGTCCGTCCAACATAGCATGGGTGAGATGACGCAAGTGGTAGAAGAAGCAGTTTCTGGGCAGCGCATGGTTAAGATTTTTGGGGGTGCTGACTATGAGTATCAGCGTTTTGCCAAAATCGCTGGTAAAAACCGACATATGCAAATTCGTTTGGCTAGGCTTTCTGGCCTTAATAGCTTGGTGATAGAGCTGCTCGCAGCCATGGCATTAGGTATGGTAGTGTTTTATGCCGTCGGTAGATTTACCGCAGGTGAGTTTGCTGCATTCATCGGCGCTTTATTGATGCTTATCGGCCCAATTAAAAGTTTGACAGGTGTTAATGAAGATTTGCAAGTGGGCTTGGCCGCTGCGCAAAGTGTATTTGGTTTAATGGATACCCATCCAGAAGTCGATACGGGTGACCGTGAAATCAGTCGCGCCAAAGGTGAAATTGAGTTTCGTGGTGTGACTCTGCGTTATGAAAATGCAAAACGTCCAGCGCTTGATAACTTAAGCTTTAATGTACGCTCAGGAGAAAAGGTGGCTTTAGTAGGGCGCTCGGGCGGAGGTAAAACAACTTTAGTCAATTTATTACCGCGTTTTTATGAGTTGCAACAAGGTTTAGTGTTGTTAGATGGTCTTGATATACGTGCGCTTACACTCAAAAATCTGCGTCAACAGTTTGCAATGGTAAGCCAAGACGTTATCTTGTTTAATGATACGGTATTTAATAACATTGCTTACGGTGCATTGCGCAACGTTAGTGAAGATGATGTCATTGCCGCAGCTAAAGCTGCACATGCTTGGGAGTTTATCGTCAATTTACCTGATGGCTTGCACAGTGAGATTGGCGACCGTGGTGTGCGTTTGTCGGGAGGGCAACGTCAACGTCTAGCTATAGCGCGTGCCATTCTGAAAGATGCACCTATACTCTTGTTGGATGAGGCTACTTCTGCGCTAGATACTGAATCTGAGCAGCACGTACAAGCGGCTTTAGATACCTTAATGCAAAACAGAACCACGATTGTGATTGCTCACAGACTCTCTACCATTGAGAATGCCGACCGTATTTTTGTGATGGAGCAAGGTCAAATTATTGAAAGTGGCAGTCATGAGGAGCTCATGCAGTTAAACGCTCAATACGCCAAACTTTATCAAAAACAATTTCACTAGTCATGGCTCATGCTCTAACGCACTTTTTTCAGCAGCAATGGCAAAAAATAAGTGTATGGCATGGGCTGCTAATCCCGCTATCTAGCCTTTTTTGGCTAATATCAAGCTTGCGTCGAAGTGCCTACAAGATAGGCATTTTCAAATCTTATAAAGTTGCTGTGCCAGTGATTGTGATTGGCAATATTAATATCGGTGGCACAGGCAAAACACCTGTTGTCATATGGCTAGCTAAACGTCTCAAAGAGATGGGGTATAAACCAGCAATTATCAGTCGTGGTTATGGTGGAGCTTCATCGGGTGAAGTTCTTCCTGACGGATTAGCCTCAATTTTTGGTGACGAGCCAGTGCTTTTAGCACAACGTACTGGCTGCCCAGTCTGGGTGGGGCGTGATCGAGTCGCTACTGCAAAAGCTTTATTACAAAAACACCCCGAATGTGACCTGATTTTAAGTGATGACGGATTACAGCATTACCGTTTACAGCGTGATGTGGAAATTGCAGTGGTTGATGGTGTTCGTGGCTTCGGTAACCACTTCTTATTGCCAGCTGGCCCCTTGCGCGAATCTACCTCACGTTTAACAAGTGTAGATGTAGTTGTGCAGCATGGCGGCGATCAGCTAGATGAAAAGTTTAACTTGCACACCTTTAAAATGCAGCTTGATGCTTTAATGTTTCATCAACTGCTTAATCCCAAAAATACCAAAAGTGCAAAAGATTTAGCGAATAAAAATACACTCGCTATAGCAGGCATAGGTCACCCTGAGCGTTTTTTTAAGCAATTATCAAGTATGGGCTTGCAATTTGAGCAACAAGCCTTTCCTGATCACCACCCCTTTCAGCCGCATGACCTACAAAATAAAAAAGCTGAGCTTGTACTAATGACAGAAAAAGATGCAGTAAAATGCAAACAGTTCGCACAGCCACATTGGTGGTATTTAGCAGTAGAAGCTAATATAGAATTAGCCATGCTAAATCACATTGTTGATAAATTAAGGAAATAAAATGGATGCTAAATTACTTGAGATACTAGTGTGCCCAGTCACAAAAGGTTCACTTATTTACAAAAAGGCAGAGCAAGAGCTAGTCTCGAAGTCCGCTAGGTTAGCTTATCCCATTAGAGATGGCATCCCCGTCATGCTAGAAGAAGAAGCCCGCGTGCTAGCTCCAGACGAAGAGGTCTAACTTGGCTGAATTAGATTTTCATATCGTCATTCCTGCTCGCTACGCTAGTAGCCGCCTCCCCGCAAAGCCTTTGCTGGATATTGCAGGTAAACCCATGATAGTAAGAGTAGCTGAGCAAGCAGTTAAAGCTAAAGCTGCTTCAGTAACGGTAGCCACTGACCACGAAGCAATCGCCGAAGTGGTATCACAACATGGCTTTGATGTGGTGCTAACTAGAAAAGACCATCCATCAGGAACCGACCGTATTGCTGAGGTGGCACTACACAAGCAATGGCAAGGTGAAGAAATTATCGTCAATGTGCAAGGTGACGAGCCGCTGATTGAGCCTGCACTAATTAGAGAAGTTGCTAATAATCTCGCACAACATCCACAAGCTGCCATGGCAACTGCATGCCATCCAATACATGACAAAGCAAACATGCTAAACCCTAATGTTGTAAAAGTCGTCATGGATGTAAAAGGCTACGCTATGTACTTTAGTCGCGCGCCCATTCCATATCCAAGAGACGCATTTGCTGGGCAGCAAGAGCTGCCTAGCAATATGTCTGTATATCGTCATATAGGCCTATACGCGTACAGAGCAAGTTTTTTAAGAGAGTTTAACCAGCTCACAAGTGCTGAAATCGAACAAATAGAATCACTAGAGCAATTGCGGGTACTTTGGCATGGATATAAGATTAGTGTCGCTATCACTGAAAATGCCCCTGCAACTGGTGTTGATACCGAACAAGACCTAATATTAGTTCGGCACTTATTTAACTCAAATCACGCAGCGAGTGCCAAGCTTTGAGCAATCACACAAGCGCTATATATAAGATAGCATTTCAGCACCCGTCTGCAATTTTGCTCTTTGTGCAACTAGCTAGTGTACTAGTATACCCATTTTTAAATGACAGCAATGTTGGGCGCGCAGTATTCACAATATTTGGAACCTTAGCCGTCCTGCTTGCAGTATGGGTTGTCGACCGTAGTCCAGCGCTTAATTGGATTAGTTGGATTCTGGCCATACCAGCCATTACACTCACCTTAGCCGCTAACCAATTCGGATACGGCAACTTTGCACACATAGCACACATCCTAGAAGCACTATTGTACTTTTATACTGCATACGGACTCATTGCCTATATGCTTAAAGACAACAATGTCACACTTGATGAAATGTTCGCAGTGGGCGCAACATTTACATTGTTGGCTTGGGCCTTTGCATTTTCATGTATGGTTTGCCAGCATTGGTGGCCTGGAAGCTTTACCGCTGCAATTAATAGTGAAGCACCAAGAACATGGATGGAAATGTTGTTTTTTAGTTTTAGCGTCCTATCAAGCACGGGCTTGGGTGACATAGTACCCATTACACCACAAGCACGCGCACTCGTTATGCTAGAAATGTTCTTTGGCGTCATGTACATGGCACTGGTTGTCTCCAGGTTGGTTGGTTTGGCAGCCACAAAAGAAAAGCGCAGCTGAAAAGTAATTCAAATGTCATCATGCTGAAATATGATTATTTTAGCTAAATTCGTTGACACAAACTCTCAAACTTTGCTATAGTCTCACCTCTCGACGGCAACAACGTAACAAGCAGTCGAATCGGACGCGGGGTGGAGCAGTCTGGCAGCTCGTCGGGCTCATAACCCGAAGGTCACAGGTTCAAATCCTGTCCCCGCAACCAAGAA
>CAZAHP010000108.1:0-9051 GCA_964484985.1 uncultured Methylophilaceae bacterium
TTGATGGGATGCAACCTACGTTTAAGCAAACACCGCCTAGGGTTGAATAGCGCTCAATGAGCACGACTTTTAAGCCTAGGTCTGCCGCGCGGAAGGCTGCGGTATAACCGCCGGGGCCTGAGCCTAGCACCACGAGCTGAGTTGAGAGGTCGTTGTTGCCAGTTGCCGCAGCTGGGGTAGGGGCAGCTTGTGGTGCGCTTGTTTCTACTTTTGCTTCGGTTTTGACTGGCGCTTCAGCCTGTGCTGGCGCAACTGCTGCGCCTTCAGCTTCTACTAATAAGAGCAAAGTACCTTTGGCGACTTTGTCACCCACTTTGATTTTAACTTCTTTCACCGTACCCGCATGAGACGATGGAATATCCATAGAGGCTTTATCAGACTCTACAGTGATTAAAGAGTCTTCTTTAGCGATGGTGTCGCCTGCTTTGATGTGTACTTCTATGACATCGACTGAATCAAAATTGCCAATATCTGGCACTAAAACTTCAATTAAATTGCTCATACTAAACCTTACATAGTTTAATTAGGATTTGATGTGATTTTATCACTAAATTCATTCGCCTGACCCATTTGCATTGCGGGTTTGCGGGCTGTTTGGCTGATGGTGCTACTTTGTAGTAAACTTCGCTGATTTTGCGGCGCTAGGTTTTGGGGTGTTTTGCATGGTGCACACTTCGTGGCCATAGTTTCCACCATTATCATCTGGCTCATAGTAGTTGTTTACAAATACCCAGTTGCTCTTATTTGCTTTTTTAAACTCACCAAGCCCCGTACTATAATCTGCTTGATGCGCGTTTGAGAGTTTAAATGTGACTGCGAGCTTGTTTCCTGTTGTAATGGCTTGCCCCAAGTAAGAGACATTGTTCTCAGTTTCAGTAATTAAATCGTATACACCAAACTTTCCATGACTATTGATTTTATTGAGTTTTAGCGTAACAAAGACCTCGTAATCACCAACGGTGACATTGCTGCCTTTACAAAAATACATGCCACTGTAGTTAGGGCCTTGAAAGCTGGGTTTTGCTAGTAGTTGAGGGCTGTAAACTAAGCTTGTAAGTAAGCTGAATATAAAAATTCTTGAGTGTGATTTCATGCGTTGGGGTGTTTTGCGAATATGAGCTAATAAGCTTAGATGATAAAGATAAAGTGACGTTTTACCAAGATGTAGTTGAAAATTTAATCGATTAAATTTTATTTAAGGCTTATATGTGTGGGAAAATTGCGCGCTGTAAGTTGAGATGTTAATTAGAGGTACTAGTGTTGAGTGTATTTAAAAAAAATAGATGTATAGAGTTAATCATGTTCATGGGCATTTTGCTCATGTTTGTTGCTTATTTAGTGAGTCAAAACCATCAATTATTGCCAGCGAGTGAAAGTGAAAATTTAGCGACTCAACATCAAAAGTTGCAATGTGTTTCTTACTCGCCTTATTACGGCGATAAGCAATCTCCCGTTGTTGCTGGCATGCATATTGAGCGCAGTCAAATTGAGCAAGATTTAAAACGCTTGGCGAGTTTGACTAGATGTGTGCGTACGTATGCGGTTGCCCAAGGCTTAGATGTAGTGCCAGAAGTGGCTCAATCTTTAGGCTTGAAAGTCTATCTTGGGGCATGGGTGGGTTGGACAGACAAAGATAATCTAGCGGAAATCAGCCTAGCAGTTAAGCGAGCTAATGCTTACCCTAATACGGTAAAGGGGATTATTGTTGGTAATGAAGTCTTGCTGCGTCGTGAGCAACCTGAATCAAAAATACAGCAATATTTACAATGGGCGCAACAGCATACTGAAGTGCCGGTGACTTATGCTGACGTTTGGGAGTTTTGGCTAAAGCATCCTAAATTAGAACAAGATGTAGATTTTATTACCGTACATATTTTGCCCTATTGGGAAGATGCGCCTGTGCCCATTGAAGAGGCGGCAAATCATACACAAAATGTGATGGAGCGCTTGGCAAAAGCTTTTAAAAAACCTTTATTGATTGGTGAAACTGGTTGGCCATCTGCGGGTAGGCAACGTTTTGGCGCTAAGCCCAGCCTCATTAATGAGGCGCATTATGTGCGTGATTTTTTACAAAAAGCTGAGCAGTATGGCTGGCAATACAACATCATTGAAGCGATAGATCAACCTTGGAAGCGAGATTTAGAAGGCACTGTGGGCGGTTATTGGGGCGTGTTTGATACGCAGTTAGAAGCCAAGTTTGCCTTGGATGGTACAGTGTATTCAAGACAAAGTATTCTTATCCCGTGTTTGCTCAGTATTGGTTTAGCTGTTTTGTTAGGCGCTTGGGTTCGCTTTAGCGGCGCTTCAGTTTGCGAGCAACTATCAGCCTTGGTACTAGGCGCTTTGCTAGGTTTGGGCGCTTATATTCAATGGCAATATTTGTGGCAGGCTTGCCGCAACACACAGGAGTGGCTAGCTTTAGGTGGTGTTACTTTAGTTGGAGATGTGGTGCTGCTTTATTTAGCGTTGGCGCAACAACGTTTACAATCTAAAGTCTTAAATGTAATCAGCTTAGTTTTACTCGCCAGTATGTTGTATGCGAGTTACTACTTGTACGTTGATGGACGCTATCGTAACTTTCCATTGGAGCTTTATGTGTTACCCGTGTTGGTACTTTTGGCGACTAAAGTTGCATTACTCGTCACAGCCGCGCGTACTTCGTTTACATTTGATTGGAAAGCCTTGTTGACGGGCGTGATAGGCTTGCTGGCGATTATCTTGAGTGTACTCACTTATCGCCTTGAACCACAAAACTCAGTGGCTTTATATTGGCTGACATTAGTAGTTTTAATGACATTGGTGAGCTTGTTAAAAGCTAAGAAGGCTTAAGCGTTAAAATGCAGAACAAATTGATTGTGACTTTTAAAAAAATACTACCTAGCTTGTTGTTTGCATTGGTTTTTTCATTACTCTATGTAGTGGTATGGTATTTAGCTAACCGAGCCTTACCTTTGATTAACGTTAAGCCTACTGTTCATGGCTTTGCCTACAGCGCTTATCGTGGAGATCAAAACCCTATCGACCATGAATACCCTAGCACTTCAGAACTGGTTGAGGATTTAGATTTACTCAAAACACACTCTAACAAATTGCGTGTTTATTCTTCCTTAGAAAATGGCGAGGTGATTCCGCTAGCAGCTAAGCGCAATATGACGGTGATTGCAGGTGCCTGGCTTAATTCTGACACACAAGCCAACGGCCGAGAGCTTGCGGCTTTACGTGATAAGGTCAAAAATTATCCCAATATTGAACGTGCCATTGTGGGTAATGAAGCCATTTTGAGGGGGGATTTAACACTTGCACAATTAATCACTTACTTGGACGCGACGCGCAAGCAAGTAGGCGTGCCAGTTTCCACCGCTGAGCCATGGCATATTTGGATTAAATATCCAGAGTTGGTAAAACATGTGGACTACATTGCCGTTCATTTGCTGCCTTATCACGAGGGCTTGCCAGTCGACAAGGCGGTGCAATATACATTTGACCGTTACAAGGAGTTGCTTGATACCTTTCCTCGTAAAAAGATAGTGATTACCGAAGTAGGTTGGCCTAGCCGTGGCCCAACCATAGGCGCATCGGTTGCAAGTGAGGTGAATCAAGCGCGTTTTGTGCGTGAGTTTTTGTCACGTAACTCAGTCGAAGAGCTAGATTTTTATCTAATGGAGGCTTTTGACCAACCTTGGAAAGTTAAACTAGAGGGCTGGGCAGGGGCTTATTGGGGCATGTTTGATGCTAATCGACATGAGAAATACTCATTGCAAGGCGCTGTGCCACGCGATAACCGTTGGATAGCCAAAGCGACTTGGTCAACCTTGTTGGCATTTATGCCGCTGATGTTTATTGCTTGGCGCTTTAAGCATTGGGGCATGGGCGGCGTTATTTCAATGGCGATATTGTTTCAAGCATGTATTACCACCTTAGTGATTGCGTGGAATTTACCTGGCGATTACTACTATACCTTGCGAGACTTTGTTGTCTTGGCGGGCTTGATTTTTGCCATTGCGCTGACTTCTTTAGTATTAATGATTTATGCAGTGGAGTTTAGTGAGGTCATGTTTAAGCCGCAATGGCGTCGCCTATTTAAGCGAGCCACTCCATTATCAGCAGATAAAGAGTTGTTTGTATCGATTCATTTGGCTTGTTATAACGAGCCGCCAGCCATGGTGATTGCTACCATTGAAAGCTTAAAAAACCTCAATTACACACACTATGAAGTGATTGTGGTCGATAACAATACCAAAGATGAAGCCAAGTGGAAGCCGCTAGAGGCCTATATGGCGAATATGCCAGATAATTTTCACTTTTATCATTTGCCTTCTTGGCCAGGGTTTAAGGCAGGCGCGCTTAATTTTGCTTTAGAAAAAACACATCCAGACGCACAAGTGGTGGGTGTGGTGGATGCGGATTATGTGGTCACAGCAGATTGGCTCTCGGATTTAGTCCCACACTTTTTAGAAAATCAAGTCGCTGTAGTGCAAGCACCCCAAGCACATCGTGACTGGGAGCATCGCTTCTTTGACCGCATGTGTAATTGGGAGTTTGAAGGCTTTTTCCGCATCGGGATGCACCATAGACATGAGCGCAACGCCTTAATTCAACATGGCACTATGACCTTAATACGGGCTAGTGCGCTTAAGCAGTTTGGTGGCTGGTCAGAATGGTGTATTTGCGAAGACACCGAGCTAGGCTTGCGTTTGTTAGAGCATGACATGGAGCTGCGCTACATAGATGAAGTGTTTGGGCGAGGGCTTACGCCTGCTAATTTTAAAGCACTGAAATCACAACGTAACCGCTGGGCGTTTGGTGCGATGCAAATTCTTAAACATCACATGCCAAAGTTAATAGGTAAATCTACACTTAACTTTAGTCAGCGCTATCACTTCCTTACAGGTTGGTTCGGTTGGTTTGGTGAGGCATTACAGTTGATTTTTACCATAGGCTCTATTTTTTGGACATTAGCCATGCTGGCTTTTCCAGAAAAATTTAGCTTACCAGTGGTCGTGATGATTGTGCCAATTTTATGTTTCTTGGTGATTAAAGCCGTGTTGGGCCCTATGCTTTATCGCAAAACCATGCAATGTAGCTGGCAAGATATTTTTGGAGCATCACTTGCTAGCTTAGGCTTATCTCATGCCATTGCTAGAGGTATTATCAATGGCCTTACGCATAGGGCAGGGGTGTTTGTAGTGACTGCAAAAACCAAGTCTAAATTAAGTAATTGGCAGTTGATAGCACCTATTACTGAAGAGATTGTGATTCTATTGCTGTTATTGGTAGTGAGCTTTGCTATGTTGTTTTCACGCGGCTTTAGCAACTTAGATGCGCAACTATGGGTGCTCATGCTAGGTTTGCAATCCTTACCTTATTGGAGTGCTTTGGCGTGTCAGTGGATTTCAGAGCGAAGAGATGATAAATAAAGATGTTTAACGTGAATAATCAAAATAATACAAATCATAATCTTATATATCACACTGTGGTCTGGGTGTTTTTTGCTGCGCTATTAATATTTGTCGCGCTGACTTTTAAGTTACACGGCATCAGTAATGATGAAATTGTGCAGCACACTTATGGGCAGTTGCTGCTTAAATATTATGTTTCTGGTTTTGCTGATCAAGCCGCTTTTCATTATCGTAATTTATATTTGTACGGTGGCTTGTTTGATCTAATCGCCGCTAGCTTAGAGCGTTTTACTACGCTATGGATTTGGGATTTACGCCATTTAATTTCGGCTGGATTTGGTGTGCTGGGGTTTTGGGCCTTGTATCGTATTGCCTACTTGCTGGGTGGCGCAAGGCTGGGTTTGGTCGCTTTGTTGATGTTAACCATCACTTCAGTGTGGACAGGCACCATGTTTACGCATACCAAAGACATCCCTTTTGCGAGTTGTATGTTATGGGTGCTGTACGCCACTATTATTGTAGTAAGAGATTTAGAACAAACGGCTTGGCGTGATGTGCTTCTTTTAGGCATAGCTGTAGGCGCTGCCTTGGGCTTACGCATAGGCGGTGCATTTGCAGTGGTTTATTTATTATTATTGCTATTTTTACGCTTCTTTCATTTGTATCTAGTAGCACCCAAAGGCCTGCTGGGGCGTTTTTATGCGACATTTAATAAGCTATTAGTGGCTGGTTTAATTGCCTTTGTGTTGATGGCATTTTGCTGGCCTTGGGGCGTGACTGCACCTGACCATATTTTTGAGGCCGTTAAAGCCTTCTCACACTTTGCTTTTAATATGGAAACCATACTCAATGGGCAGGTTTATAAAATCGGTGATGTACCTAGAAGCTATCTTTTTGAGTATTTAGCCGTTAAGTTACCTGAGGTGGTGCTGATGGGCTTACTCGGCTTTGTTGGTGTTGCGCTCATGTTTAGAGCGCGTTTTATGCAACAAACAACTAGTCAAGCGATTGCGCTCTTGTCTATTGTTGTGAGTTTGGCAGTGCCTTTGCTTTTTGTGCTCTATGATAAGCCAGCACTTTATAATGGCGTGCGTCATTTTACATTTATTGTTCCCTTAATCGTGTTGCTAGCAGCATGGGGGTTTTGTGCCTTTTTAAGTGCATTATGGCAACTTAATAGCAAGTTAATAGCACGCTCATTCGCAGCAATATGGCTTGTGTTAGCGCTAGGTTTAACGGCGCTTACTGTTAGTGATATACATGCTTTGTACCCTTATGACTATATGCGCTTAAACCGTTTGGTTGGCCACGAAGATAGTGCTCAATTTAAATGGGAGGGCGACTATTGGTCAAGCGCATTAAGAGAAGTGAGCACGAGCTTAACAGCCTTAAATTTAGCTAAACAAGATAAGCCATATTTGGTCTCGGTTTGTGCAGAAACTGAGCAAGGACAAGCCTATTTAGATGCACGATTTAAAGTGACTAAAGATTGGGAGAGCTCCGATTTTTTCATATCAGGCACTAATATGCATTGTCATCAGGTATTGAAAGGTAAAGTCATTGGTGAAGTTTATCGCGATGGCATATTACTGGCTGTGGTAAAAGATAGGCGCATGTTGGTGGGGGCTGAGCGATGGGGTACGCCTGCTAAGAACTAAGGATAACAGAATGACTAAAACTAACGCTTTAAGACTTGATGCTCAGCCTGCAATCACGGTAATGCTTCCTGCTTACAATGAAGAGAAAAACATTGCTCACACGCTTGAAAGTACCAGTGCGGTGCTAAAGCAGATGACTCACAATTGGAACATTGTTGTAGTGGACGATGGTAGCAAAGATAAAACCGCCGAGTTGGTAGAAAGTTTGGCAGATACTTACCAAGTCACTTTGGTACGTTTTTCACGTAATTTCGGCAAAGAAAACGCGATTCTTGCGGGCTTAGAGCATGCTGACGGAGATGTTGTCATCTGTATGGATGCCGATGGGCAGCATGCTTCAGATTTGATGTTGACCATGCTGGAAAAGTGGCGTGAAGGCTATGATATGGTCTACGCCGTGCGCCAAGACAGGGCTGAAGAATCAGCCTTTAAATTATGGGGCTCACGCTTTTTTTATCGCATGATGAGTGCAAGCTCACATGTCGAGATTCCACAAGATGCAGGCGATTTTCGTTTGATGGATAGGCAAGTGGTGGATGCTTTGTGTCGGTTACCAGAGCGTGGCCGATTTATGAAGGGTATTTATGCATGGGTGGGCTATCGTTCCATTGGCATTCCATATACCCCTTTGCCGCGCTTACACGGAGAAAGTGCTTATTCAAAACTTAAACTCATTGGCCTCGCTTGGACGGGTATTACCAGCTTTTCGGTGTTGCCATTAAGACTTGCTAGCTTATTAGGTTTATTACTGGCATTAATTTCTTTTATTTATGGCGCAGTGGTTGTCATTGATAAATTGTTCTTTCATGAGTCAGTGCCCGGCTGGCCAACAGTCGTGGCTGGTATGATGTTTTTTGCAGGTGTGCAGCTCTTATTTATTGGTGTTTTAGGAGAGTATTTAGCGCGCGTGTATGAGGAAGTGAAAGCGAGGCCGCCTTATCTGGTGGCAGAAGTTGTGAAGCCTAAGACTAAGGCATCCGAAGTTCAAACTGATAATGAGCGCGCATCAAGCTCAACATGATCGCCACCATTATTCCTTTTGTCAGCGTTGGCGCTTTAGCCGCTTTGGTGCATTATTTAGTAGCTTTGCTTGCATACTATTTTGACCACGGCTTGAGCGCTAGCCTCAGCAACTGGCTAGGCTTTTTATGTGCTTTTCCTGTGAGTTATATCGGGCATCGCTATTGGACTTTTAAAACCACGCAAGCTAGCCATATTTCAGCGTTTATTAAATTCTTTTTAGTGGCTTTACTCGCTTTTTTAGGCAACCAATTTTTGTTATGGGCGCTACTTCAATACACAGTGTTGCCATTTTGGATTTCGCTAGCGATTGTCATGGTCATCGTAGCGCTGAGTACCTATTTTTTAAGCAAGGGCTGGGTGTTTGTGAATGCAAAATAAGCGCTACCCACTCATCGTTTGTGCAGACGATTATGCGATGTCGCCAGCCATAGACAAGGCAATTTTGGCACTCATTAAAGCAGGGCGTTTGAGCGCAACTTCATGTATGACCTTAAGCCCGCGTTGGGCGCAGTCTGCCGAGTTGCTGCATGAGGTGCGCGGCAAAGCAGATATCGGCTTGCATCTGGATTTTACCCAGTTCTCACACGCCGTGCGTTTAAGCCATCCTAAACTGGTTCTCGCTTGTTTATCTGGCATGATTTCTAAAACAGCGATACGCCAAAATATTGAGCAACAATTAGATGCTTTTGAACAGGCTTTGGGATGCCATCCAGACTACATTGATGGGCATTTGCATGTGCATCAACTGCCCATTATTCGCACTGTGCTTTTTGATGTTTTAGTTGCCAGATATGAGCAACTGCCAGCTATTCAGCGCCCTTGGTTAAGGGTGGCTAATCCACCAAACGGCGCTGGTTTTAAAGCGGACGTGATACGTTATCTTGGCGCTAAAGCATTTTCAAAGTTGGCTGAAAAATTTGGCTTTAATACTTCGCCTTTGTTGCTGGGGGTGTATGATTTTAAAGGTGAAA
>CAZAHP010000109.1:0-4330 GCA_964484985.1 uncultured Methylophilaceae bacterium
ACTAAAAGTGGCGGCTATCGTGGTTTATCGCCACCATCGCCAATTCAGACGCATTGTGTTCACTTGGAAACTCTTCACTTTACTTTTTACACCGTTGCTAATGATTTACGTAACTCTGCCACAATCGTGTCATAACGATTAGGGTCAGTATCTTTACCTGCACCAAACACTGCTGAGCCTGCAACAAAGGTATCTGCACCTGCGCGAGCAATTTCAGCAATATTCGCTGCGTTTACGCCGCCATCCACTTCTAACCAAATTTCGCGGCCTGTTTTTTCCATATAGGCATCAATCTTAGCGCGTGCTAAACGTAATTTGTTTAAGGTTTCAGGAATGAATTTTTGACCGCCAAAGCCTGGGTTTACAGACATCAATAACACCATATCCACTTTATCCATCACGTGGTCTAAATAGTGTAATGGCGTTGCTGGGTTAAATACCAAGCCTGATTTACAGCCATTGTCACGCACCAAAGCCAAGCTACGGTCGATGTGGTCAGAAGCCTCTGGGTGAAAAGTAATGATGTCAGCGCCTGCTTTTGCAAAGTCAGGAATAATGCGGTCAACTGGTTTAACCATCAAATGCACGTCAATTAAAGCGCCCACATTATGTGATAAGTCACGAATGGCATCGCACACCAAAGGTCCAATAGTTAAATTGGGAACGTAATGGTTATCCATCACGTCAAAGTGAACGATATCTGTGCCAGATTTAATCACGTCAGTGATTTCTTGACCCAGTTTTGCAAAGTTTGCTGAAAGAATACTTGGAGCGATTCTGAATTGTTTAGCCATGATTTTATAAATGCGTGATTAAAACAGCTATTTTAACCGCAAATATAGCTATATTAACAGTCTCATACTGAAATTGTTGCTTAAGCGTCCGCAATGACGGAAAATTACGAAATGCATTTATTCACAGTCGGTGTGAATCACACCACCGCCCCACTTTCTATACGCGAGCACGTTGCCTTTCAACAAGAGACTTTAGGCACAGCGCTACGCGATTTAACCACGCACGGGGTGCGTGAAGCCGCCATTTTATCCACGTGCAACCGCACTGAGTTGTATTGCCACACCGAGTACCCAGAGCAAGCTTTGCAATGGTTAGCTAAATATCACAAGCTCAACCACGATAGCATTCAACCCTATAGCTACACCCTACCAGGGCATGAGTCGGTCAAACACGCATTTAGAGTCGCCTCTGGTTTAGATTCTATGGTGCTAGGCGAGCCGCAAATTTTAGGGCAAATGAAGCAAGCGGTAAAAATTGCTGAAGGCGCAGGCACGCTGGGCACGCTCTTGCATAAATTGTTTCAACGTACCTTTGCCGTAGCCAAAGAAGTGCGCACTACTACTGAGATTGGCGCAAGCTCTATCTCTATGGCCGCCGCCGCAGTGCGCTTATCACAGCGCATTTACGGCAATTTGAAAGAGCAAAAAATATTATTTATCGGCGCAGGCGAGATGATAGAACTGTGCGTTGACCACTTTAAAGCACAGCAACCAAAATCACTCACCATTGCCAACCGCACCCTAGAGCGCGGGCACGAATTAGCTGAGCGCATAGGCGGCACGGCCATGTTGCTCACCGAGCTACCTGAAAAACTCAGCGAATTTGATATTGTCATTACCTGCACCGCCAGCCAATTGCCGATTGTTGGCCTAGGCATGGTTGAGCGCGCGCTTAAAGCCCGCAAACACCGCCCCATGTTTATGGTCGATTTAGCCGTGCCGCGCGATATTGAGCCAGAAGTTGCCGAGCTCAACGACGTTTACCTCTACACCGTGGATGACCTTTCTAAAGTGGTGCAAGAAGGCCTAGGCAACCGCCAACTTGCCGCCGCAGAAGCCGAAAGCATTATTGAAGTGCGCGTTGAAGGCTTTATGCAATGGCTTAAAACGCGCGAAGCCGTGCCCACCATACGCGCCCTGCGCGAGCAAGCTGAGCAGCACCGCCTAGCCGAGCTAGATAAAGCACAAAAACTCTTGCTCAAAGGCGCAGACCCTAAAGACGTGCTAGAAGCGCTCAGTAACGCCCTGACTAACAAACTACTACACGCCCCCAGCCACGCGCTTAACCAAGCGCAAGGCGAAGAACACGAACAGCTAGAAACGCTGTTACGCCATCTTTATAATATAAAAAATTAAACTTAAAAAGTAAGCCATGAAACCTTCTATCCTCCAAAAACTTGCCAACCTGAGTGAACGCCTAGACGAGCTTAATCGCCTCATGTCGTCTGAAGACATCACCAGCAATATGGATAACTACCGCAAAATTTCGCGTGAACATGCCGAGATTACGCCTATTGTTGAGCAATACCATATCTACACACAAACCGAAGCCGACATCAAAGAAGCGCACAGCATGCTCAGTGACCCTGACATGAAAGAGTTTGCGCAAGAAGAAATAGAAAACGGCAAAAAGAAGCTTGAAGAAGTTGCGCTAGAACTGCAAAAACTGCTACTGCCTAAAGACCCTAACGATGAAAAAAACATCATCTTAGAAATCCGCGCAGGTACGGGCGGTGACGAATCAGGTTTATTTGCAGGCGATTTATTCCGCATGTACAGCCGCTACGCTGAGCGCCAACGCTGGAAGATAGAAGTGCTTTCAGCCAACGAAGGCGAAGTAGGCGGCTACAAAGAAATTATCGCCAAAATTGAAGGCTTTGGCGCTTACTCAAAAATGAAGTTTGAATCAGGCGGGCATCGTGTTCAGCGGGTTCCTGACACCGAAACCCAAGGCCGCATCCACACCAGCGCCTGCACGGTAGCGATTTTGCCAGAGGTGGATGAAGTCAGCGATGTAGAAATCAACCCAGCTGATATCCGCATTGATACCTTCCGCGCCTCAGGTGCGGGTGGTCAGCACATTAACAAAACCGACTCTGCCGTGCGTATCACCCACGCCCCTACGGGTATTGTGGTGGAATGCCAAGATGGCCGCAGCCAACACAGCAACAAAGCCCAAGCCATGATGGTGCTCGCCGCGCGCATTAAAGCCAAACAAGTAGACGAACAAAACAGTAAAATCGCCAGCGAGCGCCGTAATTTGATTGGCTCGGGTGACCGTAGTGAGCGTATTAGAACCTACAACTACCCACAAGGCCGTATTACCGACCACCGCATTAATTTAACGCTTTATAAAATTGACGCGATTACCGAAGGCGATATGGATGAATTGGTGAATGCGCTAGCGACTGAGCATCAGGCGGATTTATTGGCGACCTTGGGTGAAGAGAGTTAATGACAGCACCAAATGACGCCAAATTAAAAGCCCTCATTGGGGCATTTGTTATCGGATACTTTCCATTTTTAATCAATGGTTGGCTTTACGCAAATACTAAACCAAGTGTTCATGTTTTCTGGATAGCTGAAATAATTTACTGGGTCATTCTTCCATCAGCAATTTTTACATATTTAATAAAATACCAAAGCCTCACTTGGCGCGATTTAGGTATTCACCAACGCATACAAAATATTCATAACCCTGCTGGGGTTTTATTTTTATGTTTATTATTCGCTTGTTTTAGCTACACAATCTATCAATCTTGTATCAGCTTAACACGATACATTGTTAGCGATGCCCCAGGCTTATTTAGCTATACTTCAATGCAATCTAAGTTCTATCTATATAAACTTCTATCAGCGTTGTTTTTTGCTGCAACAGCAGCTATTGTTGAAGAGCTTTATTACCGTGGCTTGCTTTATAAAATTATCGAATCATTTAATTATCACAAAATAATTTATTTAGTTTTTTCACCTTTGCTATTTGCATTAGCGCATTGGGAGCAAGGTGTTGACGGCTTAATTAGTAATTTAATGTTCGGATTTATATTTTGCCTGTTTTATATGAAGCTAAGAAACTTATGGCCTTTAATTACTGGGCACTTCATAGTAGATTATATTTACTTCTCATGAGAGCTAGCCAAGTAGGGTGGGCAGATTCTGACCACGCGGTTAACATTGCAAACGTGGGCAACAAGTTGCCCACCCTACAAATCCTATCAATTGAGGTGATTAATGTTATTAGCCATTGCCGTCATAGTTTGTTTAATTATTGCGTATCTTTATTATCTTCGCGTAGAAAAACAAAAACGTATAAAACTCTTAGCTGAAGAGGCTAAAGCGCGCACTAAGCATGGCGCGGAGGTGACGATGCGTGAGCTAGAAAATATTGGCAACTTTTTGCTTGACAGCTCTTTATCTGATGCTGAGGTGATGGCTAAAACCGAAGCTGCATTTGCAGTGATTGAGGCCAACAACCCTAAAGAAATGGTGGCTGGGGTGATTAACGATGTTAGGGAGTATACAATAAAGGAACTCAA
>CAZAHP010000109.1:4430-7582 GCA_964484985.1 uncultured Methylophilaceae bacterium
ATCTGCCAGCCCTTTGAGTGTGAGTGGCTATGCTGAGGTTTATTATGTGCATGATTTTAATGACCCTGATAATGAGCAGCGACCATTTTTTACTTACAGCCATAATCGCGCTAATAGCCCAAGTATTAATTTAGCTTTTGTTAAGGCAAGTTTTAATCAACCCTCTTTTCGGGCGAATCTGGCTTTGGGGTCTGGCACTTATATGCGCGCTAATTATGCGGCTGAACCGCGGGCATTGCAGAAAGTTTATGAGGCCAATGCAGGCTTTCGTTTGTCAGAAAATGCGAATGTTTGGTTAGATGTAGGTGTGATGCCTTCGCATATTGGCTTTGAAAGTGCGGTTGGGGTAGATAATTGGACCATGACCAGAAGCCTTTTGGCAGAGAATTCACCTTATTTCGAGACGGGTGCAAGACTTTCATACACGTCTGATGATGGCAAGTGGTACGTGAGCGGCTTGCTGCTCAATGGATGGCAGCGTATTACACGGACTGAAGGCAACACCACGCCCTCACTGGGGCATCAACTGACTTATAAACCAAACGATAGAGTGACATTAAATAGCAGCTCGTTTATTGGTAATGATAAATCAGACCGCGAGCGACAAATGCGCTATTTTCATAACTTTTATGGGCAATTTAAGCTAGATGATGCATGGAGCCTAATTGCGGGGCTGGATGTTGGTGCGGAGCAGGAGTCACGTAATAGTAATGATTACAATCTGTGGTTTACGCCGATTGTAATTGCCAGATATACCCATAATGAACGTTTAAGTTTTTCAGCCCGAGCTGAGTATTATCAAGATAAAGATGGCGTGATTATTGATACTGAAACGCCTCATGGTTTTAGAACATCGGGGTATTCTGTGAATATGGATTACAAGCTTCACCCCAAGGCAACATTACGAACCGAGGTGCGCAGCTTGGTGAGCAAAGATGCGATTTTTGATGATGAAGGAGAGCGCCTCAGAAGAAGCAACCTTATGATTGGCAGCGCCATTGCGATTAGTTTTTAAGCCAGATTTCCGATTAGGTTTTGAAGTGGCAACGCTGGAGGGTTTGATAGATTTTTTGTGGAATTTTCAAGCAAGCCTAACCATTTAGCCTGTGCAGTTTTTGCCCATACGGCTATCATACAAGCTGTGCAACAAGTAACGCTCCCCACCAATACTAATCAGAGCGCATATATTAGCCAGCTTGGGTGAAGAGCACTACATTTTATTCGGCTAGGGTGAGTCTACATGAGAAATAAAGCTTACACTTATGCGCTCTTGATTGGGATTTTTCCTTTCATGGCAAATGGTTATATTAACCATAAAATTAGCCAAAATTTAGCTTTATACTGGTCTTTTGAGCTTTTTTCGTGGCTTATTCTACCAACTGCAATTTTTGCCTATCTATTTAAATATCATGGTTTAAAGTGGCAAGATTTGGGCATACACCGCCTAGTGAATGATAGTAACAACATATTTTACTTAGCGTTTTCTTGCATGCTTTTCATGGTGCTGAGCTACCCCCTTTATCAGCTTTGCGTTTCTATATCTCATTTAATGGTCGGGCAAACAGCCAGCTTATTTAGTTATGAGTCGATGCAGCCTAGCTCGCGTTTACTTAAATGGTTGACGGCTTGCTATTACGCGATTTCTGCGGGGGTGGTAGAGGAGCTATATTACAGAGGCTTGCTTTATAAAATCACACGTCAATTTAAACAGGCAAACTTGTGGTTTATCTTATGCTCTCCCCTTTTATTTTCACTCTCTCATTGGGAGCAAGGTTTAAATGGCTTAATTGAGACTTATCTTTTTGGTTTAGTGTTTGGCTTTTGTTATTTATTGATTAAAAATCTATGGCCATTAATTGCGGGGCATGTCATTACTGATGTTATATGGTTTTCATAAAGCAAGCTTATGCATAACGCACTTTACAATAGCGCAATGACGGGACGTATTAACGATGTTAGGGCGTATGCGACAAAAACACTTAACATTAGAGGCTAAGCTTACAGCTGTATTGATGAGGGGCTGATTGTGATGTGGCTTTGTTTGACCACATCACAAGAGTTTTTACAGCCTTAAAACATTATTTCTGACGACGGCGTAAGCCAAATACACCGAACAAAGCTGAGCCAAACAACCAAGCGGCTGCTGGCACTGGTACTGCTGATGTAGCTTGTGAAAGCTCAACCACGCCAAATTTTGGGCCTTGGAATGGGTCAACGTTTGCTAAGTCATTCCACTTGCCAAAAATAGAACTAAACAAATAGGTGTGCACATAATTCTCTGCATCAGAATTATAGCTGTTTGAGTTATTTGGCTCGCCTGGCGCCCAGTTAGTGTAAGTTGAGTTTGAACCATCAGCCCATACAAACTGGCTTGGGTTGTTAGGATTGCGTGAATAGCCAATCCAAAATGAGTGTGTAAGACCCCAGCTGCTAAACGCCTGAGTCGTTAACCATACGCTCTCATTTGCATCGTTCACGGTAATCAAATGACCACCTACAGACTGAGCAAACGCTTCGCTGTTTGTCCATGTATCTGCGGTAATCAACTGATAGGTATGACCATTGTAGGTGTCAGTAGCAAGAATGCTAGCTGCCTGCGCATTGAGTGTTGACAGACCCAAAAGCGCCAATAGTGACAATCGATTTAATTTCATAAAACACCCCTATGTAGAATAATTTAATTTTGTATCTTGTTAAAAAGTACCTCGCCCTAGTTTTTAAATTTAAACAAAGACAATTAAAATCAGCAACGCCTATGCCACCTTGAGTTTTAACAATGGATTCATAATCTTATGTAAAATTTTGTAAATACACCCAAAACAAAGCCACATAGAAACGTCGGCATCTCATCACCACTGCTGATATCACATGGATTCTAGGCAGTAAGCCGATGGCAGGTGGATTTTGCTCGTGCGATTATTATTTAAAACCTTACAAACTGAGTTAACCATTGATGCACATAGTGTGGATGATTGTTGTCACGTAGAATATACGTTTTAAACCTCACACAAGACTATGTTTAAAATCCCCGCTGCGCCCGCTTCTATTCAAAAAGATATTCCGCTTAAACATTTGTTAGGTGGTGAGGCGATTGATTGTTTGGCGCATAACATCAAGTTAGTGCAGCCTAGTTTTGATACTGGCAGCTTTAG
>CAZAHP010000109.1:7682-9019 GCA_964484985.1 uncultured Methylophilaceae bacterium
TTGTATGAGCTTACTAAGCGCTTTACCTCTGAATATGCGATTCGCCCTTTTTTAATCGCGCAGCAAGAGCGCACTTTAGCGCAACTCATGCAGTGGCAGAGCGACCCAGACCCGCATGTGCGGCGCTTGTGCTCTGAGGGCACACGCCCACGTTTGCCTTGGGCGATGCGTATTCCGCAATTTATTCAGGACCCCAGCCCAGTTTTGCCCATTTTAGAAGCACTTAAACATGACCCCAGTTTGTATGTGCGGCGTAGTGTGGCCAACCATTTAGGCGATATTGCCAAAGACCACCCTGAGTTAGCACTCACTCTCTGTGAGCGCTATTTAAAATCAGCTAATAATGATTTGCGCTGGCTTATACGCCACGCCTTAAGACACCCCGCTAAAAAAGGCAACCCTAGTGCCCTGGCCTTGCGCGCGCAAGCAAAAGCACTCCCTCAAACAAAACGATGATTGCTTAATTTCATGTCCAACACCATTAAAGCCGCGCTCTTACATGCCAGTGCGCAACTCAAAGCACTTTCAGCCGAGCCAGAATCTAGCGCGTTTGAGGCGCAACTATTTTTGCAGCAAGTACTCAAGGTAAACCGCGCATGGCTGATTGCGCATGCCGACGATATATTAGATGCTGAACCATACAAGGCTTTTGAGGATTTACTAGCACGAAGGCTGGCGGGTGAGCCTGTGGCCTACATTTTAGGTGAGCGTGAATTTTTTGGCTTAAAGCTTAAAGTCACGCCTGACACTTTGATTCCGCGCCCAGATACTGAAACGCTGGTTGAGGCAGCACTTGCAAAAATACCCAACAATAATACCGAATTTAAAGTATTAGATTTAGGCACAGGCACAGGTGCGATTGCACTAGCCATTGCAAGTGAGCGCTCACTCTCAAAAATCACCGCACTAGATGCCTCTTCAGCCGCACTAAAAGTTGCGCAAGAAAATGCTTTGACCTTAAAAATAAACAACGTGCAATTTGTACTCAGCGATTGGTTTAGTGCTTTATCAGGGCAAAAATTTGATGTGATAGTGAGCAACCCGCCGTACATTGAGCAGGACGACATACACCTAAGCCAAGGCGATGTGCGTTTTGAGCCTTTATCAGCATTGGCTTCTGGGCAAGATGGCCTAGATGATATACGCCATATTATTCAGCACGCACCACACTATTTAAAACCCAGCGGCTGGCTCATGTTTGAGCATGGTTACAACCAAGCTCAGCAAGTAGCCTCGCTGCTAAAAGATGCAGGCTTTAGTGAAATTGCTCATGCTTTAGATTTAGCTGGTATACAAAGAGCCACTTTTGGGCGATTATGATTTAAGATGGGCAAAGA
>CAZAHP010000110.1:0-3520 GCA_964484985.1 uncultured Methylophilaceae bacterium
GGGAACTTGCCGCTATGGTCTAGTTTGCTGTTGGCAATTTTAATGGCAACACTGCGGGCAATTTGTTTGTACACTTGCGTGATTTTGCCATCAGGTTCACTGACTACGGTGGGCTTGCCACTATCAGCTTGTACGCGTATGCCTATGTCTAGGGGTAAGCTGCCGAGCAAGTCTACATCGTAGTCGTCACACATTTGTTGTCCGCCACCTGCGCCGAAAATGTGCTCTTCGTGCCCACAATTGCTGCAAATGTGGGTGCTCATGTTTTCAACAATGCCCAAAATAGGAATGCTTACTTTTTCAAACATTTTTAAGCCTTTACGCGCATCAAGCAAGGCAATATCTTGCGGTGTGGTGACAATGACAGCGCCTGTGACGGGGATTTTTTGCGATAAAGTCAGTTGAATATCGCCTGTGCCTGGTGGTAAATCAATGACGAGGTAGTCTAAATCTTTCCAGCGAGTTTCACGCAGCAGCTGCTCTAAAGCACCTGTCACCATTGGGCCACGCCATACCATGGGGGTGTCAACGTCGACTAAAAATCCAATCGACATGACTTGTATGCCATGGGCTTGTAGAGGCTCCATGCTTTTGCCGTCTACGGTTTCAGGTTTGCCGCTCACGCCTAGCATTTGTGGTTGGCTAGGGCCGTAAATGTCGGCATCTAAAATACCTACATTAGCGCCTTCAGCGGCTAATGCCAAAGCGAGGTTAACAGAAGTGGTTGATTTGCCGACGCCGCCTTTTCCAGAAGCGACTGCAATGATGTTTTTAACATTCGGTAATAATTGTACGCCGCGTTGCACGCTGTGAGATTCAATTCGGCTGCCTACATTGACAGTTATCATGCCTGCGCCGAGTGCAGATAGGTGCTCAGCCACTAAAAGTTTAATCGCTTCAAATTGGCTTTTTGCAGGGTAGCCTAGCACGATGTCTAAGCTGACATCGCTGCCAGAAACTTGTATGTTTTTTGCTGCTTTGCTGGTGACAAAATCTTTGCCAGTATTGGGGTCAATTAAGGTTTTAAGGCTGGTTTGTATGTCGTCTACAGTTAAAATCATGGTGGTTGCGGTCAATAATTAACAAAGCCATATTCTAACGGAAGCAAAGTTTATATGTGGTACTAAGTGCAAAAATTGTCTACTAAGTTTGTATGCTTTAGCTAGGAACAAGTTTGAGGGTTGAAAATCTGCTTAAGCGCGTCTGGCGAGAGTATGCGCACATAACGTTGTTTGACATCAATAATGCCCTCATCACTAAACTTTGAGAAGGTGCGGCTGACGGTTTCTAGTTTAAGGCCAAGGTAGCTGCCTATCTCTTCACGCGTCATTCTGAGTACGAGTTCAGATTGTGAAAAACCTCTGGCGTGGAGCCGTTGCACTAGGTTGAGTAAAAAGCCAGCAAGGCGCTCTTCAGCGCGCATATTGCCTAGCATCATGAGTACGCCATTTTCACGCACGATTTCGCGGCTCATGATTTTGTGCACATGGCGCTGTAAAACAGGGAACTCACGTGACAGCTCTTCTACGTTGGCGAATGGCATGACACAGACTTCTGCATCTTCAAGTGCAATCGCGTTGCAGCTATGGTGGTCTGTCACGATGCCGTCTAAGCCAATAATTTCGCCTGCCATTTGAAAGCCCGTGACCTGCTCGCGGCCGTCTTCACTGGATACACAGGTTTTAAAAAAGCCTGTACGTATGGCATAGAGTGAGGTGAATGGGTCGCCATTGCCAAATAATAGCTGGCCTTGCTTGATTTTGCGTCTAGTGGCGACCACTTCGTCTAATTTTTGCATGTCATCCGAATTAAAGCCTACGGGCATGCAGAGTTCGCGTAGGTTGCAATTGGAGCAAGCAACTTTGATGGCTTCAGGTTTCATAAGCGCTTCTTAAAACTTTTAACTTCTTTAGCTTACTGCTTTTGTGGCGAGCTGGCTAGTGCTTAATTAAATCACAGATTTTTCTTTTACAGATTTTACTCTCGTTTGACTTAAGTCAACACTGCATTCAAGGCTTGAAGGCAGAATTGCGTTAAATTTGAGGAGTTGACCATGATGCCTATTTTGAATGATGCCCACAGAGTGCTGCCAGCAGCCTCAGAAGCCGCAGCTTTAAGTCCTGAGTTGCTAAAGAAGTTTGATGTGCCGGGCCCGCGTTATACCTCGTACCCTACCGCAGATCGTTTTGTTGAAGCGTTTACGGACGATGCTTATCAACAGGCGCTGGAGCATAGGCAGATTTACGCTAAGGCTTTGCCTTTGTCTATTTACGTACATATACCGTTTTGCGAATCGCTTTGTTTGTATTGTGCATGCAATAAAATCATTACTACTAAGCATTCGCGTAGCGTGGAGTATTTGCGTTATTTAAGCCGTGAAGTTGATTTACATGTAGAGCGATTGGGGCGCGGCCAAAGCGTATCACAGTTGCATTTAGGCGGCGGCTCGCCTACTTTTTTTAATGACGATGAGCTGTCTTTGTTGATGGCGATGCTAAAACGTAATTTTGAGTTTTTACCTAGTGGTGAGTATTCAATAGAAATAGACCCGCGCACAGTTGATGCTGGGCGTCTAGAGCATTTGGCAAACTTGGGTTTTAATCGTTTGAGTTTTGGCGTGCAAGATTTTGATGTGAATGTGCAACTTGCAGTTAACCGTGTGCAGCCTTTTGAGCAAGTGCGCGATTTAGTGAAGGTTGCGCATGATTTGAATTTTGAGTCTGTGAATGTAGATTTGATTTATGGTTTACCTAAGCAAACGGTAACATCGTTTGCAGAAACCTTGCAACAAGTGACACAAATTAGGCCAGATAGAATTGCTTTATACGCTTATGCGCACTTGCCAGAGCGATTTAAAGCGCAGCGTGCCATTAATGCCGCTGAACTGCCAGATGCCAGTGCCAAGGTGGCGATGTTGTCTATGGCAATCAGCACCTTTATTAGTGCAGGCTATGTGTATATTGGTATGGATCACTTTGCACTGCCTTCAGACAGCATCGCTATTGCCAAGCGGCAGGGCAGGTTGCACCGCAATTTTCAGGGTTACAGCACGCAGGCAGATTGCGATTTAATCGGCTTAGGTGTGAGCTCAATCGGCAGAGTGGGGGCGAGTTATAGCCAAAATGCTAAAAGCTTAGACGACTACTATGATTTATTAAATCAAGGTCGTTTGCCGGTAGTGCGCGGCCTTGCCTTAAGCCGCGATGACATGGTGCGCCGCGCAGTGATTATGGCTTTGATGTGCCAAGGTGAGCTGCAATATGAGTCAATTGAGCTGACATTTATGGTGGAGTTTAAACGCTATTTTGCGAGCGAGCTTGAAGCTTTAAACACTTTTGTAGAAGCCAATATGCTCACGCTAGATAATAGCGGTATACAGGTAACCAGCACAGGTTGGTTTTTTATACGTGCAATTGCAATGGTGTTTGATAAGTATTTGCAAGCAGATAAAAATCACGCGAGATTTTCAAAGATTTTGTAGTTGGGCTTCGAGATAGTTGCGCGTTTCTTCAACACTAGT
>CAZAHP010000110.1:3620-6554 GCA_964484985.1 uncultured Methylophilaceae bacterium
CAGCCCGCAGCTATAGGCTTCATGCCTACGCTTTTAAAGCCTAGTTGTGCAAAATGATGCACCAAACTACTGGCGATTAGGGTTTTGCCTACGCCGGTATCTGTGCCTGTAATAAAGTAACTTTGTGCGTTCATTTGCTTCGGGGTTTAAAGGTAATGGGCGATGCGCCGTCGGCTAGCTTGGGTTTGGTTTTTGGCTTCCATGCGTGCGCGTAGACCACTTCATAGGTGGCTGGTAGCTTGCCATCTTTTCTAAATCTTTCGTAGTTGTCGTTCAGTTTTTGTAAAAAACCACGGCCTAGTAAGCCGCGATTGCGGCCTTCTGCGGCGTTATGCGCACCTATGGCTTTTAAATCACGCATCACGCCTAATGCATCGTCATAGGTGAGCTCAAAGCGTTCTACATCGAGTACTGGAGCAGTAAAGCCTGCGCGTACTAGGGCGTCGCCAATGTCGTGCATGTCAATAAAACGGCTTACGTGAATGTGCTCTGGGTCGGCGCTGCTGGCGGCGCGTAGCTCTTTTAAGGTGTCTGGGCCAAATGTGCTGAAGATAAGCAGGCCTTCATCTTGCAGTACGCGGTGCGCCTCTGTAAAAGCGGCGTCTAAATCATTGCACCATTGCACGGCGAGGTTAGACCACATCATGCCCACGCTGGCATTGGCAAGGGGGAGCGACTCTATGTCGCTACAAACATAGTGTTGCTTTTGTAGGCCTAATAGAGATTTTACTTTGTGTTTAATCCCTACTTGATTGCTTTGCGTTTTTTTGAGCATGCCCATGGCTAAATCTAAGCTTATGACGCGGCTTTGTGGATAGCGTTCGAGCAATGTTTGGCTAGCGTGCCCAGTGCCGCAACCTGCATCTAATATGGTGTCTGGTGCTATTTTTACTAAATCTAAGCGGCTGAACATGCGCGCGCGCACTTCGGTTTGCAAAACGGCGGCAGCATCATAGCTGGTAGCAGCGCGGTCAAACGAGCGGCGTATGCGGGTTTTATCTAAATAATAAGCGTCTGTCATGGCGCCCTAAACTTTGGGTTCTAAAAACTGAGTCAGTGCGTCTATAAACAGCTCAGGGTGTGATAAAAATGGTGCGTGTGATGCGCCAGCAATCACGCGTAGGCGGCCAAATGGCAGGTTTTGTGCAAGCCAGTGTGCGGCTTGCACGGGTGCAAGGGTGTCTCTGTCGCCGTGGATTAGTAATACTGGTTTGCGTAAAAATTCTATTTCTGGGCGCAAATCGGTATCAAGCAGTATGCGTAAAGCTTTTTGTAAGGTGCTGCTGATAGGCGTAGGGCGCTCTTGAAAGCTGGCTCTGAGGAGTTTAACCGTGCTGCGGCTATCGCTAGCACCCATGCATTGCAGGGTTAAAAATTTAATTAAAGTGGCTTGGTAGTCTTTGTTAATTTCTGCCGCGAAATTGTGAAATATGTCACCATCTACGCCAAAAGACCATTCTGCGCGGTTGTCATACTCAGCGCTATTCACAAAACAAGGGGTTGAGCCCACCAATATCATTCTGCGGATTCTCTCAGGCTGCATCATGGCAGCGCGCATGGCGACTTGCCCACCTAATGACCAGCCACATATATCTGCATTGGCAGGTAAGACTTCAAGTAATTGCTCAGCCACTGAGTGCAGGTGATAGGGCTCAATATTGGGGCTGAGGCCCATGCCCGGTAAATCTACGATATGCAAACAGAAATATTTACTTAGTTTTTTGACTATGGGCTGCCATACGCCGCCATGCATGCCCCAGCCGTGTATCAACACTAGGTTGTGGGGCGTGGCTTCATAATTGCCTACGGTTTCTATGTGCAAACTCATCTTACTAATGCTTTCTCTGCTTGCTGTATTGCGCTAATCAATTGAATCACATCTTGCTCACTATGTGCGGCAGAGAGTGAAATTCTAAGGCGCGCAGTATTGTTGGGTACAGTGGGTGGCCGTATCGCGGGTACTAGTATATGTTGTGTTAGTAAATAGTCACTTAAAGCTAAGGCATTTTCATTACTGCCAACGACAACTGGCTGTATGGCAGTGTCTGATGGCATTAGTTGCCAATGTTTTAAGTTTAAGTGCATTTTGAAATAGCTAATCAGGTGTTTTAAATGTTCTTTGCGCGCTTGGTCTTTGGCGATAATTTCTAAAGCCTTTAATAAGGCTGCTGATAAAGCAGGCGGGCTTGCTGTGGTGTAAATATAGCTTTTTGCTGTTTGTATTAAGTAGTCCACCATTATTTGACTGCTGGCGACAAACGCCCCAGCGACCCCTGCTGCCTTGCCTAGTGTGGCCATGTAAATAATGCGTTCAGATTGCACATTAAAATGGCTTAACACGCCTTCACCGTTTTGTCCAAGCACACCAAAGCCATGTGCATCATCTAGCAATAAATAAGCATCAAAACGCTCACATAAAGTAAGTAGGCTGTTAATTGGAGCGATGTCGCCATCCATGCTAAATACTGCGTCAACCGCAATCAGCTTGCGTTTGGCATTGCTTTTCATGAGCAGCGCTTCAAGCGCCGCCATATCGTTATGGGCAAAGCGCTGCAAATTTGCGCGGCATAATACCGCCGCCTCATTGAGCGAGGCGTGGTTGAGCTTGTCTGCAAAAATAGCATCGTCGCGGCCAAGTAGGGCGCTAATTACCCCTAAGTTTGCCATGTAACCCGTGGTAAATAGCAAGGCTGCGGGTAGGCCAACAAATTGAGCCAAAGCATGCTCTAAGGCCTCGTGGTAAGCATGATGCCCAGTAATTAAATGCGAAGCGCCGCTGCCCACGCCAGCATTTTTTGCCCCTTCATATAAGGCAGCAATAATGTCTGGGTGGTTAGCTAAGCCTAGGTAATCATTGCTTGCGAATGAAAGTAAGCGCTTACCATCAGCTGTCACTTGGGCATCTTGCGGGCTGCTAAGCAAGCGCCTTTTGCG
>CAZAHP010000110.1:6654-9019 GCA_964484985.1 uncultured Methylophilaceae bacterium
TACCATCAGCTGTCACTTGGGCATCTTGCGGGCTGCTAAGCAAGCGCCTTTTGCGCAGCAAATCAGCGGCTTTGCGTTGCTTTAATTCGGCTTTTAGCGCGTTTAGCATAAGGGCACTTCTATAAAATCAAATTTCGTCGCGATACTGCGTTGCTCATAAAAAATTTCTCCTTACATATCAATTATATGCGGCGTCCAAATTTTTTATTCACGCCTTGTCTGGCATAGCAATTTGAATTTATAGAAGCGCCCATCAATAATACGCATTAAGCTCACCTTGAAAGGTTATCGAGGTAACACTAACAAGGTGAGTACTTACTTTACGCAGGATGTATGCCCAGCTTGGCAAATAGCTTTTTATCTGTTTCGGCTTCAGGGTTGCCAGTGGTGAGTAATTTTTCACCATAAAAGATTGAGTTGGCACCTGCAATAAAGCATAACGCTTGTATACCTTCATGCATGCTTTGACGGCCTGCAGATAAACGCACATAGCTGGTTGGCATGGTAATTCTGGCGGCTGCAATGGTGCGCACAAATTCTAGTGGGTCTAGCGCTTCAGTGCCATGTAGCGGTGTGCCTTCAACTTGAGTGAGTAAATTAATCGGCACACTCTCAGGTGGGCGCTCCATATTGGCTAGTTGCGCCAATAAGCCAGCGCGTTGTGTGCGGCTCTCACCCATGCCGATAATGCCGCCGCTACAAACGTGTATATCAGCGTCACGCACGCGCTCTAAGGTATCTAACCTGTCTTGATAAGTGCGTGTTGTGATGACATCGCCATAGTATTCTGGCGCGGTGTCTAAATTGTGATTGTAGTAATCTAAACCAGCATCTCTGAGCTGCTCAGCTTGCCCATCTTTAAGCATGCCTAGGGTGGCACAGCTTTCTAAACCCAAAGATTTAACGGCTTTAATCATTTCAAGCACAGGCTCTAAATCGCGCTGTTTAGGGCCGCGCCATGCTGCGCCCATGCAAAAACGGCTTGCGCCACTATCTTTAGCTGCTTGAGCTGCTGCAACAACATCTTCAAGCGCCATTAAATCTTGGTCTTCAACATCGGTGTGGTAACGCGCTGCTTGTGGGCAATAACCACAGTCTTCAGAGCAGCCACCAGTTTTAATTGAAAGCAATGTGCTCACTTGCACTGCGTTTGGGTCAAAGTGTTCACGGTGAACAGTTTGCGCACGATGAATTAAATCACTAAATGGTAGCTCAAATAAAGCCTCAATTTCAGCCACACTCCAGCGCTGAGGCGCTTGCGGCTTAGCGATATTACGCTTAATGCTATGTGGGTCAATCACAATTGTTTGTGCGCTAGTTGTTTGTGTTGCTTCCATGTTTAACCTTTAGTTATTCAGGGCAGTTCTATAAATTGAATTTACGTCGCTATTCTGCGTTACTCATAAAAAATTTATCCTTACATATCATGTGTATGCTGCGTCAAAATTTTTTAAGCGCGCCTTGCCTAGCTTAGAAACTTCAATTTATAGAAGCGCCCTTCAGTTGATGGCCTGTTTTTTTACTGCAATCATTATTGACATGCGTATAATTTGTACAAGTGGCGCGAGCTCACTTGATACATTGCGGTGAATTATACCCTGTTAAGTAAATGAATAACAAATGCATAACAATAGATTAAAATTTAATCAGATATTGCTTAAACGATTATTGTTTAAACAAAAGTGCATGCTATGCGCAGCCTCTGAAGGCGGTGATTTAGCCTTGTGCGCAGCCTGTTTGGCCGACTTGCCTTACCACCAAGCCTCACAGTGCCCGCAGTGTGCACTGCCTTCGTTTAACGCCCAAGTTTGCGGCCATTGCTTAAAGCTACCTCCCGCTTTTGATGCAACCCGCGCACTCATGCGTTACGAATACCCGCTAGACAGCATGCTGCAAGCCTTTAAATATGGCGAAATGCTGAATATGGCAGCAAGCTTTGCTAGCCTCATGGTCAGTAAGCTGCATCAAAATCAAGCTATTGACCTCGTCATCCCCATGCCTTTACATCAGCAACGGCTTAAAGAGCGAGGCTTCAATCAATCATTAGAAATTGCCAAAATGATTACCCAAAAAACAGGCCACACGCTAGATGCAGCAGCATGCCAGCGTATCAAGCTCTCGCCACCGCAAGCAAGCTTGCCACACAAAGAGCGCGTTAAAAACATGCGTGGAGCATTCAACTGCCAAACCCAGCTGACAGGCTTAAGCGTGTTGTTGATTGATGATGTGATGACCACAGGTGCAAGCCTACATGCACTGGCCGAAACGGTTAAAAAAGCAGGGGCTACTAGAGTTGAGTGCTGGGTGGTAGCAAGAACATTAGCACGTTAAATATTGCTAATAAGCGCTCACCACTCAAAATTCA
>CAZAHP010000111.1:0-2148 GCA_964484985.1 uncultured Methylophilaceae bacterium
TATAAATGCCGTGATGAAAGAGTACAAGATGTATTGGTTGCACATACCAATATAGAAGGCTCTGTGCGTTATTCACTGACGCACGGCGGCAGGCGTATGCCTTATGATGCTTTTGAGCTGCGCATGATGCGTGAAGAAAAAGCTTGGGCAATGGCGCGTTTGGTGATTGATAAAATTATGCGCTTGCCGAATATTCGCAATTTTTTCTAAATACACTCAATTTTTTAACATACTCAATTCACTAAAATGGTGAATGAATTGGTAAGCACACTAAAGTGAGTGCTTATAAAAGCAAAAAGCCCCGAGTCGGGGCTTTTTGTTGTGTGGCAATTTAGTTTGCTGCTTCTGGAGCCATAACTTCTTTGTCACGTGCTTGCAATTTTTCTTTAATACGTGCAGATTTACCTGAACGCTCACGCAAGTAGTAAAGTTTAGCGCGGCGAACATCACCACGGCGTTTAACTTCAATGCTTGCAATCAATGGTGAGTAAGTTTGGAATGTACGTTCCACGCCTTCACCTGATGAAATTTTACGTACGATGAATGAAGAGTTTAAGCCACGGTTGCGAATTGCAATTACAACGCCTTCGTAAGCCTGCACACGTTTACGTGTACCTTCAACTACGTTTACACCAACTACTACGGTGTCGCCTGGAGCGAAGCTAGGAATATTTTTGCCTAAACGGGCAATTTCTTCTTGCTCCAACATTTTAATGATGTCTGCCATTTTGTTTCCTTTAAATTCTCTTGCGAGAGTTCCTTTTAGTTATAAAGAATCTTGTTCCTGCTCATTTACAATCTCTTGAAGCAGCCGAGATTCTTCTTTCGTCAACGGCCTTGCGGCCAATAAATCAGGGCGTTTTGCCCTAGTAAGCTTTAGCGATTGTTTAAGTCGCCATTGCTTAATCTTTGCATGGTTGCCAGAAAGTAATACTTCTGGAACTTTTTCCCCTGCGTATTCTTCAGGTCGCGTGTAGTGTGGGCAATCTAGCAAGCCATTCACAAACGAGTCTTGTGTGGCTGACTCTGCATCACCAAGCGCACCCGGTAATTGCCTTACTACCGCATCAATTAAGGCCATGGCGGGTAACTCGCCGCCAGATAGCACATAATCGCCTATCGAGTATTCTTCATCTATCTGGTTTGCCAGTAAGCGTTCATCCACGCCTTCATAACGGCTTGCCAGTAGTATCAAACCTTGTTCTTGCTTGAGCTGCATCACAATTTCATGTGTGAGCGGCTTACCTCTGGGTGAGAGATGAACAACTTTGCTCTTTATCACACCCGCTTCGCGCTGCGCTGCTTTTGCTGCGCCTATCGCTTTTTCTAAAGGCTCTATCAGCATTACCATGCCAGGGCCACCACCGTAGGGTCTATCATCTACGGTTTTATGGTTGTCAGTGGTGAAATCACGAGGATTCCACAGCGCTAAACGATATAGCTTTTTATCTAATGCCCTTGATGTGATGCCATAGAGTGAAATCGCATCAAACATAGCAGGAAACAAAGTCACCACATCAAAGCGTATGCCTGTATTGCTGGTATTTAAGTCAGTATATGACTCACTCAAAACTCTGCGTCCCAATCAACAAGCATGGTTTTTGCTGCTATATCCACTTCTAAAACCACTTGGCCTATAAAAGGGATTAAGCGTTCACGTTCACCTTTTACAACCATGACATCATTAGCACCTGTTTCAAACAGCTCGGTAATCAGACCAAAGTCTGCACCTTGCTGGTTTTTAACATTGAGGCCAATTAAGTCAGACCAGTAATATTCGTCGTCGTCAGCTTCAGGCAATTGCTCTCGAGGCACAGCAATATGTTTGCCTTTGCAAGCTAGAGCTGCATCTCTATCGTTAATGCCTTTGAGTTTAACCAGCAACGTGTTGGTATGCACTTTTGCGGTTTCAACTTCATACATCTGCCATGGGCTTTTTCTTAAGCCATCTTCACGGCCTAACCACCAATCAGGGTAGTCGAATAAACCGTCAAAGGCTTCAGTCATGGGTTGAACCTTAAGCCACCCATAAATGCCATAAGGGGCGACGATGCGCCCCATGACAACCATTTCGCTCATGCGTATAGCCTAATATTTGCTGCCGTTTTAAACGGCGGCAAATTACTCAGCAGCAGGTGCGTCAGCAGC
>CAZAHP010000111.1:2248-7356 GCA_964484985.1 uncultured Methylophilaceae bacterium
TCTTGCACTTGGGCTTTATTAAAGCCTTCTTGACGTAATCGGCATGAGTCACATAAACCGCATGCTTCGCCTTGTGCGTTGGCTTGGTAGCACGATACTGTCATTACGTAGTCTACACCAAGTGCGGTACCTTGTTTTATTATTTCTGCCTTCGTCATGTCAATGAGGGGGGCGTGTACAGTAATGGTGTTGCCTTCTACGGCTGATTTTGTGGCTAGGTTTGCCATGTTTTGGAAGGCTTTGACGTATTCACCACGGCAGTCTGGGTAGCCTGAGTAGTCGAGAGCGTTGACGCCTATAAAAATATCTTGTGCTTTGAGTACTTCAGCCCATGCTAAGCTGAGTGAGAGCATGATGGTGTTGCGCGCAGGCACGTAGGTGACAGGTATACCGACACTGGCGATTTCTGGTACGGCGATATTGTTATCTGTGAGTGCTGAGCCACCAAATAGTGATAAATCGAGCTGAACGGTTTTGTGTTCTGCAGCGCCTAAGTGCTGCGCCACACGCTGAGCGGCTTGTAGCTCTGATGAGTGGCGTTGGTGGTAGTCTAAGCTCAAACAATAGCATTCATAGCCTTGTGATTTTGCAATGGCTAACACGGTTGCGGAATCTAGCCCGCCAGAGAGTAGTACAACGGCTTTTTTCATGATTAAAAAATCATCTTTCCAAACTTATAAACGGTAGTAGCCATGCTTAGGCATAAAATAATAAAAATTAAGATTTTAATGCTTGCCCACTGGTCGTCTTGCCACTCACCACGTAGTAGAGAGAACCAGTCTGGCTGAAAAAATAATCGCAAACTTTCCAAGAACTCATCCCAGCTGTCAAAAATGAGTTGCCACATCATGTAATACAGCGGGATTGCAAGAAACAGGGCTGTAATAAATAGTTGCGGCCTTTCAACAAAGCTCAGCATGTGGATTTAAACCCCAGCTTTTTCACCCCATAGCACTTTATGCAGTTGTACTTGCATTCGTACAGGGAGTCTGTCTGCGAGTATCCATTCTGCGAGTTCAGTTGGGTTTACTTGCTGATAAACAGGTGAAAACAGTAGCGTACATTTTTCTGTAAGCTTGTGCTCAGATAGTGTTTTTTTTGCCCATTCGTAATCTTCGCGGCTGCATAGTACAAATTTTACTTCATCTTTGCTTTGTAGATGCGCGATATTGCTCCAGAGGTTTTTGCTCACTTCGCCTGAGCCTGGGGTTTTGATGTCCATAATCACTGAGACGCGTTTGTCTACTTGGCTGATGTCCATTGCGCCGCTGGTTTCAATAGAAACGCTGTAGCCTGCATCGCAAAGCATGGTTAGTAGCTCTAAACATGGTTTTTGCGCAAGCGGCTCACCCCCTGTGACGCATACATATTGTGCTTGGTGCGCGGCAACTTGCGCGAGTATTTCATCAAAGCTCTGGGTGCTGCCTCCGTGGAATGCATATTCGGTATCGCAATAACCACAGCGAAGTGGGCAGCCTGTTAGGCGCACAAACACGGTAGGCAGGCCAATACGCGACGATTCGCCTTGTATTGAGTGGAAGATTTCATAGACACGGAGTGACATGGAGCGTCAGTATATAAAGTGATGTAAGGTGATAATTATAAAGCCTGTGATGGAAAAAGGCTTGAGTTTATAGAGGTGCTCAGATGTTTAGCTTTTGTTTTTAATTGGCTAGTTGGGGGTATAAGCATTGAGTTTTAATTGCAGAAAACTTGCAAACGCATCTGGTACATCACCTTTGTGACTGTTGAATAAGGCGAGTACTTTGTTTTTATCAAAGCCATCTATTTCATAAAGTACAGGGGTGCTTTTTTGATTGGGGAGTGCTTCACCATCGTCAACTAAAAAGTGATGATAGCCGCGTTCAATGCTCCATGAAATGGATTTTTCGTTTTTGTATTTGTCGTAGGAGAGTTGAAAACCGCATGGATTGCCTTGTGTATCTATCCAAAAGACGAGGTCGATTTCATGGCAAAAAAACCAGCGTTTTTCTCGCTCACCAGCCGCTGGGGCCCTTTGTTTAAGCTCATGTAGCACGTGTTAAGCACTCAGTATTATTGGGCTTTGGCTTTGATTGACTCTAGCACTGATAAACGTTTTTTTGCATTAGGGGCAATTTCACTAGCTGGGTATTGGCTTAGTAGTATGCGTAGCGTCTTTTTTGCGCCTTCAATGTCTGAGAGCTGAATTTGGCTGTTGGCGATATTGAACATGGCGTCTGGTGCTCTAGGCGAATCTGGTGATTGCGCTAGCATTTTTTGTTGCGTTGCAATTGCAGCTTTGTAGTTTTTAAGGGTGAATTGGGTAAAACCGAGCAAATACTGCACTTCGGATTTTCGCGCACTATCTGGATGGGTTTGTAGAAATTTTTCGTAGGCATCGAATGCCTCTTTATGTTTGCCTGCCTTTGAGAGCGCTTGTGCTTCATCAAAATCGGTGTTTTCGGCAGCGAGTTGCGTAGCCGCAGCGTTGGGCGTGCTGGCTGCAGGTGCTGGGGTGTTGCTTTCTTCTAGCTTGCGTAAGCGCGCATCAGTGTCGCCATATAGGTCTTTTTGGCGTTGCTGCGTGGTTTCTATATTGTGTGTGGCGACTTCTAGCTCGCCTTTCACTTTGCTGAGTTCTTGATTCAGGCGGTCTATTTGATTGAGTAAATCAACCAAGCCTTGGCCTTTTACGATAGCTTCAATTGCAGCGACGCGCTCGGTCAGGGCTTGTTGATTTTTTTTGAGCTCATTAAGTGTTTGATTCTGTGCTTGTACTTGTTGGTCAACTTCTACAATTTTTTTACGCGCTTCTTTGTCGTCAAACAAAGCTGCGTTGGCAGATTGAGAAAATAAAACAGCTAGCAAGCACAGTATCAAACCTCTCATCATGGTTTACTCACCTACGTAGACAACGTCAACACGGCGATCTTGCTGTTTACAAGCTTGGTCAGCGCCGCAGTTAGGGTTGGCTTTTTCTTTACCATAGCTAACAGTTTCGATTTGCTTATCTTGTACGCCAAGTAAGTTCATTACCTTTTTTACAGCAACTGCACGGCGTTGACCTAGTGATAAGTTGTATTCACGTGTGCCGCTGTCATCTGCATTGCCTTGTAAAATGAGGCTTGCTGATGGGTTGGCTAATAAATATTTAGCGTGTGCTTCAACCAATGGGCGGTATTCAGATTTCACTTCATCTTTATCGAAATCAAAGTAAACATTACGTTTTGACAAGATATTGTTTGGGTCTTTGCGTGGGTCTAAAGCGCCATTAGTTGCTTGTCCGTCCACATTGCCATTTGAAGCGCCAGCTGTGTTAGCGCTGTCATCCATTGTGCTTTTTGGTGCTTCGGTTTGTGTTTTTGGGCTTTTGTCTTCTACCGCTGGTTCTTTCATTGGGGTGCTTTTACATGCAACCAGTGATAATGCAAGTAATGCGCCTACGATTAGTCCTTTATTCATTATTTTCTCCTTAAAATTGAGTACATCAGATTACAAAAAACTACATAAAATTTAATTTGCGGCTTTGCCCCAAGCAGGTTCGCGTAAATCGCCACCTGCTTCACTAAGGCGTTGTTTAACTCGGCCATCGGCTGATACTGCAGCAAGACCACCTTTGCCATTGATATTGGTTGCGTAAATAATCATGCGGCTATTCGGCGCAAAGCTAGGTGATTCATCTTTAGCGCTCTCGCTTAAAATTTGTACTTGGCCAGTTGCAATAGTTTGTATGGCTAGACGGTATTTGCCTTGGTCACGGGTAATGTAAGCAATAGACTTGCCATCTGGCGAAACGCGAGGGCTTACATTATAGCTGCCTTCAAAGGTAATGCGTTGTACATCGCCACCATTGGCTGAAGTACGATAGATTTGCGGTGCTCCACCACGGTCTGAGGTGAAGTAAATCGAGTTGCCATCCGCAGACCATACTGGCTCGGTATCTATCGTGCTACTTTTAATCAATTGTTGCAAGCCTGTGCCATCACTATTGATGGTATAAATTTGTGAGTTTGCACCGTGAGTGAGCACAATCGCGAGTTTATTGCCGTTTGGTGACCAAGATGGCGCGCTATTGTTGCCTTTGAAGTTAGCGAGCACGGTGCGTTGGCCGGTGACGAGCGATTGTACGAAAATGACAGGTTTTTTCTTTTCAAATGATACGTAAGCGAGTTTTGTACCATCTGGAGACCACGAAGGTGAAATAATGGGTTCTGTGGATGAGACGATGCTTTGTGGATTATGACCGTCTGCATCTGCGACTTGTAATGAATAGCGTTTATTGCTTTTGTTAATATAGCTAATGCGTGTAGAGAATACACTTGGCTCACCGATGAGCTTTTCATAAATTGCATCTGCAATTTTATGCGCGGTGATTCGCAGTTGACTTGGTGCGATGGTGTATTCAAGACCTGTGAGTTGGTTTTGCTTGAGCACGTCAAGTAATTGGAACGACACTTTCAGTTTGTTGCCGGGTAGGCTTACAATATTACCTACAGTTAAAGCTTGTGCTTGCAGGGCTGCCCACTCTGCATATTTTACTTGTGAAGCATCATGTGGCTGGTTGGCAACGCCGCCTGTTTCTAACACACGAAATAAGCCACTACGCCTTAAGTCTGCGCTGATGATATTAGCTACGGTGTCTTGCTGGCTAAGGTTGGCTGGTTGCGAAAACGGAACAATAGCAATAGGTTGCTGTTGCAAGCCGCTGCCATACACCTCAACTGTGACCTCTGCTTGTGCAGTGAAGGGCAGTAATGTGAGTAGAGCCAACAAAAAGTAGCGTATATTCATATTCATTTTTTCATCTCTTATGAATTAGTTTAGCATGATGCGATAAAAGTTCACTAATCATCATTAGGGTGAACTTTAAGTTTAAAGTTTCTAAATTGCCGCATTAAGCTTGCTTCAGTCGGCACAGGCAGGGGTGAGGCAGATAAAATCGCACGCTCTACAGACTGGTCGCAGGCCTCTATCCCACTGCCTTTCACTAGGCTGGCACTGGTGACTTCGCCAGTGGGGATGACGGCAAGCTTGTAGGTGAGCTCTACCTTACCAGTGCCACATGGGCCTTCTGTGACTTTTTGGTTGATTTTTCGTGAAATCAAGCCAATGTATTTGTCTATTTC
>CAZAHP010000111.1:7456-8898 GCA_964484985.1 uncultured Methylophilaceae bacterium
GCCAGCACGTATGGCCATTGGGTTCTCTTGTGAACGTAGGGCGGTCATCTTGGCTGATTATTTGCTGGGCTTGAGGAGTAGCCCAACTTTTTCTACTTTTTGCGTTTTAAGTAAGTCCATCACGCCGATGACCTCGTCATATTTGACGTTTTTGTCGGCGGCAATCACGACGGAGCGTTGTGCGTCTGTGCCCAGTTTTTTGCGTAGGGCAACCAAAAGCTCATCGCGCTGCATGGCTTTGCCTTCAAGCTCTGTTTTGCCATTTTGTTTAACGGTAATGACGAGTGGCGGCACAGTGGCTTGCTTGAGCGTTTGGCCCACTTGAGGCAGGTCTACCACACCAGGGTTGGTCATGGGGGCGGTGACCATAAAAATGACAAGCAGCACCAGCATGACGTCGATATAAGGTACGACGTTAATTTGGTTCATCATGCGGCGTTTGCGTAAACGTGCCATGCTTAGCTCTTGCGTTGCAGAATGTTGGTGAACTCTTCCATGAAGCTTTCATAGCGCACGGCGAGTCTATCTACAGAGCTGGCGAAACGATTGTAGGCGACAACCGCAGGAATCGCTGCGAAGAGGCCAATCGCAGTTGCAATAAGCGCCTCAGCAATGCCAGGCGCCACTTGTGAAAGTGTGGCTTGCGCAGTATTAGCGAGGCCTAAAAATGCATTCATGATGCCCCATACTGTGCCGAGCAAACCAATGTAAGGGCTGACTGAGCCGACTGAAGCTAAAAAGGGGAGGTGCGCGTCGAGCTCATCCATTTCGCGGTTGTAGGTGGCGCGCATAGCACGGCGAGAGCCTTCCATCACGTCACTCGTTTCTAAACCTGATTGGCGTTTGAGGCGCATATATTCTTTAAAACCAGCTTCAAAGATGCTGCCCATGCCTTGGGTTTTGCGACGGCTTTCAGAGAGGCTGTCGTAAAGTTTATTTAAATCGCCTCCAGACCAAAAGGTTTGTTCAAAATCGAGAGCGTTTTTGTCTGCTTGTTTTAAGGTGAATACTTTAATGAAGATGTACCACCATGATACTAGCGAGGTGGTGAGTAGTATGGCCATGACCAGCATGACAGGTAAGCTAGCATTAGAAACCAAGGTATAGAGTGACATGTCAGCGGTTGCGTTAAGTTCTGGGGTCATTGTGTCTCCATGCAAAAATACAGTAAGTTAGGAGCCTTATTGGCTTGATAAGTTCCTAGTTTGCTCTGCGCTAGTTGATGCAGCGCAGTTTGTTTGATGATTATTCTATTGTTTAACAAAGTGGCATTGTAAGTGTTTTTATTAAGATGCCATAGATTTTAGCGCTTCAATGGTCATAATCCCAGATTTTTCATTAGGCGATTTACCATCTACTTGAACGCCAACTTGTCCATTTTGCGTCTTTTTTGCGCAAATTTTCGGTGAATAGAACAACTATTCCCCTCAAATTTGCACAAA
>CAZAHP010000112.1:0-8677 GCA_964484985.1 uncultured Methylophilaceae bacterium
CTGTATCTGACTAACTCCGTTGCAGCGACCGCATCAAAGTAAGCTAAACGGGTATGGTTGGCAAGCTTCAGTACGTCCAGTGCAGTTTCTTTTTGCACCTGTTCAAAACGACGCTTTTCGATTTCTACCGCTCTGGGCATGGTAATTAATGAAAAGATATTAAAAGTAAAAATCTGCTCGATTTTATAGTCGCCATTATTTTTGGTGTACAACATAGAGAATCGAGGGTTTGGCAAGCGACCCGCTTGCACAAGGTCAGCTTCCGAAATACCTAGCTCATAGAAAGAAGCTTGTAATCGTTTATTATTGAGCAAAGCGATTTGTACGGCAGATTCAACATCCAGCTTATGTTCAAGCAAAGCGCTGACTTGATCATTAACTTTGCTTTGCTCATCTTTAGTCTTGGGCCAAGCAATTTCCTGTTTGATATGCTGTTGCGTAGTTTGCTGCACGTTACCAAAACCACCATCTTTAGAAAATGTAGCGCATCCACCCAACAGTAAACTGGCACTTACCAAGGCAGCGATTGTGCGATATTGCACAGGGGATTGATTAATGTTCATGAGACACTCCTTGCGTAGCGTCATGCTGATGTCCTGCATGCTCGTTTGGCATTGCCGTTCCATCAGAATGTTCAGCTGCATTCGCACCATTATGCTCATGGCTATGGCCAGCGACTTTAGTAGATGGAAGTGATAACACGCCGATACCGTGACGGTATACGATTTCCCCACCTAGCCATGCGGTAGTTGCAATTGCACCAGACAATACAATCAGAGCTGTCAATGCTGGAAAAGACATGACTTGATTTATCCCAGCTTTCCATGCATCCCAGCCTGCAAGTGCTACCAATCCAAGAGCAGTTGGAATGGCCCATTTTCGATGTAATAGCATAGCGGCATGACCAGCATCGTCGTGGTTCAGGCCTGAGTTAAATGCCAACCAACCTAATATGGCAGCAACAACAGCACTCAACGCCGCAAACCATAACGTAAAGTGCCCAGCAGCAGCCAGTAAAGGGGCTGCGCTATGCTTACGAAGCATGCGTGCACCTAAGCTAAACAATAAAGCGATTAGTGTTAAGGCAATAGGGAAATGCACTGCGGCAGGATGCAGATTCGGTATAATGCTGAAGCTTGTATTGGTTGCTTGAGCAGTTGTTGCTGAGTGCCCCGACATTTTCCCCGTGCTTGGGATTGATTTCGTCATATCATGGCCTTGCATCGGACTATCTGGGGCGTGTTTATGTGGAGCCACCTCAGTGTCACTTGACTCAACAGAGTTGCTTGGTTGAGGCATGCTTTCCATCTGGCTATGATTCATATTCGCCATTGAGCTATCATCTGCACCCTGCTGATGTTGCATATGGGTCATTTCCGAATGATCCATTGCGGACATTTCGGAGCCAGACTTTGGACTAGCACTAGTTGTAGATTTTTTGCCTGACGTGTCATGGTTCATGTGCTGATGGCTCGTCGTTGCCATGTCATGATCCATTTTCTTGTTTGCCGCGCTACTCATATCTACATCATTGTGGGTCATCTGGTTATGGTCCATATTGCCATGATCCATGCCTGATTCAGCACTTTTCGATTCATCAGTTGGCATGTCATCTTGCATGCCTTGCATTTGGTGCCCAGAGTGCCCACTACCTTCTGAGGATTGGTTAATTGTCTTCCAATCAGTTAAGGTATCTTTGCTGATAGTCCGATAATCTTCAAATGCTGATTGATAAGGGACATCACTTGAAGCATTTCCAGTATCTTCAACTGCAAATACTGTGGTTGTGCCAAATAGTAACGCTGTAAATAGCCACATCATATGTGGGCGAAAAATCGCGGCCCATGAGCGCTTGTAAAGTACGTATTTCATAGAAACCTCTCATTTAGTTATCCAAATTAACAACTTCGGAAAAGCATTCTCTGCAAACGACTGCTGAAGAATGCCTGTGAATGTGCGAGTTGAGGCAAACAAAAATCTGCCACAACGCTACAAAACAATCTAAATAAGGGAAGGTTTGGGGGGGCGCTCTAAACCAGAGGCAATAAAGCCAGCGAAAAGAAGTGTGTTGTAACTAAATCTAGCTTGGCCAGCATTTAATTGCTGAAACAAACTGGATGAAGTCGTTTGAAATGTAAACCCAGAACAACAGCTTGTACATTTGGCACAATGAGCACATGCGTGTTTAGCTTTATCCGTGCTCTGAGGTGCGTGATTGCTTCTATCAACTGCGTCATGAGTATGCGCATCAGACATATCGTGTCCGCTGTGTTGTTCATGATTGTGACCAGTAATGGTAGCTGCAACACTTTGACTATGATGACTGGGTGATTGCTCACAGTTCACCATGGCAACCGATGCAAACCCTTGCACAGGGATTGCAACTGCAATGAGCCAAACAGCAAAAATTTTAATTAACTTTCTCACGTGTTTATTATTACATAACTAATTTAATAAAATCTAAAAAACATTGTGTAGTGGATAAATGCCTAAAGATGGGCGGCTTTACTTTGCCGCCCACTTTCAATAGCTTATCAATACAAATACATTACTTCATATGATGGTCGCAAGGCATGGATGATGATTTTACTTTATGCTCTTCCATCATCTGCCCCATCAAAGCATCCATAATTTTTTGATGCTCTGCAAACCACTCGTCACGCTCTTTCTCTGTCATACCTGCTTTCGGTTTCATTTCACGGCAAGCCGCCATGTTGTCGTGTAGCATTTGCGTATGTTCTGCAAGTAGTTTCTGCTGCTCTGCACCCTTGGAGGTCTTAGCTTCTTCAAGTTTTTGTTTGGTAACTTGCACATTCTGAATTAACTTTTCTTGAAATGCATCGCGACCTGCCAATACGCTCGTTGAGGCAAAGCCTAGGCATGCAATTAATGCTGTGGTAACAATTTTGTTCATCATTTTGTTGCTCATGGTAACTCTCCTAATTTTGGTTTTCACCTTAACGGTGAGAAATTTTTACTCTCGTTAAACCAATGCGTGACCTTATATGTTTCTAGATCGACCCATTGTTTTTTTATAGAACTTGGTTGCAAAGGTGGTTTTTATAACCACCATGCATGCGGGATGATCAAGTGCAACGTAATTTTGGACTATAAAAACCGTTTTAATTGCAGAACCCTAGACCACCCAGCATTAAGAGAGTGGTTGCTTTGGAGGATGCAACAGAGGAGGTGAAAAATGTTGATACAACGGTATGGTTAAATCGGAATAAACTGTGCTGTGGCTGTCGATAAAGACAATATTATTAGCATTGCGCAATTGAAATAAACTTACATGACAAAACGAACACTTCATATTCGAACAGTCTTTGCTGTTTTCATCAATACAATTGTTACTAGTCTTTAAATGACAATCAATGGACATCTCGACTTTAGCATCGTTTGCTAGTTGGACTGCTTTGATGCTGTTAGTTGGTAAGGGCGAGTCAATACATATGGGCATGGTTGCAGCAGCAATTCCCTGAAGAGGGATGCTAACGACAAGTGATATAAAAACTATAAATTTGACCCAATATTTCATTTGTGTTGTCTAGCTCGTGTTATTTACCAATTAAGTTGTCAGTACTTACTTGTAATCTAAAGCTTCCTACACTGGTAAGGTCAAGCGCTATATTCAATTATTTTAATTTAATCTACAGAAGTTACTTATCTTGAGCCAACTCATCTAATATTGGACAGTCTGGACGCTCGTCCCCATGGCAACAACTTACTAATCGCGTTAACTCAGACTTCATAGCGTTCAACTCTTGTATCTTTTGATTGAGCATTTCGATATGTTCCGTTGCCAATTGTTTTACTTTACTGCTAGGACGGTTGATGTCGCGCCAGAGGCTTAGCAAATCTGCGATTTGCTTGATTGAAAAACCAAGATCTCGTGAGTGCCTGATAAAGCGCAACATATGCACATCTTGATGATTGTAGGTTCTGTAACCAGAAAACGTTCTTGATGCCACTGGCAAAAGTCCCACCTCTTCATAATGGCGAATCATTTTCGCAGAGATTCCTGAAGTTTTTGCTGCCTGCCCAATGTTATATAAATCACTATTCATAAATCGTCCTTATCTTTTGCTTGAGGGTCGCCATTTGCTCAACATCAAGGCATTCATTACGACACTTACCGAGCTAAACGCCATCGCTGCACCGGCAATGACTGGGCTGAGTAAACCCATAGCAGCCAGAGGAATTCCAATTAAGTTGTATATAAAAGCCCAGAACAGGTTTTGCTTAATCTTGCTATACGTTCTACGTGAAATATCAATAGTATCTGCCACCAAGCTTGGGTCAGATCGCATCAAGGTGATGTCAGCAGTGTGCATTGCCACATCTGTCCCAGAAGACATCGCAAAACTTACATCAGCAGCGGCTAATGCTGGAGCGTCATTAATGCCATCACCTACCATAGCAATCACAGCGTGTTTCTGACGCAATGCAGCAATACTGGTCGCCTTCGATTCAGGCGTTTGCTCTGCCAGCACTTTATCTATGCCAATCACTTCAGCAACATGCGCCGCACTTATACTATTGTCGCCAGTTAATAAAAGCGTTTTGACGCCTTTATCATGTAAAGCGGATATTGCTTTATTCGCACTCTCTTTAATTTGGTCTCCAAAAGCCAGCATACCCAATAATTTAGGCTCAGTATCACCATCGCTTTGTGCTACCCAAGAGACAGTTTTACCAGAATTTTTAAATCCCAACGCCTCTACCTTTTGAATATCTGTGGATACGTTCAGCTCATCCATCCAGCGTTGGTTACCAACATAAATAACTGTGTTATTTACATTTCCATGTAAACCACGGCCAGCCACATCTCGCACATTTGAGGCGATTGCTGGTATCCTTCCCAATGATTGAATCTGATTCACAACTGCTTTAGCGAGCGGATGCAAACTATTCTGCTCAATGCTTGCAGCCAGTTCCAACAATGATTCATCTTTGCCATTAATCGCTTTATAAGCCAAAAGCACGGGCCTTCCTTCAGTCAATGTGCCAGTTTTATCAAACACTACCTGAGTGATGCTATGAGCCAACTCTAACGCTTTCGCATCCTTAATTAAAATACCGTGACGCGCAGCTACACCAGTGCCTGCCATGATGGCCGTTGGTGTTGCCAAACCAAGCGCACATGGGCAAGCAATGACAAGTACAGCCACAGCGTTTAATATCGCTTGTTCCCAGTTGGCGGAATATAGCCCCCAAGCCAGCAGTGTAATGAAGGCAATAACGATAACTACTGGCACAAACACAGCGCTAACCTTATCAACTAGTCGCTGGATCTCAGGTTTCGCAGTTTGTGCGTCCTCTACTAATCGAATGATACGTGACAACGTGCTTTCAGCGCCTATAGCCACTGTTCTAACGAGCAGCATGCCATCAATGTTAACTGATCCGCCGATTACTTTATTTCCAACAACTTTATTTACTGGTTCGCTTTCACCAGTCATCATCGACTCGTCAACATGGCTTATCCCTTCAATAATTATTGCATCTACAGGGATGCGCTCACCTGGTCGCATGACCACAATATCATCAATCATAACCTGCTGAAGTGGTATGTCTACCTCTTCACTCATGCGCTTGACTCTAGCGGTCTCAGGTCTTAATTCTTGTAAAGTACGTATGGCCTCTGTAGTTTGTCTCTTTGCACGTTTCTCTAGCCATTTACCTAAAAGTACAAGGGTAATAACAACACTTGAAGCCTCAAAATATAAATGTTCATGATCTTGTGACATCATATATATCGATAGAAAATAAGCGGCTGAAGTGCCGATTGCAACTAACAACTCCATATTGCCAGTTCTGTTCTTAATAGCCTTCCAGGCAGATGTATAGAATACTGCACCTAGATAAAACTGTACGGGTGTTGCCAGTAGCCATTGAACCCACACTGGTAGATTCCAATGTCCACCTGCCAGATTTAACAGCATCGGAATGATGAGTGGAGTGCTTAATAACATCGCCAGTACAATACGGATGTCATTAGCTGATTCGTCGTCATGGTGACTTAGGGAGCGGTTCTGAGTTAGCAATTCTGCGCCGTATCCAGCAGCATTAACAGCCTTAATAATATCTTGCGTTTGAAATGACACTCCCTCTAATAACTCTACATGGGCTTTTTCAGTGGCTAGATTAACACTCGCTGACTTAACTTCAGGAATTTTGCGTAAAGCACTTTCCACAGCATTAACGCAGGACGCGCAACTCATACCACTGATAGCAATGTCTAATGAGTGATGAGAATCTTCCATTATTACCTCCTAACTAAGTGACTAATAATCATCATAAAGATTCCCACCATTGGAAGGTCAAGCGATATTTTAACGAATAAGAACTGCTTGACCTTACTACTGTTGTAACGTCTAAAGTGTAGCCTTAATAATTGAAAGGATAGGTCATATGTATACATTTAATGTACCAAAAATGAGCTGTGGTGGCTGTGTGAGTACAATCAAAAAAGCCATTCTTCAAGCAGATGAGAGTGCTGTTGTGGAGGTAAATATGTCCACAAAAACTGTAGAAGTTCGAACAAATCATTCTGAAGAGGAAATTATTCAAGCCATGTCTGATGCAGGATACAAGCCATCTTTATGAAGTCTTGGGAAGATGTATATGTAACTGAAACACTGCTTATGCCTTGATAACCGTGGTGATTCTCAAAAATTATTTATTGGTCTCTCTTCCATCCCTTCAAACAGCTCATCTAGTTTACTTTTGATGGGTATTTGCGAACTGGTATTTACTGAAATCACAAGCTTTCGATTACCACCCCAGTTTCCGCGTCGTTTAGACCTTGTTGTAAGCCAAGCTTCGGCACGTAACAGCATAAGCCATATCAACTGTGGATGGTGCTTGATATGTTGATTAGCCATTAAATAAGGTTTAAGCAAGCTATCAGTGAGCATAGTGGGTGAATGCAATGCCAAGAGCAAGTTATCAATAATTTCATCATCACCAGTTGTTAAGTTTTGATCAATCAGTAACTTTGCAACTAAAGGCCGCCGTTCAAATAGCCATGGCGAAACGTGCTCTGTTGGCAATAAGAGTGGATCATTGAAATTACTTTCATGAAAAGCAATAGTTTCTTTCGTTAGTATTTGATTGATGGTTTTATCGTAGGCTTCCTTTTGGCGCTTTCCCTCTTTGTAATCGGTAAACAAAGAATCTCTTACTGCGTGTTCATGGTTATTCAACATGATAGAACTGTGCTTATCGCTAGCGGTATGCACAACACATATTGTTCGCCTTGATACAGGCTGTCGCCAGCAATATTTGCATGCCTTAAAAACATCAAGTTTACCTGCATCTAAGTACCTAAGATGTGCAATTTCAACGTTGATAAAACCGCAGTGCTGCAAAAAAACATTAGTTTCTAAATTACCAAAGACCGTGGGCTCTCTTGGCGGCAATGTGGTGTACCGACAAATCCAATCAATACAAAGACCCATATCTTCCAGTAGCTCTCTGAGATTTCCAGCCTTAAAACTTCTAGAAGTCAGCCCTGAATATCCCCAACTCAGTCTTGACCAAGATACTTGTGTGAGTTGACCGAATACATCATGGTGTTCAACAGGCAGTAGTGGCAGAAAATATTTCTTAATCAGCGCCAACGCTAAACTTGGTGTGACGGCCTGATGATGCATTTCATATTTGATTGCTTTTAATGCACCAGCTACAGCCGCACACATCCTTTGATCAATTGTTTCATCATCAACATATAGGGGCATGAGTTCAAGTGTCCAAATTTATGGGCATTTTTTATTTCAAATGTTTTTTATCATGATACATCGTGACGATTACGTTTGGACTAGAGGGCAATCATGGAAACAATGAATCTTGATGAAGTGAGTAAAGTATTGAAGATTACCAAGGCCACAGCTAGAAACAGATTGAGCCAAGGTTTGCCGATGCCGCCATCTTTCAAAGTAGGCCGTAGCCGTTTATTTCTGACAACTGAGTTCTACTTGTGGATGGCGCAGCAGGCAAAGCCTATCAACAACACACACCAACAATAAAAATGTATGAAAGGAAAAAAATGGCCTAAAGATAACAACAAGAAAACTAGGCCTTAGAAGCGCAAAAAGCTTGGGGTGGAGCCCAAGCCTTTGGCATTACATTCAAGATTGCGACCTTGAAACCGTATTGTCTACGCACTTTCATCGACTGTCAAGGTCGAGGCCTCTCCATACCTATTGACTAGGTAAATATTCATTAACACAGATCAAAGAGCCTGCCCTATGGTCAGCTCTTAGTGGAGAAGCACAATGAAAGTTAAACAATTAATCATTTTATGTTTTGCACATACCGAAAACCTGCTTCATTTGACTTACAAACTCTCGGCTAAGTCAGCGAGACATTGTGATGTCGAATAGGAGGGTACAAATGAGAAAAATTCGTGATGTATTACGACTCACTTTTGAAAATAATATGAGTTATCGCATGATCGAACAGGCGGTGGGCATTTCCCGAAAAGCAGTTGCAGACTATTTGCTACGAGCAAGTAATGCAAACCTGAGTTGGCCGTTGCCTGAAGAGTTGGATGATGCGGCGCTGGAAGAGCAACTATTCCCATCTATCCAAAAAACGATGGTTTCCCGTAAGCCAATCCCGAATTGGTACATGGTAAACCAAGAGCTAAAGACAAAAGGGGCTACCTTAGCGC
>CAZAHP010000113.1:0-3785 GCA_964484985.1 uncultured Methylophilaceae bacterium
ATGTACGCGCAAGAAGATTAAAACCTTGAAAAACAAAACCTAAGTAGCGTCTACGTAGCCGCGCGCGCTGGTCGCGTGACAAGGCCTCTACATGTGCGCCTTTGAAAAGATATTGACCTGCACTGGGTTTGTCGAGGCAACCGAGTATATTCATTGCGGTAGATTTTCCTGAGCCGCTTGGCCCCATTATGGCGACAAATTCACCTGCATTAATCTCTAAATCAACCCCCTTGAGTGCGAGCAACTCGGTGGCACCCTGCCCATAGCGCTTAGTGACTCCACGCAGTTGAATTAATGCTTCTGTCATTTCGCGCTGACCACCTTTTGCGCAGTCACAACCTGCATACCAACTTTTAAGTCACCACTTATGATTTCTGTCATATGCCCATCGCTAATTCCTGGCATCACTGCCACGGCCACTGGTGCCCCAGTAACGCCCTTATCATCTTGGGATAAAATCCAAACTTGGCGTGCCGAAGCAGTACTTGCACCTTCTGCTGCCGTTTTGCGATTACTCTCAGTCTTTGGCGGCCCAAGTGTCATGCTTGAAGCAATCCCTTTTTTAACCTCTGCCGCAGAAGTCGTTGGTGTATAACGCAAAGCTGAATTGGGCACTTGCAGCACATCTTTGCGCTCTATTGCAGTAATGGTTGCTGTAGCTGTCATGCCTGGGCGTAAACTTAAATCAGCATTATCAACATCTAAGTAGGTAAGATAAGTCACTACATTGTCGGTAATCGTAGAGCCAAAACCGACACGAGTAATCTGTGCTGGAAATTTGCGTGTTGGATATGCACTCACCGTAAAAGTCGCATGTTGTCCAACCTTGACTGAGCCTACATCGGCTTCATCCACATACACCCAAAGTCGTAGCTTAGCTAAATCTTCAGCTACAGTGAACAAAGTCACAGCCTGTAGAGAAGCCGCTACAGCATTACCTTGGTCTACTGCTCGTGTAAGCACAATACCCGCAGCAGGAGCGCTGATAGAAGCTCTAGAAATGTTGATTTGATCAGTTGAAAGCGCTGCGCGTGCGTCGCTAACACCAGCATGCGCGCTTAAGTTGTCGGCTAAGGCACGGTCATGAGCTGCACGCCCAGTATCAAGCTCGGTTTTTGAAGGCACTTTTCCGCCAGACAATATAGAGACATCTTCAAGACGTTTTAAAGTCGATGCTGACTCATTGATGGTCGCTTCAGTTTGTGCAACCTTGGCGATGGCCGCAGCTAAAGCAGCTTTAGAGCGCAACACTTGGTCGCGCAGCTTCGCAGGGTCAAGCTCTACTAAAACCTGCCCCTTTTTAATCACATCGTTCACATCAACATTGACCTTAAGCACGGTACCTGAAAGCTCGCTGCCAATATTAATAGAACGTGTTGGCTGAATGGTGCCATTAGCCGTGACAGTTAAAGTGAGGTTGCCACGAGTAACCGCTTGCGTTGTATAAGTAGGCAAAGCATTCGCCGATTTGCGCACCTGCCAATACCAAATACCAGCTAATACCAATATGAACAGCGCGGCAATAACCCACGTTGTTGGGCGGCGGTACCATGAAGCCAATACTGGTTCAGCCAACAAGCTAGCAATGTCAGTTTCTGCGGTTTTGTGAGTCACTTCAGCAGTCGGCATATTGCTGTCTGCTGGAGGGATAGCTTCTTCAGTAGGTGTTTTCATGGTAATTTTATATTTGATGATTTTGATGTTTCAGTATTTACCCAGCCACCACCTAAGGCCTTATACAGACGCACATGGTCACTGCTTACATCTGCACCAGCAATCGCAACACCGTCTTGCGTACTCAATAAAGAGCGCTGGGTGTCTAGCACTGTTTGAAAGTCAACCAGCCCACTTTCATAGCTTTGTCGCGCCATCAAATTTGCATTGCTGGCAGCTTCTGCTGCTAACTTCAGTCGTGAAAGGCGCTCAATATCTCCGCGCAATGCAACTAGAGCATCTTCTACTTCTTGCAGTGCCTTAAGCACAGTTGCCTGATAAGCAAGATGAGATTGCTCGAGCAAAGCTTCTTGAGCGCGCACTTTGGCACGCCTTGAGCCCGCGTCAAATAAAGGCATGGCAACATTGGCTAGCAATGAGCTTAAAACTGAGCTGGCCTTAGTTAATGAGCCCAATGTAAGTGCGCTTAAGCCAAGTGAGCCATTTAACTTAAAGTTTGGTAAGCGGGCTGCATCAGCTTGCGCCAACAAAGCTATTTGAGCACTTACCCGATTTTCAGAGGCACGCACATCTGGACGCTGGCGTAATGTTTCAGCGGGAAAACTCAAAGCCAAATCATTTGCCGCTTGCGGTATTGGACTAGGCACAGCAAACATAGCTAATAGTGAGGCTGGTGGCTGACCAATTAACACCGCAAGTGCATGGCTTAACTGCTCAATAGAAGTTTGCAAGGGCGGAATCTGCGCGCGAACTTGCTCAGCCGATACCCGTGCTTGCTCCATATCAAGCGAAGCAACCAAGCCAGCTTGTGCCCTCCACTCTGTAATTTGCAAGGTTTCTAACTGGCTAGTTAAATTGCTCTTCGCAATTACCAACCTTGATTGTGCCCTTCTTAGCGCAATGTAATTGATGACCACCTCAGCTGAAATGCTCACTTGAATATCGCCTAAACTCGCTTCACTGGCTTGAGCGCTCGCTTCTGCAGCGCTAAGCCCGCTACGATTTTTACCAAATACATCAAGCTCCCATCCTGCATCTAAAGATGTCGTAAAGTTATTGATTGCTTTATTTTGACCAGTTTTGCTTCGCCCAGCTGAGAAAGAGCCATCAACCGTCGGCCATAACACTGCTTCTGCTTCATCACGCAATGCTCTGGCTTGCATGAGCGCAGCTTTTGCAGTATTCACGCTAGTGTTAGCCTTCAAGGCCTTATCAACCAGATTAACTAACAAAGGGTCATTAAAACGCAACCACCACTGTGCTAACGAGGTAACTTCTGATGATTTAACAGAACTATTTTCTGACCATTTGTCTGGAATATCTAAAGCAATAGGTTCGGACCGCTGTGGAAAAAGTGATGTGCAAGCACTTAGAATTAATATCAATGAGTATGTACAGTTAAAAATGTATTTTTTGAGTGTCACAATCAGCTTAAATTTAGCGCTCTTCTATTGATATAAGCGTTATAACAAACGCTTCATTTCATATCTGTTCGCTAACACACTTAAACTTAACTATTTGCTTAAAATTAACTATTTGAAAGATGAGGCGTGAGATTTTGAAAATGATTTAAACAATCAAAATCTACAGTGATAGTTCATTTAAAATATCGATAATATGCTGAGCGTTTAATGGCCTAACTAAGCGGTTCACTTCAACACCATTCTTCAAAAACACTAATGTAGGCCAAAGCTTTATAGAAAATTGACGTCCAAGTCGCTTACCTTTACCATCTTCAATGCTGATATGATTAACATTAGGATAAATAAGCAGTGCCTTGCTAATGATTGCTTGAGCTGCCTGACAGTGACCGCACCAATGAGCCCCAAACTCCAACATGACAAGGCCTGTTAATTGCGCTATTTCTTCACGACTAATCTCAATAGAATGATTCATGATGGTTTTGCTTAAACTTTCTTCAACTTGTAGTTTGCTTATTGCTAGAATGACTTAGCGTTTATATCAGCACCCAGCCCACAAGGTTATCCACAGAAAATGTGGGAAAACCGTTTAGTTTATATCATGCAAATTTGGTTTAAATAAATAAACAGCAAGGTGTTTAATGGCTTTATAAACGCATTAGTCTTAAATTTCTATACTTAAGCAAATTT
>CAZAHP010000113.1:3885-8475 GCA_964484985.1 uncultured Methylophilaceae bacterium
AAATTTCTATACTTAAGCAAATTTATAATCAGATAATTTTATAAATTAATTAGTATAAAAAAACATCAGTTACATTACACTTGCGCTATGAATAGTAAAGGTTAGATGAATGGCAGAAAAAGAATACGACGCAGACTCTGTTAAAGTTTTAAGAGGTCTAGAACCTGTACGTGCTAGGCCTGGGATGTATACCCGCACTGATTCACCCACACACATTGTGCAAGAGGTCATTGATAATGCTGCAGATGAAGCCCTAGGCGGACACGCGACGACTATTCATGTCACGATATTTAAAGATGGGGCTGTTGAAGTCGCTGATAATGGCCGCGGTATTCCTGTAGAAATCCCTAAAGGTGAAACTCAACCCGCAGTAGAGCTAGTGTTTGTGCAGCTACATGCTGGCGGCAAGTTTGATAAAGAAGATGAAAATAGTTCGTATCGTTTTTCTGGCGGCTTACATGGCGTAGGCGTTTCTGTGACCAACGCGCTCTCTACAAAGTTAGAGGTTAAGGTAAAGCGTGACGGGAAAATACATCAACTGTCGTTCGAAAACGGCCATTGTGTAGCGCCTTTGCAAGAAACTGGAAAATGCCTCAAAAGAGACACAGGCACCACAGTAAAATGTTGGCCAGACCCGCAGTACTTTGACTCCCCACGGGTTTCTATTCAGCAATTAGAGCACCTCATTAAATCAAAAGCTGTGCTATTGCGCGGCGTTAGCGTTACGCTTTCTATCGAAAATAATGATGGCTTTGAAGAGCGCTCTTGGACATACACTGAAGGTTTACCACAATACCTAGATGAATTGATTGGTGAGCGTGAGTTTGAAGAAAATGAAACGCCTATCCCAACCATTTCTGGCGAGTATTATCACAATGAAAATACAGACGGCATCTCAAAAGGTGAAGGCGCATTGTGGGCACTCTCTTTTGGCGCGGGTGGCGGACGTGGTGAATCTTATGTGAACCTCATCCCCACTCTATCTGGTGGCACGCACGAGGCTGGCATGCGTAATGGTGTGTTTGAGGCGGTAAAATCGTTTATGGAGCATCACAGCATGATGCAACGTGGCGTAAAAGTCTCATCAGAAGATGTTTGGAATAACGTTTACTATGTTTTGGCGGCCAAAGTATTAGACCCGCAATTTCAAGGGCAGACTAAAGAAAAACTCACCAATCGAGATGCCATGAAGATGGTAGCTTCGGCCATAAAACCTATGATGGAAACTTGGTTGACGCAGAATGTAGAGCACGCCAAGCGTATCTCTGATTTAGTCAATCGCTCAGCTGCGGCGCGTAATAAATCAACGCAAAAAATTGAAAAGCGTAAAACCACAGGCATTAACCTGATGCCAGCCAAGCTGACAGACTGCGAGGCCGCAGGCACCATGGAAGCTGAGCTATTTTTAGTAGAAGGTGACTCTGCTGGCGGTAGCGCAAAAATGGGGCGCAACAACGAGTTTCAATCCTTACTGCCGCTGCGTGGCAAAGTGCTTAACACTTGGGAGGTAGATGCAGGACGCATCTTTGCCAACTCTGAAGTGCACGACATTTTTGTTGCGCTGGGCATTGAGCCACACACACTTAAAGATAACCCAGACTTCTCTGGGTTACGTTACGGCAAACTCTGCATCTTGTCTGATGCTGACGTAGATGGCTCTCACATACAAGTGTTGCTGCTCACCATGCTGCTAAAACATGCGCCTAAACTGATAGAACGTGGGCATGTGTATATCTCGCAGCCGCCGCTGTATCGTATTGATGTGCCAGCTCAAGGCAAATCTAAACCGCTACGTAAACTTTATGTTTCAGACGATGCAGAAAAAATCTCTATGATTGAAAAGCTACGCCGCGAAGGTATTGCTGAAGAAAAACTAAGTATTCAGCGTTTTAAAGGCTTAGGAGAGATGAACCCTGAGCAACTGTGGGAAACAACTTTATGCCCAGACACCCGTCGTTTGATTCAAGTGCGTTTACCCGAGGGCGAGGTTGACGGCGCGCACAAAATGTTTGACATGCTCATGGCAAAAAATGAGTCAGCCGCCAGAAAAGAATGGATGGAACGTCGCGGCAATGATGTAGAGGCAGATGTTTAATGGATACCACAATGCAAGAGAATAATCAGGAAGAAAATGCAGTGCCGATTGGCGCATATGCTGAAGAAGCTTATTTAGCCTATGCAGTTTCAGTGGTAAAAGGTCGCGCCCTACCCTCAGTTGAAGATGGCCAAAAACCTGTACAACGCCGCATTTTATATGCGATGAAAGAAATGGGCTTAGTAGCAGGCGTAAAACCCGTTAAATCAGCGCGCGTAGTCGGCAATGTGCTGGGTATGTATCATCCACATGGCGATAGCTCGGCCTATGAGGCCGCAGTCAGGTTGGCGCAAGACTTTACCCTACGCTACCCATTGATTGATGGCCAAGGTAACTTCGGCTCACGCGACGGCGATGGTGCTGCGGCGATGCGTTACACTGAAATGCGTTTATCGCCCATTGCAGATTTATTACTCTCTGAAATTGACCGAGGCACGGTAGATTTTCAAAGTAACTACGACGGCGCCTTTCAAGAGCCCGTTTTATTACCCGCACGATTACCCATGATGTTGCTCAATGGTGCTTCTGGCATTGCCGTGGGCATGGCCACAGAGATGGTGCCGCATAATATGCGCGAAATCGCAAATGCCGTGCTACATGTCATGGATAACCCCAACGCCACAACAGCCGATTTTATGCAGCATGTGCCTGGCCCAGACTTCCCTGGTGGTGGTCAGTTAATCACACAAACTGCTGACATTCTCTCCACCTATGAAACAGGCCGTGGTTCGCTAAGACTACGCGCTAGATGGATAGTTGAGCCGATGGCACGCGGCCAATGGCGCATTATCATTCATGAGTTGCCACATGGGGTTTCGGTCGAGACCATACAAGATGAGATTCTCGCAATATCGAACCCAAAACCTAAAAAAGACAAAAAAACCATAGACCAAGACCAGTTGCTAGTGAAGCAATCAGCCTTGAGCATGATAGATACTGTCAAAAGTGAAGGTAAAAAAGATGTTCGCCTGATTATTGAGCCCAAAACAAGCAAAGTCTCTAGCGATGAGCTCATGGCGTTTTTACTACTTCATACCAGCTTAGAAGTGTCATGCCCAGTCAATATGGTGATGATAGGCACTGATGGCCGCCCTGCGCAAAAAGGCATGGTAGCAATTCTAAAAGAGTGGATTGCCTTCCGCCTGAATGTTGTACGCAGACGCTGCCAGTTTGATTTAGACAAAATTAACAAGCGCATTCATATCTTAGAAGGCCGCATGATAGCCTTTTTGCATATTGATGAAGTGATTCGGGTGATTCGTAACTCAGACGAACCGAAAACCGACTTAATTGCAGCCTTCCAACTCACTGAAATTCAAGCAGAAGATATTTTAGAAATCAGACTACGCCAACTCGCTAGACTAGAAGGCTTTAAGATTGAAAAAGAGCTCAAAGACTTACGCGAAGAAGCTGATGGACTGCAAAATATCTTAGGTAGCGAAACTAAACTGCGCAAACTGACCGCAAAAGAAATTAAGCAAGATGCTGAAAAATACGGTGACGACCGCCGCACTCTGATAGAGCCAGTAGAACGTGCGCAAGGCGGCCAAAAAGCCTTTGTAGTAGACGAGCCAGTGACGATTTTAATCTCTAAAAATGGCTGGATTAGAGCTAGACATGGTCATGGTATTGAGCGTGAATCTATTGCTTGGAAATCTGGCGATAGCGAATTTGCAGTCATTGAAACGCGTACAGTGCTACCCATAGTATTGCTTGATACCAACGGGCGCTGCTATGCCTTTGATGCTTCAACCGTGCCCGGCGGCAAAGGAGATGGCATACCGCTCAGCTCGATTATAGAAGTGCAAAATGGCGCAAAATTAGCACATGCTATTTCAGCTAAAGATGATGACAGATACCTATTTGCAACATCCAATAGCTACGGCTTTGTCGCACCACTCAAAGGCTTGGTTGCAAGGCCCAAAGCAGGCAAAGCTTTTATGAAGCCAGAAGATAATGCAAGTATATTGCCGCCGATTAAACTAGATGAGCGCACGCATTTAGCGGTCACTTCAAGTGAAAATAAATTATTAATCTTCCCAATAACTGAAGTCAACGAGTACCCCAATGGCGGTAAAGGTGTGCGCTTAATGGATATACCAGACAAAGCCTCATTATTACGCATTGAGCTGAGTGACGGTTTATCAGCGAATATCGTGATTAAGAGCAAAACAAAAACAATAGAGGGTGAGAGTTTAAGCAAATACCTACTAAAACGCGCCAAAAAAGGCCATTCGGTGCTTGATAATAAGCCCGCAATCAAAAAGCAGCCTAGTCTATTCTAAAGGTAAAAGCCTTTTATATTTAGCTGGATAGAAGAAAGAGTTAAACACCTACTGTAACAGGGCTTAGCTCTTGCAGCTCTTCATCTGTATAAAAGCGGCCTCGGGTGATAAAAGCCAAGCCTGTGCCGCAATCGATTGAAAACGAACCGCTAGAGCCTGGCAGCGCGTCTAGAATAGTGTGAGTATTCACGCAAAACTGATAGTGGCTAT
>CAZAHP010000114.1:0-8431 GCA_964484985.1 uncultured Methylophilaceae bacterium
CCGCCTTTCATGTGAAAGCCAGCATAGGCACCTGCGTTACCTTCAATGGTGATACTGCCTGTTTTCATGCCGTGCGCGATGTATTCAAGTTTGCTATTGCTATTTTTGATGATGATATTGCTGCTGTCATCGCCCGAAATTGCAAAGGCTTCATCTACACGAAGTTGGCTTTTGCCATATTGCAGTGGAATTGCGGCGATGTCTGCTGCAGATTTTTCGGCTAGGTTATCAGGTGTGAGTGGGCTCACATCGAGATGTTGTTTGGTATCTAGCTTGAGTGTCAGTGTGAGTGCGCTCATACGGCCTCGCTTAAAGTTTTATCGTTCATAATGTCTTGCAAATGAAATTGGAATTGCCCCAATTTACCACCGTAGTTACCTGCCGAAATCCGCTTAATGCCATTGGCTGCGCCTAGTTTACAGGCGGCGGCAATGCCTACGTGAGTGGCTTTGCGAATGTCGGCTTCGGTGAGGCCGTTAATCACAATTTCCATGACTGATTCAATCTCAGGCGATAATTGAGTATTAACTAGACCTTTAAGTGTCGGGCAGAAGGCGTCATTGGTAGAGGCAAACATGGTTTTGTATTTTGAGCCCACTTTAGACCCTGAGCGCACAATACCGCCTGGGAAAGGCATAATCACATTAGGTAATTTTTTCATGGCTTCAATCGCAGCTTCACAGGCTGCCAGTGCTTGCGGTTGCGACTCTGCTAGTACTAAGAAGTTACCGCCGCCGATGGCACGCACCATGCCTGTGGTTTCTTCAGTAATAAACTCGCCATCCATCACTGGTACTCGCCAGTAGCGTTTGCCGCCGAATACTTTAGAGGTTTGATAACCGTCACCAAAGAAGCGTAGATTTTTGCCTAGGCTGATTCTATCTGCGCCATCAATGCCTGAGAAAGCGGCAGCAGTGGGGCAGGTGAGTATACATTGCCCCATACGTGTTTCGAGTTGTTTCATTAGTACAGAGCTACCCATTGCAAACATCAGGATGGAAACACCTGGACGTCCATCTGGGGTTTCATCAGCAGTGAGTTCTTTCTCTATGCCAGCTTCTACTCCACAACCAATCACTGAGGTGGCAAAGCCTGTCATGGCATTTGCTGCGTTGTAAGCCCATTTTAGATTCTGCGCGGTAATAATGACGCGAGTGCCACGCATGTTAAAGGCTTCGGCGTAGGTTTCGTCTATTGTGACTCCGTTAATGATCATTCTGTTTTCTCCCTGCGACCTTTACATTCCTGCACTACCACGCCACCACGTCCGCCTTCGGCAATTTCATCGGCGCTGACTTTAAAGTTTTCCATATTCATGGTGTGGAAACGGTCAAAATATTGTTTTAAATCTTTTTCTATGCCGCGGTCAAACTCTGGTTTGACGGTGTGGGTTTTGCCCCATGTCACTTTGACGACTTCGCCATTTTTAACGACTAATTCACCGTCTTTGAATACATAGTCAGGTTTTGCAAACATTTTTTCGCGGTCTGGGTCGTCGGTATACACAGTAATATCCGCTGCGCCACCTACGCCAAGGTGACCTCTATCGTGTAGGCCTACCAATTTTGCTGCGCCTGCACGTGTCATAATGGCGATGTCATAAAGGCTATATTCACGCTCTATGCTGGTGAGTGTGCTCATGGCTTGCGCATCTAAATTAAGCTTGGTAAACATATCGTTACGGAATGTTTTGTCCATCAGTAGCTTAATCAAATGAGGGTAGCTAGTGAATGGCGCGCCATTGGGGTGGTCTGTCGTGAGGAAAATGCGCCAAGGGTCTTCGGTAAGTAAGAAAATTTCTAGGCCGATTGCCCATTGCAAGGCGTTTACAAAGTTTTTGTCTTTGTATTTAAAGGGTACTACGCCGCAGCCGGAGTCACACTCAATATCCATAATCACCGCTTTTTTGGGTGAGCCTAGTGTTGAGTTGGCAAACTGACGCATATTGTCGCCAGAGGCAGTAACGGTTTGGTTGAACAGAATTTGTCCCACATCGGCTGAGACGTTTTTGTATTTGTTGAGCGCCTCGGCAATGGCCGCAGCACCAGATGAAAACTTACGGTCGCCTTCTGTGCCATAGCTATGAAACTGAATATGCGTTAGGTGCAGAGGGTAGCCTTCAACCGCACCCATGGTTTTAAGGGTGGTATCCACATTACCAGGAACCCCCAAATTGTTGCCATGCACATGCAGTGGGTGAGGTACACCTAGCTCATGCACGGCGCGGCTCAATGCTTTTAGCACTTCACGCGGGGTGACTTGGTAATGCACGTTGTTTTCATCTAAATCTAAAGCACGTTGATTAAATTTAAAAGCACTAATGCCGCCAGGGTTGACCACTTTAATGCCAATGGCTTGTGATGCATGCATAATCCACGCAACATAATCGTTAATGGCGTTTTGGTCTTTTTTTGCCGCTAGCATACGCAAGAAATAGTCGTCGCTGCCTATCATGGCGTAACCACCCTTGTCGATAATCGGCGTATCGCCCATCTCTAAGTGTGATTGTCTGGCATTCACAGGTGAGAGTGCAGGTTCAAATGCAGCGGTGTATCCCATTTCTGCGTAGCGATAACCTGTGGTTAAGGTTGAAGGTGCTGCATGACCACAACCTGAGTGGCAAATATGCGTCAAGGCAACTGGGTCGCTACGATGGTCTTCTGGCAACATCATGCGCGCGATGTTCACTTTGCCGCCACCAATATGGGTGTGCATATCAATCGCACCTGCCATCACTACTTTGCCGCGTATATCGTATTCTTGCTGAATGGGTTCGTCATCACGTGGACGCTCAATAATGCGGCCATCGCGTATGTAAATGTCCATCACTTTGCCATCAATTTGATGGGCTGGGTCGTAAATTTTTCCGCCTGTAAGTTTTATTAGCATGGCTGTTGTCCTGTAAGTTCTGCCTCAATTTGTTGGATGACTTCAGACAAGCTTGGTAAGTCAGTATTTTTAAGTTGAGCCAAAGGCAAGCTCACGGAGCTATCAATCCTAAACATTGTGCCTTTATGGTCAATGCCAGGCATGCCTATGGGGATAAAGACATCAGGTGCTTGCGAAAATTGCATATTGGGGTGGCCAATCACAATTAAAGGCGCATTTGTTTTGGGTGGTGTTTTATCAGGGTTTAAGCTGCTAATCCAAACCAGTGCATCGGCAGAGCCATCATCAAGTAATTGTTCTGTGCTCAGTAAGTAAGGGTCAAATTCAGGGTGCCCGCGCTTAAAGCTGCTGCGCATGGGGTAGCCAGCTGTCCATGTGCTCGCCTGGTTCACACTGTAATCGCCTTCTGAGCCGCCTAAGGGTAAGCCAGAGCAGCGTGTTGTAGCGTTGAGCTTAACGACCATTTCGGTAATGTTTTGTATGGCTAATTCGGCATGGTTAAAATCAAAGCTGCTGCTGACCCAAGCCACTACGCCGTATTTTGCTGCTTTTAGGCGTTCGGCTAGGTTTTGTAAATCGCCCACAGCAATGCCCGCCACTTCGGTCACGCTGAGAGTTTTACCCATCACCAAAGCGCGAAGTGCGGCGGTGACCTCAGGCAGCTTTGCTGTGTCGCAAGGCAGTACGGTTGGTTTTGTACCGTTCGGTGATGTGCCGTGTGAGGTATCTAAATCACGACCACCTAAATACACGACTTGACGGCTTGCAGTGTCTTGTTCAAACATGCTTTCAGTGTTCCACACCATGCGCTCAAAAAAGCGTGGGTTGTAACTCACAATATCAGAGCCGACAACGACTAATAAATCAACACGATTACGCACCTCAGTCAGTGTTGTCACCTGCCAACCTGTGTTTTGCACTACGTGCGTGTTGCGCATGCTGCTATAGCTATTCATATGGTCTAGCGTTGCCCCAGCGCGGTCTGCCAAACTCATCACAGCACGCATGCCTTGCACCTCTGTGCCTAAGCCTGCAAATAGAGGTTGATTGCTGCTACGCAGAATGTTTGCCACTTGCGCACAGGCCTCAGCCACTGTAGCTGGTTTACCTTTTATATTGGGTGAGGCTGTGTTTGAAACACGCTCAAAAAACGCTATGCTTTTGCTGCAGCCGTTTTTGCTGACTTTTAATGCGCCTGCATTGTTGCTGTCTACGACTAAGTCATCGCATAACAAACCACAGGCGGGGCAGGTCACAGCTGAATGCTGGGTGGGGTAGGCTATTGTCATTATTTAGAGACCTTTTTGTTTGTCTGTTTATTATTAAGCTATTTTTAGTGTTATCAATATGACCGATTATGAGGGTTTATGAAAAGCCCCGTCAAGCTAGAATAAAGGGATAAATCTAGTTTAAATCGACGTTTACATAATATGCTTAAAGAAATGCGCTAAAGTTTAATATAAAGCATTTAAACATAGGCAATTGTAAGCTAGACTACTTAAAATAAGACATGTAGGCGTTATTAAAAATAAAAGTAATAGATATGAATGACCAAAACTTAAAACATCATGGTGTGAGTGTGACCACCACGGCGCGTCTGCATATGGGTTTTTTTGATCTTAACGGCGGTTTGGGGAGACGTTTTGGCAGTATTGGTGTTTCACTAGATCAACCTACTACGCAATTAAATGCATGGCGTTCAGATAAGTTTACTGTGGAGGGCTTGGGAGCAGAACGCGCAATTAAACTTGCTGAAAAGCTAGCTAAGGCACTTAATTTACAGCATGGTATGCATATGCAATTTACGCATATAATCCCTGAGCATGCCGGCTTAGGTTCTGGTACACAGATGTCTCTAGTAGTGGGTATGGCAATGAATAAGCTCTACAACTTAGGGCTGATGTTAAAAGATGTTGCCTTAATGACAGACCGCGGTGCTCGCTCGGGCATAGGTTTGGGTACTTTTGCCGCAGGCGGGGTAGTGATAGATGGAGGGCGTGGCCCCAACACCTTAGTGCCTCCAGTCATTGCAAGGGCAGATTTTCCTGCTGAGTGGCGCATATTATTGATTTTTGATACCGCAGACCAAGGCGTACATGGTGAGCAAGAAGTGAGTGCGTTTCGTAACCTGCCAGAGTTCCCAGCGGCAGATGCTGCTAACTTATGCCGCCATGTGTTGATGCAAGCGCTGCCAGCACTAGCCGAGCATGATTTAAATACATTTGGTTCTGCGATACGTGAGCTGCAGGAAAAAACTGGCGACTACTTTGCCCCAGTTCAAGGTGGGCGCTATGCCAGTAAGCAGGTGACAGCAGTGTTAGAGTGGCTTAAGCAGCATGGTGCAGTATGTTATGGGCAAAGCTCATGGGGGCCTACAGGATTTTGTGTTTTTGCCGATACTACAGAAGCAGAGGCAAGCTTGAGTGCGCTGAATACGGTCTTCTCAGACGTGCCCAATCTACAGATGATGTTGTGTAAAGGCTTAAATAGAGGGGGGATTTTACATGAGCTTGTTTAATTGCTTTTGTGATTCATCTTTTAGAATTGCTATAAATTGTGGTTGGTTTTGTTAAACTTAGTGATTAATTTTATTAAAATATCAAAGGCTTGATGATGGAAAAAGAAAAAAAAGTATCAATACTTCATTTGATTACGGCGGCTAAAAATGCCAGCCCGTTTGATGTCAACATGGCATTTGATGCAGGATACGAAAAAATTATCCCCTATACCAATGTTGAGTTAAAAGAGGTGATGGGTTTAGTACAAGACGCCATATTCTCGCGTAGCCCCGCGGGTGTGAAGCGTGAAGGCGTATTTATCGGTGGACGCGATATTGATTTGGCGATGGATATGTTAGCCAAAGCTAAAGAGTCTATGGTGCCGCCTTTTGAAATCTCAGTATTTGCAGACCCTTCAGGTGCATTTACCACGGCAGCAGGCATGATGGCCAAAGTAGAGCAACACCTTACTAAAAACTTTGGCGGCGATTTAAGTGGGCGTAAAGTGAGCGTGTTCGGCTCAACAGGGCCTGTAGGTGGTTGTACCGCAGTGATTGCCGCAAAATATGGCGCAACTGTTGAAATGGTAGCGCATGCAGGTATGGCTGATGTTGAAGTAAAAGCACAAAGTTATAACAGCCGCTATGGTGTGAATTTAAGCTGTAGAGACGGTAGCAATAGCGATTTAAAAACACAAATTTTACAAGAAACTGATATTGCGCTTTGCTGTGCAGCAGCAGGTATACAAGTATTAAGCTTGCAACAAATGGCAGCGTCAAAAACACTTAAAGTGGTGGCTGATGTAAACGCTGTACCACCTACAGGAGCTGAAGGTGTTGATGTGATGGCTGACGGCGTGCCTATTCCAGGTACCGGTGCTTTTGGCATTGGTGCTTTGTGTATAGGTAATGTGAAATACACGACTCAGAATAATTTATTGAAGAAAATGTTGGCAGACATTGATAAAAAACACTATTTTGACTTTTTATCAGCTTTTGAAATGGCGCGTAAAAGTCTTTGAGTTTATAGAAGCTTGATTGATTAACAAATCAAATAGTAAAAAGTTAGTCCTTGCTGCCGTATCTGCCCGCGCTTATGTAAGTGCGGCTCAGCAAGCTGGCTATGAGGTGATTGCCTTAGATGCTTTTGCGGATGCTGATATGGCGCAAGCTGCGACGCAGTCATATCAGTTGCAATACAAAAATGGCCGCTTTGATGCGCATGATTTTGAGCGTGTTTTAAGCGAGATTAATTTTAGTGACGTACAAGGCGCTGTATATGGAAGTGGCTTTGAAGCCGCGCCAGAGTTGATTGAGCAGCTAGCGCTTAAAACGCCTGTGTTTGGCAATACATCGCAAGTGTTACGGCAACTGAAAACAGCGCGTGATTTTTTTGCAATGTGTGATGCGCAAGATATAGCGCACCCTGAAGTGAGTTTTAAGCTGCTTCATAATGCTGATGGCTGGTTGATGAAGCGCGGTGGGGGTTCTGGTGGAACGCATATAGCGACTGCACCGTTGAATACGCCGCCGTTAAAAGGCTTTTATTATCAGCGTAAACAAGTTGGTGAGCCAGTTTCATTATTGTTTGTTGCAGATGGAAAAACAATACAAGTAGTAGGTTTTAATCGGCAGTATTTGGCTGGAACACCTGATATGCCATATCGGTATGGTGGCGCAACTGGTCATGCAGATTTGCCGAGTAAAGTGAAGCAAAGTTTAATACGAGCCGCTGAGCTGATTACGCAGCAAGTGGGTCTGCGTGGTTTAAATAGCTTAGATGCCATGATGCTCAAAGACGAATGTTGGGTGCTAGAAGTTAATCCGCGCTTGAGTGCAAGTTTTGATTTATACGCTTTAGAAAATAGCAATTTATTTGAAGTACACTTGCAGGCTTGTCAAGGTGTGTTGAGTGACAAGCCCTTAGCGGTGAAAGCAATCAGCAAAGCACACTGTGTGGTGTATGCAGATAAAGAGACGATAGTAAAAGATAATATGATTTGGCCTGAGTGGGCGGCTGATATACCAATTGCTGGTAGCCGCATTGCAATAGATGAGCCGATTTGTAGTGTTTATGCCGATGCAAATGACGCAGTGCAAGCAGAGGCATTGTTAGAAACAAGAGTAGTAAGTATTAGAAGTATGATAAACCATAATAACTAAAAGGTGACATATGAGTGAGAGTATCGATACAAGTCAATGGCCTAGTGTTAACGGCCTTACTAACCCACTAGTGCAAAGCTTAGTTGATCAAGCGAAAAGTCTGCGACTAGGCGTTGAAAAATTAGCTAATGGAAGCACCATAGTTGATGCAGGTATTCAGCACGCGGGCGGACTTGAAGCCGGGCGTTTAATTGCTGAAATTTGTATGGGTGGCTTGGGGCATGTGAGTTTGCAAACCTCTACTACTTTTGCAAAATGGCCGTGGATGCTCTCAGTACACTCAAACAACCCAATTTTAGCTTGCCTAGGTAGCCAATATGCAGGCTGGAGCTTGGCACACGGTAAATTTTTCTCATTGGGTTCAGGTCCAGGACGTGCACTCGCTGGGCGAGAAGCGCTTTATACAGAGCTTGGCTATAAAGACCAAGCGGGCGCAGCATGCTTGGTGTTAGAAAGTGACAAAGCGCCACCAGAAGAGGTGATAGCAAAAGTTTCTGCTGATACTGGCGTGGCCCCTGAAAACTTAACCTTTATTCTTACGCCAACGCGCAGTCTTGCTGGTACGGTTCAAATCGTGGCGCGTGTTTTAGAAGTGGCGATGCATAAAATTCACACGCTACATTTTCCGCTAGACCACGTGGTAGATGGCATGGCGAGCGCACCAGTGCCGCCGCCAGCACCTGATTTCTTAACTGGGATGGGGCGCACCAATGACGCAATTTTATTTGGCGGTCATGCCCATATCTTTGTAAAAGGCTCAGATGAAGCCGCAGCTAAACTTGCGCAAGAGTTGCCTAGCAGCGCATCGCGTGATTACGGCCGCCCATTTGCAGAAGTCTTTAAAAGCGTGAATATGGATTTCTACAAAATTGACCCCATGCT
>CAZAHP010000115.1:0-8392 GCA_964484985.1 uncultured Methylophilaceae bacterium
AGTTGGTTAGAATACCGGCCTGTCACGCCGGGGGTCGCGGGTTCGAGTCCCGTCCACTCCGCCAACCATTCATGCTGCGGTGCAAAATTATTTAAGCGCCGCAAGCCATACATAGAACCCTACATTTCTTTGCTAGCGGTCATTTATCATATCTCAGCTTTAACATACGATATTGTTACATCTTAACGATGTGACTCAACGCCTTAGTCAGCTTGAGTTACAATAAGCATTCATTAAGATTTGAGTAGCTAAAGGATAAAAATGAATAAGCTGTGTACTGTACTGTGCCTACTGCTTTTAGCTATACCTTCGCAAGCCTCTGCAAAAGAGGCTTATTTAGGGCAATTTCTTTATCAATATAATGGTGGCAATGTCTACCGCGTTACTGTGCCTAATGCCAGTAAAATGACTTGGGAGTGTGTAGAGGGCTCAGAAAAAGGGGCTAAGGGCGAGGAGACTCCACAGCGGCTTAAAGTAAACAACAAAGTATATTTTGCGACATGGGTTGAGAAAACAGGCATTAGTGTGACTCAAGTGATCGACTTTCAGGGGATGAAAGTCTATTCAACCATTATCGACGGTAAAGAACGCTATGTATTAGAAGGTAAAGTGATACGTGAAAAATAGCATCAGGAGTGCCACCATGCGTCATATTGCGTTAAGTTTACTGCTGTTATTGGCGGCTTGTGGTCAAGCGCCGCAAAATGCTGCAAGTTATGAAGCAGCGCCAGTTGCGGCCTCACCAAAAATGGCAAAAATGGATCAAGCTAGGATTGCTGGCGCGAGTGAGCAATCACTTACAGAGCTTAGCGAGCCAGTTGCTGACGCGCAAGCGGGCGAGGTGCAACGCTTTATCGCGATGCGTCACTCACTGGCGGTTGAAACGCCAGCAGAAGAGATGCAAAAGAATTTTGATGCAACGATTGCGCACTGTTCTCAAATTAAATGCCAGTTGCTAAGTGCAAATTTTAATCGTCAAACACAATATAGCGCTCCTTCGGCAAGTATTTCAGCGCGTGTACCACCACGCTCTTTACAGGTATTTTTAACGGGTTTAGCCAAAAGCGGTGAGATTTTAGAACACCACCGTGAGAGCGAAGATAAAACAGATGCGGTGATTGATGCTGAAGCGCGCATTAAAAACCTTACCGAGCTGCGTGACCGTTTGCGTGAAATGCTGAATAAGCGCACGGGTAGCCTCAAAGATATTATTGAAGTAGAGCGCGAGCTAGCCAACACCCAAGCGCAGCTTGAGAGTGTTTTGGGCATGCGCAAAGTGCTAGCACAAGAAACTGAAATGGTCGCAGTCAATATCGAGTTTAGAGCCAAACAAAGCGTCACTGAAACTGGCTTTTTTGCGCCTGTGTTAAAGGCTTTAGACGATGCTGGCCAAGTGATGATGCAAAGCCTTGCGAATGTGATTACCTTTATTGTGGCTGCGCTACCATGGTTGCTATTGGGTATTCCTTTCTTATTAGTGATTAAACGCTTATGGCGCTGGATTAAAAGTAAACACACATGATAGAGACCGACCGCTTAATTGCCCCCGTGACCGAAAGCCCGCAAGAAGAGGCTTTAGAGCGTGCACTTCGCCCTAAAGTATTAGAAGAATACATAGGCCAAGAAAAAGCGCGTGGGCAACTTGAAATTTTTATTAACGCGGCACGTGGCCGTTCTGAGCCGCTAGACCACGTTTTATTATTTGGCCCGCCAGGCTTAGGTAAAACCACCCTCGCCCATATTATTGCTAAAGAAATGGGCGTCAGTATGCGCCAAACCTCAGGCCCTGTGCTTGAGCGCGCGGGTGATTTAGCCGCCCTGCTCACGAACCTTGAGCCTAATGATGTACTGTTTATTGACGAAATTCACAGGCTCAGCCCAGTGGTAGAAGAAATTTTATACCCCGCGATGGAAGATTACCGCCTAGACATTATGATAGGCGAAGGCCCTGCCGCCCGCAGTGTGCGCTTAGATTTACCGCCATTCACCCTAGTAGGCGCGACCACACGCGCGGGCATGCTCACCAACCCGCTGCGTGACCGCTTTGGTATTGTTTCAAGGTTAGAGTTTTATACCGCTGAAGAACTGGCAAAAATTGTTAAACGCTCTGCGGGTTTGTTAGCAGTTGAAATTACCGACACAGGCGCACTCGAAATCGCCAAACGCTCTCGCGGCACACCACGTATTGCTAACCGCTTGCTGCGCCGTGTGCGTGACTATGCTCAGGTAAAATCAGACGGTATCGTTTCATCTGAAATCGCCGATGCGGCTTTGCTCATGTTAGATGTTGATAAGCTCGGCTTTGACGTGATGGATAGAAAATTGCTGCAAGCAGTGCTAGAAAAATTTGGCGGCGGCCCTGTGGGTTTAGATAACCTTGCAGCAGCGATAGGTGAAGAACGCGACACCATAGAAGATGTACTAGAACCTTATTTGATTCAACAAGGTTACTTAATGCGCACCCCACGCGGACGAGTAGCCACTGCCTCAGCCTACCAACACTTTGGCCTAAAAGTACCTAGCGGCATGGCGAGTGGTGAGTTGTGGCAAGAGTCATAAAAAACTTTTGCCTGATGCTTTAGATTTTTTACATAAGCATTGTTTCAAATTAAACCCGAGTTTCAATGAGATGATAAATCTACATCATCGAAAATCTGGGTTTAAGCCTGAACTAATCAATACTAGGAATTTTTTGCGCTCCGCTTTAATAGCTTACGTGTCAATGCCACTATTCCTGCAACTAGCAATGCGCTAACAAGAGCTACTGGCCATGGCACGATACATGGCTTTTGTAATGTTAATGCTAAGCCATCTTTTAGCTTTTCAGGAAAAGGATTAGGCGTAGTTGGCACAATTTTCCACTTTGAACGGTCAGCGGGTGCTTGGCTCATGTATTGGTCAAAGCGATAGACTGGCGCTAAGCCAAAAGCGCGGCTTGATGGAATTTGTGGAATGCGCACAAAATAAATCGCTTCCACATCCTTTTTGAGTATTTTTTCATAGTCACTAAGCGTGCGTGAACTGTCAGCGTTTTGCACGATGCTGAGTAAATCTTCGCCGATTGCGTCAAATGCGCTGGCAGGGAATAGCCGCGTGATTTCAGTATTAAGATAATCGTAAATCGAGCGGCCTTTGGTCAGGCTTTTTTCAGTCGCCGCCACATAAAAATAAGCAGCGGTGGCTTTAAGCTGGCTCTCTACACCGCGCGTGGGAATGTTCCATCCCAAAGTTCTGAAGGTGTCGATACTCACACCTGAGCAATTATCGCGTGAGTGATCATAGACAAAATCATTGCGGTAAAAGTGGTTGTAAATTCGGTTAGTGGCCGCTTGAAATTGCAAGCTGGCATTATCTCGCTTGAGTATGGCAACCAACATGTAAGATGGGCGGTAAAAGTTTTGCCCATTATTCAAATCAGCGAGGTATTTATCCATAGGCGTAATGGCTGCAATAATGCCTTTTTCACTATGGCTAGCAAGGTTGTAGTAGTTGTTGACTAGCCATTTTCCATAGCCGCCATCGGCCTCAACACGGCCAGTAGCCACGGCAAAGTGGCCGCCGTGCGCTTCATCATCGTCGCCTTGCGCGCCGTTGAGCATAAGCGCAATCACTGCTTTACCTTGTGCTTGGCTGGCATTACCCCAAATCAGTCTACTCTCATATGGGCTTTTTGCGCCGCCGTTTTCAAGCTGAACCAGTGATTTTAGGCTCTCACTGGTTTGCAATGGTTGCAGCTTAGCATTCAAAGCTAGCTTAAAATCGTGTGGCCAAACGGTGCGAGCAATGAATTTCCCATCAAGCAGCTCACCCCTTAAACGCACATCACGTTGTTTAAAAAACGCTAAGGTGCTGTCATCCCAATACGATAAATTGGTGGCGATTTTAGGGGTAATCTCAAAGCCAAGTGTTTCTCCTGAATTCAGCTGAATTGTTTTGCCATCATCGGCTATTTTAGCTTGCTCAATAACATGACTAGAGCCTAACCAAACTAAGCTTGGCAAAGCGTTTAGCTCGGCTTTCAAAATGTCTTGCTGCGCACTTTTGCTAGGTGAAAACCCAGCAATCGGCTTATCAGGCTTGGGAACTGCGATAATTTCATTTTCAAAATACCAAAGTGCCTGCGGTATGGTTTTGCAGTCTTTGCATTGCCCTTGCATGAGGGCAAAATCTTGGGCTGGATATAAGCCTAAAGCGGTGTCATCTGTTGCAAATGTGGCTGCGGCTTGAACGTGCGTATTGAACAGCACTAGGGCTGTGAGTAAACATTTATTCATATTTCTTTTCTTAATTCTATTCTTAGTTTTAGTTTTATTTGTTAGTGCAATTTATTTTATTGGGTAGAGCGTTTCAACCAAGCGACAAAGGTGCTGAAGTACTCTGGCTGCCTAATGCAGAGGTAAATGCTAATCAACACATTGAGTAAAGCCGTAGCGAGAAACAGCTCTGGAATGGTCAAACCCTGCTTAAATAGCGCAATTGAAAACCCTGCTGAAACCACCATAAATAAAGCGTTCATAATATTGTTGGCGGCAATGACGCGTGATTGATAGTGTTTATCTACACGTGTTTGAATCAATACATATAAGGGCACAATGTAAAAACCGCCAAAAAGCCCTAACAGTGCAATATCAACCAACATGCGCCAATGCGACAAGCCCTCAAATATATGAAAAGCTTGCGGCGATGATGTCGCCATAAGCTCCGCATGAATTGCGCTACTAGAAAGGGCTAAATCTGAGCCAAATAACGTTAAGCCAATGGCGCCAAACATCACCAAACCAAGCTCTAGCTTGCCTTTAGAGAGTTTTTCGCAGAGCAGAGAGCCTGTGCCTATGCCGATAGAAAAAATCGAGAGTAGTGTGATGAAGTCTCTTTCATTGCCATGAAAAGTCTCTTTGGCGAGGTTGGGGAACTGTGCAAGCAGTGTTGCGCCATAGAACCAAAACCATGAGTTTGCAACGATGGCTAACCAAACCTGCTGCTGCCCCCATATTAATTTCACATTACGGATAGTTTCTGTAATGGGGTTCCAATTCACTTTAAGGTCTGGCGCGGCGGCTGGCGTTTCAGGCACGCCTCGGCTTGAGAAGTAACCTAAAAAGCCAATCACAATAATCGTAATGCTGGTAAATAACTCATGCTGCGCGAGGCTGGCCAACCATGCGCCTAGTACCTGCCCCAATAAAATGGCCACAAAGCTGCCCATTTCTACCATGCCATTACCGCCGATTAACTCATGCTCTTTGAGGTGCTGTGGTAGATAAGAATATTTCACTGGGCCGAACAGTGTGGAGTGCATGCCCATCATAAACAGCGCTGTGGCAAGTAGCCAAATATTGTGTAAAAAGAAGCCTGCACTGGCAAACACCATAATCCAAATTTCAAACACTTTTACCAAGCGGATGAGTTTAGATTTTTCGTATTTATCCGCAATTTGCCCTGCAGTGGCAGAGAACAAAAAGAAGGGTAAAATAAATAGGCCTGGCAACAAGGTAGTGAGCGTGCCACCGTCAAGTGTAGTCAGGCTAGCCGCATGAAAAGCCACCAGCGTAATCAGCGCTGTTTTAAACACGTTGTCGTTAAACGCACCTAAAAACTGCGTAAAGAAAAATGGGCGAAAGCGTTGCTCATTCATTAATTGAAATTGGTTACTCATTTAGCTTCTTTCGTTATGGTAATAATCGTTTTAACCAAGTGTTGCGATACAAAAATAGCGGGGTTTCTGCGTGGCCTGCGCCTTTCACCCACTCGATTTTGGCCTTGCCTTGTGCTGCGCTTACAAGTTGTTTAACCCGCTCTGGGCGTATTAGGCTATCTTGCTCACCATGAATCAAGTAAATCGGTTGTTTAATAGCGCTCACCCAAGGCGCTGTTTGCATCGGATAGCGCATCAGCAAATCGACTGGGATGATGGGTAAAATATTCTGTTTAGCCACATTCGCGAGCGCATCATAGGCGGCCACTAAATAAACTGGGTTTTGTTGATGATGCGCTTCTACCGAGAGCGCAATGCCAGTACCTATGGAGTAGCCAAAAATATAGATTTTTTCAGGTTTTTCTTGCGTAGCTAGCCATTGATAAGCGGTTTCAGCATCGCCTAGCAAATCACTCTGACTAAACCAACAATCGCTGGAGCGGCCATAGCCTGGGTAATCCCAAGCCATGAGGTTGTAGCCTAAATCGAGAAAGGCATAGGCGTACTCATCAATGCTAGCAAGCGACTCGCCATTGCCATGAAACATCATAATGGTGCCTTTGGCATGGTTGACGTTCCATTTTGTCACGTGTAGTTTGCCGCAATGCCCGTTTATCATGGCTTGGATTCTTGAGTCGCCCGACGTGGGTTGCCAATTTGCAGGCACGGGTTTGGTCATTTGCACAGGAAACAGCATTTGCTTTTGCTTGAAATAAATCAAAGCACAAAGTCCAAGATAAATAAGGGCAACAGCAAATATGGCGCGTTTTAGTAACTTTATCATTCAAATATCCGTAGCCTACGAGGCTTTATCTTTCAATAAAGTGCGCACCATGCCTGCAAGCAGCAGCACGCCTAAACCTAGCCCTGCCCAGAGCAGGTAGCGTTTGTAATCAGTTGCAGACTCCCAAGCGTTGACTGCGCTTGGCATATTATCTTGTGTACGCAGATTGGCTTGCGGTAGCGCTTGGACTTTTTCTATGGAGTAGTCTGGAATCAAGCTGGCAATATTCACCGCATTCACCACAGTGCTGGTTTCACCTAAAGTTAGTCGATAAGGCGCTTGCCCACGAGCATTCCACACCAAGGTTTGTGGCAGCCAGCCTAGTGTAAGCGTGGGATTTTCTGCGCCTAGGCCACCACTTGCTTGATTAAACTGCAAACGCCAATAGCGAGCGACTGTTGAATTAATCACAATATCAGGATTGATGCTCTCTGTACCTTGCTTACTTAGGCGATACAAAGAGGCGTAGCTGATTTCTCGCCACGGGGCATCGGTGTTGTTGCGCACTAAGACTCGTACACTGGTGATAGTGTTTTGTTGCGGCAAAGCAATTTTTATTTGCGATGCAGGATAGCGTCCGAGTGATTCAAAATCTATATTAATTTCACCCTGATTGCTTTGTGTTCTATTTAAAAATTTTAAATCTTGCCACAAATAAGGCAGTGCTAGCGTTTGCGTTTTACTGTACTCAGTACTCACACTACTGAGCTTAAAACCATCATCTGGCTCTACTAGGCGAATTTGCAAATAGCGCGCTTGCGTCGCATGATTAAGGCTCACAGTATTTTTCAAAATGGCTTGCCCTTCACCATTGGCCTTAAGAAGTACGGCATAGCCTAGGCTAATCCAGTCTTTGAGGTCGTCACTGCCTAGCGCCTCTACATGAATAAATTTATTTTCCGCACCTTGCCAATCTAGCTTGAGCTTATTGAGTGGTTCGTGCTCTTTACCTAAATCGAATAAAAATAATGTTTGATGTTGTTTAAGCAGCTCACCACCACTCACATTGACAGTAGTAGCGCTTTTTTCAAGTTGCACATGGATGCTGCCATTTGCATGCAGCTCGCTTTCTTGCATAGGAAAAATCACCAGCGGCTTAGACTCTTCTACGGTTTGAGTTGGGTGCAAACTTTCATAATCGAGCAAAGCATAAGGCACCTGCTCACCCGCCGCGTTGTGCATGGTAAGGTCTTGCAAGGTATCACTTCGGCTGGCTTGATACACTGCTTTGCTAAGCGTGGTTTGATACAGTGGCTCGCTACCACTTGCTTCTAGCTCAAAACTGGCAGCTTGCAACTGGCTACTGGATAGTAGCGCCATCACTAACATCAGGGCTTTCATGCTGCGCTCTCCTTATTATTTTCAGCCTCTTTTTGTGCAGGTGGTAATGGCACAAAATAGCCCATGACTAACAACATTAACCCTGCCCCTATAAAGGAGGCAATACGTTCAACAGTGCCATGCTGAGCTAAATCGAGTAAGAATATTTTGGCGACCACCAAGCCCATTAAACCAGCACCCGCAATCCACAAGGGGCGCTCTTCTCGCTTCTTGGCTAACAACATGAGAATAAACGCTGTGACTGCCCATAAAAATGTAAATGACATTTGCAGCACAGGGTAATCAAAAATAGCGCTCCATTGAAATGGCGTAGCTATCGCGTGATGCAAACTTCTGAGCAAGATGCCATTGAGTAAGGCAAAGCCCATGATGCCAACTATTTTTGGCATTAATGTTTCTAGCCTATAAAAATGTGGCCTAACATTGCGCTCCCAAATCAACAACATCAACAAAATGGCAGCAAGAGTAATATCTAAAGGGTTAATCAGCGGAATGTAAGGCAATGGCGCGGCGCTGCCGTCTGAATCTAAAGACATAAAAATGAACCAAGCACATAAAAATAGCATGAGTGG
>CAZAHP010000116.1:0-1922 GCA_964484985.1 uncultured Methylophilaceae bacterium
CATAAGTGCTTAAGCTCCTTGAGCTAGCTTGCTAGTTTAGATAAATCTGCCACGCGGTTCATGGTTTGATGCAATGTCGCGAGTAAACCTAGACGGTTCGCCTTGAGCGAAGGGTCATCTGCATTGACCATCACATTGTCAAAAAAGTCATCAACTGGCGCTTTAAGTGCGGCAAGTGCTTGTAATGAAGCGGTGTAATCGCCGCTTTCAAATAGCTGGTCGGCCTCTGGCTTTACTTTGCTTAAGGCAGCAGCCAAGGCTTTTTCGGCAGCTTCTTGCAATAGCGCATCATTGATGTGCGCTCTCACTTCACCTTCAACTTTTTTCAAGATATTGCCTACGCGTTTATTAGCGGCGGCAAGGGCTTCGGCTTCGGGCAAGCTAGCAAACGCATGCACAGCGGCTAATCGCGCTGAGGTTTCGCTTAGCAGCTCTGGTTTAAGCGTGAGAACCGCATCCACTTCTTGCACACTGGCGCCATTTTCGCGCAGATTCACGCTTAAGCGGTCAAAGCAGAAGTCTAAAATAGCTTGAACTACTTCAGCTTGCGCATTGGGCTCAACTTTAAACTCAGCTAATGTATTGGTAATGAGCTGGTTAAATTTAATGGGCAATTTACCATCCATGAGCATACGAATAATACCCAAAGCTTGGCGGCGCAGTGCAAATGGGTCTTTGTCGCCGGTTGGCTTTTCGCCTATGCTAAATAAACCTACCAGTGTTTCTAGCTTGTCTGCTAGCGCAACGACCATGCCTATTTCATTGCGAGGTAATTCGTCACCTGCAAAGCGAGGTTTGTAATGGTCTTCAATCGCATAAGCAACTTCATCGTCTATGCCTTCATTTTGTGCGTAGTAACGCCCCATAATGCCTTGTAACTCAGGGAACTCGCCTACCATGTCTGTGAGCAAATCAACTTTAGATAGTGAGGCAGCAAGCATCACTTTTGTTGAAAGTGCGTAAGAAGGGTCTAGTTGATTGGCTATTTTTTCAGCAATCTTTTGCACACGTTGGTTGCGGTCAAATTGTGAGCCTAGCTTGTTGTGATACACCACTTTGCTGAGGCCGCCGTAGAGTGAGTCTAATTTCTTCTTGCGGTCTTGGTCAAAGAAGAACTTAGCATCAGCCAAACGTGGGCGCACCACACGCTCGTTACCGCCTATCACTTTGCTGGGGTCAGCGGGTGAAATATTAGAAACGATTAAAAACTTATTGGTCAGTTTGCCATTAGCATCTAACAGTGGAAAGTACTTTTGATTGGCCTTCATGGTCAAAATCAAGCACTCTTGCGGCACTTCTAGAAACTCAGCTTCAAATTGACCAAGCAGCACATTAGGGCGTTCAACTAGGGCAGTCACTTCGTCTAATAATGCTTCGTCTTCGATTGGCTTTAAGCCTTGCTTTGCAGCTGCGGCTGCTAATTGATTAGCAATTTCTGTTTTACGTGCTTCAAAGCTGGCAATCACTGCGCCTTCGTCTTGCAATTGTTGCGCGTAAGTATCGGCATTTTTTAAAGTGATGCTTGGGTTCTTCGCTTCAAAACGGTGCCCGCTAGTGGTATTGCATGCGCTTAAACCTAGAATGCTGATTGGCACTATCTCGCTACCATGCAAAGCCACTAAACCATGCGCTGGGCGCACAAAGTTGACGCTCTCCCAGCCATCGTTGATTTGGTAGGTCATTACTTTAGGAATAGGCAATTTAGCCAGCGCTTCTTCTAAGGCTTTTTGTAAGCCATCTTTAAGTGCGGCGCCCGTTTGCATTACGTCAAAAAACAGAACATCAGCTTTGCCATCATTATCTTTTCTGAGTTTTGCAACTGCGGATTCATCTGCACCCAAGCCTTGCAATCTTTTGAGTAAGGCTGGCGTTGCTTTACCATCAGCATCTAAACCAACGCTTGCGGGCATGAGCTTTTGTGC
>CAZAHP010000116.1:2022-8305 GCA_964484985.1 uncultured Methylophilaceae bacterium
GCCATAGGGAAGCCCAAGCGCGCGCGACTGTCTAGGTAGCTGGCGGCAACGCTGCGCGCCAAGTTACGAATGCGGCCGATGTAAGCGGCACGTTCAGTCACAGAAATTGCGCCACGTGCGTCCAGCAAGTTAAAGGTGTGCGCGGCTTTGAGCACTTGCTCATACGCGGGCAATGCGAGTTGATTTTCCATTAAGTGTTTGGCTTGTTTTTCATGCGCGTTAAAGGCTGTGAGCAAGAAATCAACGTCTGAATGCTCAAAGTTGTAGGCAGATTGTTCTTTTTCGTTTTGCAAGAACACGTCGCCATATTTCACTCCTGGTGAATATTCTAAGTCATAGACGTTCTCAACGCCCTGCAAATACATGGCTAAACGCTCTAAACCGTAGGTAATTTCGCCAGTAATCGGTTTGCAGTTAATGCCGCCAACTTGTTGGAAATAGGTGAATTGGGTGACTTCCATGCCGTTGAGCCAAACTTCCCAGCCCAAGCCCCATGCGCCTAACGTTGGGTTTTCCCAGTCGTCTTCTACAAAGCGGATGTCATTTTCTTTTAAATCAAAACCAAGCGCCTCAAGTGAGCCTAAGTAAAGCTCTAAAATATTGGCGGGTGCGGGTTTGAGCACGACTTGAAATTGGTAGTAATGTTGCAAACGGTTAGGGTTTTCACCATAACGGCCATCTTTTGGGCGACGGCTTGGCTGAACGTAAGCGGCCTTCCATGGCTCTGGGCCGAGGGCACGTAAAAATGTGGCGGTGTGGCTAGTGCCTGCACCTACTTCCATGTCGTAAGGTTGCAATAGTGTGCAGCCTTGTTTATCCCAATAAGATTGAAGATTTAAAATGATTTGCTGAAAGGTCAACATGTGGAACTTTTGTGATGTTTAAACAGTCCATCATTTTAACCTAAAAAAAATGAATTACATACGCTTAGTCGCTTTTTGATGGCAGGCTGATTTTGCTAGATTGTCGTGTTTGTTTGCTTTGGTTTTGTTACAATGAATGCATGGGGTTTATGTATAAAAAATCGCTAATATGGGTTATGGTGGTGTGCTTTGCATGGTTGCAAATGCTCGCACCGCTTTTGCACGCCCATACTAGTAAAACCCCAAACCAGACCAGTCCAGTGTTTCATTTTCATGTGGATATCTTATCTAGTGTTGCCGATACTGTGCCTACACTCAAAAACATTAACTCGCATGGTGATGTAGTCAAAGTGGATGAATCGGTCATTAGAGATAAGACGTTTCATATTGTAGCTGCTATTTTTGGTCTACTTTTTATCTTGCCCTTGTTGGCAAGACCTAGCATTAAACCACCTAGTGTCCCTAAGCTTTTAGTACCCGTCAATCTTAGGCGAACCTCACTCGCTCCTCGCGCGCCACCTTACTTCTAAACGCTAATCATGGGCTCGAATTGAGCCTGAATGTTGACGTTTTAGGAGTATTCCATGAAGAAATTCGTGACCCTGACATACATGGTATGTCTGTGGGCTTTATCCAGTCTCGGCTTTGCAGCTGAGCAAGATGTACATGAAGATGTGTTGAATCAAAACCCTGCGCTCAGTTTGCGACAGGTGCTGGATAAAACCATCATTAGAAACCCGCAACAATTTCAATTGAGTGCAGAGGCGTATAACGTGACTGCGCGCAAAGCCATGGCGGAATCATTGCTGCCCAATGCGCCTGCGATTTCTTTTTACCATCAAAATGACACGTTGACGAGCGCTCGCAATGAGCGTGATTGGCAAGTTTTTTTAGAAGTGCCTATCTGGTTACCAAAGCAGCGACTTTATCGTAGTAAGGTGGCAGAGCTCAGTTTGCAAGATTTAGACTCCAGCAGAGAAAGCGTGAAGTTGAAAGTGGCAGGGTCAGTGCGTGATGCGCTATGGGACATTGAGATCAACAGCAAGCAAGTAGAGCTCGCGAAAGAGCGGATTAAACTAGCCAGCCAGCTTGAGCTTGATGTTGATAAAAAGTTTAAGGCGGGTGAGCTGGCAAAAACAGATTTGATGATGATTCAGCAAGAGAGGTTGCTGGCAGAGCGACAACTCATACTGGCCGAAGCGGAGCTGATGCATGCGCGTCACCGCTATATTTTGCTGACAGGTCTCAATGAAATGCCTGCGCAGTTTGAGGAAGATCTTTCAAGCAAAGCTGATTTTGAACAATCTCCTATTTGGTTAGCCTCGCAGGCTAAAATCAATCTCGCACAGGGTGAGCGCGAGTTAGTGGAGTCAGAAAAGCGTGAGAATCCGCAAGTGATGTTGAATGCTAGAAACTCGCAAGGTGCGTTTGATACGCAATATAACCAAAGCTTGGGTTTTACTGTGCGGATTCCTTTTGATAACCCTGGGCGTGCAGCGCCTATGCAAGTGCAAGCTGAAAAGCAAATTGCCAATGCCATGACCGAGCGCGAAAGCTTGCGTCTGGCCTTGCTTACAGACTTGCACGAGGCCGAGCATAACTTAAAGACCACCAAATTAGAACTTGAAATTGCCAGTCGCCAGTTAGAGATTGCCCGCGAGCAAGCACGTTTGGCCAAAAAAGCTTTTACGCTTGGTGAGGCAGATTTAACCAGTGTGCTACGTATTCAAGCGCAGGCGTTTGAAGTTGAAAATGCAGTCGCGCTGCGCCAAACCCAATATCAATGGAATATCGCTAGATATAACCAAGCCGTAGGAGTATTACCATGAAAATGATGAGTCAGATTGTATGGGCTGCGATTGCAAGCCTAGTTGTTTTAACAAGCCAAGCAAATGAGATTGTGCTCAGTGCAAAGCAACAAAAAAGTATGGGCATTGCCCTTGCTCAGGTTGAGCAAGCGGTTGCGGGGCAAGCAAAACGCTTTAGCGCAGAGGTGATATTGCCGCCTGCGCAAGAGCGTTTAATTAGCGCGCCGCAGAGCGGCTTATTAGAGTCTATGCAGGTCGCCGTAGGTGATACGGTGAAAAAAGGTCAAGTGCTTGCGAAAATCAGCAGCCCAGATTTAGCCTTGCTGCAACGTGATTATTTACAAGCCAAGATTCAAAAGCAATTAGCCGATAAATCAGCTAGCCGCGATGAAGCATTGTTTAAAGAGGGCATTATCCCTGAGCGACGTCATATTGAAACCAAAAGCCAGCAAGAGGCTGCCAGTGCACAACTTGCGCAAACTAAGCAGTCATTACGATTGGCGGGTGTTGGTGATGCTGCGATTGCTAATATGAGCCATTCAAAAGGCATGCAAACCAGTATTGCCTTAGTCGCACCCATTAGTGGCGTGGTTCTTGAGCAAATGGCTAGTGTGGGGCAACGTATTGACTCGGCGATGCCGGTTTATCGCATAGCCCAGCTGGATAAGCTGTGGCTTGAGCTCAGTGTGCCTTTAGAGGATGTTACACAGATTCAACTTGGTGCTACTGTGACAGTGCCGACTAAGCAAGTCCTTGGCAAAGTAGTGGCGATTTTGCGTAGTGTGAATAAGCAAAACCAAACCACCAAAGTGCGTGTGGAAATCACTCAAGGCGCTCATGCGGTATCACCAGGCGAGCTATTACAGGCCGACATTGTGATGAATGACGCATTACAATCTGATACGCAAACATTAAAAGTACCTAAGTCAGCACTCGTGAGAAACGGTCAGCAAGTCACCGTATTCAAACAAGTAGCAAAAGGATTTACTGCGCTTGATGTTACTCTAATATCTGAGAAAGGTGCATTCGCGTTGATTCAAGGTGATTTAACACCACAAGATAGTGTGGCCGTGAAAGGCATTATCGCGCTTAAGGGCGCAGCGCTTGGCATGGGAGCTGAATGATGCTGAATTTTATTGTCGAGTATTCTCTCAGGCAGCGCATTATGGTCTCTCTTGCGGCCATTATCTTATCTATTGTGGGGTTTTTTGCTTATCAATCTTTACCGATTGATGCTTTCCCTGATGTATCTTCTACCCAAGTCAAAATTATAATCAAATCTCCTGGCATGACACCAGAAGAGGTCGAGTCGCGCATCACAGCACCGATTGAAGTTGAGATGTTAGGTATACCCAAGCAGGTAGGTTTGCGCGCCGTGGCGAAATACGCATTGACTGATATTACCGTTGATTTTGAAGACGGCACGGATATTTATTGGGCACGCCAGCAGGTTGCAGAGCGACTTAGTAACGTATGGTCGAGCTTGCCTCCTGATATTTCTGGTGGTATTGCGCCGATGACAACCCCGCTGGGTGAAATGTTTATGTTCACCGTAGAATCAGACACGCTCACGTTGCAAGAAAAACGTAGCTTGTTAGATTGGGTGATACGCCCACAACTCAGAAGTGTAACGGGCGTTGCGGATGTGAATGCACTTGGCGGTTTAGTACGCAGTTTTGAAATTGTACCGAACAACGCCAAAATGCTGGCGCGCGGCGTGTCACTTAACGCGCTACAAGATGCGATTACCCTCAATAATCGCAATGACGGTGCAGGGCGCTTAAACGATGGTGAGGAATCATTGTTAGTCCGCTCTGAGGGTGCATTTAAAACGCTGGATGATGTAAAAGATACGGTGATACGTAGCGACGGTGGTGTGCCAGTGCGCATTGCCGATATTGCAGAAGTGCGCATTGGCGAACTGACGCGTTATGGCGCAGTAACCGCTAACGGCAAAGGCGAAGCAGTTGAAGGCTTGGTGCTGGGCTTGCGCGGAGCTAACGCAAGGCAAGTGGTAGAAGGCGTGCGCGCTAAACTTGCCGAAATTGCCCCCACACTGCCCAAAGGTGTGACCACGCAAGTGTTTTACGACCGTGGCAGCTTAGTGGAACGTGCTGTGAATACGGTGAATAAAGCGCTGACAGAAGCCGTGGTGCTGGTGATTGTGCTACTCGTCTTGTTTTTAGGTAATTTGCGCGCAGCACTTACCATTGCTTGTATTTTGCCGCTTTCAGTGCTTTCTACCTTTTTACTCATGAAGCAGTTTGGCATGTCCGCCAACTTGATGAGTTTGGGCGGATTGGCAATTGCCATTGGTATGCTGGTGGACTCTGCTGTGGTCGTGGTGGAAAATATTGTGTCGCACTTGGCACACGCACCACAACAGCATGTGCAATCTAAAATGAGTATTATTTTGGGCGCAATGCGTGAAGTGAGTTTGCCTGTGGCGTCAGGTATTGTGATTATCATCACGGTGTTTCTGCCTTTGCTTACCTTAGAAGGCCTAGAAGGAAAGCTATTCTCACCTGTTGCAATGACCATTATTTCTGCACTGGCAGCGTCATTGGTGTTATCACTCACGGTCATTCCAGTGATTGCTTCTTTTTTAATCAAAGAACATCACGAAGAGGACCCTTGGCTTGTGCGTAAGCTCAACGCGCTTTATGCGCCAGCCTTGCAACATGCAATGCGTCATGAAAAGAAAATGGTGCTAGCAGCGCTTGTGCTTTTGGTGCTCACAGGCGTGGTGTATACGCAAATCGGTAAGACCTTTATGCCTGTGATGGACGAAGGTGACATTATTATTGGCGTCGAGAAGCTGCCATCTATCAACCTTAAACAAAGTACCGAGACTGATTTAGCCGTGCAACGTGCTGTGTTAAAAGCGGTGCCTGAGGTCAAAGGCATTTATTCGCGCGTCGGCTCTGACGAGTTGGGTTTAGACCCCATGGGGCTGAATCAAACCGATAACTTTTTAGTGCTCAAACCGAAAGAAGAATGGACGGTAAAAACCAAAGAGGCTTTGATTGAAAAACTGCGAGGAGTGATGTCGGGTATTCCGGGTTTAGATTACAGTTTTACCCAGCCGATTGATATGCGTGTGAACGAGATGATATTGGGCGTACGTGGCGATTTGGCGATTAAGCTCTATGGCACAGATTTAAAAGTATTGGATGAAAAAGCCAAACAAATGATTCAAGTGCTTGAAACCATCAAAGGCAGCCAAGATGTTTACACGCCACAAAATAGCGGCATTCAATATTTGCAAATTAAAGTCGATCGTTTGGCTGCTGGCAGGCTAGGCTTTAGCGTGACAGACATCAATCAAATCTTACAAGCGCAATTGGAAGGTAGAGTGCTTGGCGTGGTGCAAGAGGGCGCAAGAAGAACCCCTGTTTTACTGCGAGGTAGCCAAGAAGTGCGCATGTCGCCAGTCGAGTTTTCTAATCTGCAACTCACCTTGCCAAACGGCACTAACGTGGCACTTGGTAGCGTAGCTAAATTGGAACGGATTGAAGGGCCAGTTAAAATTGACCGCGAACGTGGCGCGCGCATGGTGGTGGTAACGGCAAACGTACAAGGTCGCGACTTGGTAAGTTTTGTAGAAGAGGC
>CAZAHP010000117.1:0-7925 GCA_964484985.1 uncultured Methylophilaceae bacterium
TTGTTTTAATCACACCAGACCGCACAAATTCCAATGACTTTAGAGCCTTGAGGGTATGGTTGTTGTGGTGTCAACAGGCAGAAAAAACCAAATCAGCTTAAGTGGTTGTCGTGCGCGATTGCAAGCTCGTTTTTCGTGCCTTGTTTTTTCTTGTAGCGGCTCAATGCAAGACGTAGTTGCTTAATCGGATGAGCGCTCATATAAGCTGACAAAAGTATGAGCCCAGCACATATCGCCAGCACCCAATCTACATGAAAAGGTGCCCATTCACGGCGAGCTGGTTTTTGAGCTTTCATTGCATCTAGGACGCTATGTAGCCCATCTGCTTTAATATATGTGGCATTGATTTCTTTGGCCGTGTTTTGTAAGTAGCTTTCGGCTAGCTTAGAAACATATCGATCTTGCGGGCTATCTGCCAAGTCACTTTTGCGCTGCAATATCCCTGCGGCCGCGATAGGGGCGGCGCCTGGGGCGAGTTGCATGCTCTCGTGTGACCAATAGCCTATCATTTGATTTTTGCCGTCAAATTTTGGAATGGGGGCGCCCGTTTGGGTGCCTATGCCTACAAGTAGCCAGCCGTCGCCACTTTGAAAGGTACTTAAATCACGTGTGTTAAATGCATGTAGTTTTGGCGCTTCTTCACCATCTGTAAAATAGACGAGTTGCGCTGGCTCGGGGAAGTTGGTCATCACTTGTGCGCTGGCAAGTAAGCCTTCGCGTACTCGGCTATCGGCTGTCCAAGCGCTGCGCCAATCAATATGGTCTATAGTGTCTTGTATGGATGAGAAATTCTCACAGACATCAATAGGAACATACATGGCGACCACGTTGACCCCTGAAAACATGCCTATGCCGACTTTAGTACCGCAAGGCAGTGATGATATAGTTTCACGTAACAGTTGTTTTGAATACTCTAAGCGACTCACAGCTTTACCATTGAGCTTCATGTCGCTTGCATTCATGCTTTGCGTAATATCGAGCACTAAAAAATAGCTGTAAATATTGTGTTTGAGTGGCACACTAGGCCGAATTACCGCAAATATGAGTAGGCAAAGCGCAGTTAAAAGCAAATACAGCTCTTTATGTTGCTTCATTGTTTTGATGATGATTGTGATTGGCTTGATCATGGCTCACGTTATTGCATTTTTATACTGTTAGCTTGAGAGCTAACTTAAATGGTTGTCATGAGCAATTGCGGTTTCATTTTTACTATATTTTCTTGAAATTTCTTTACGGTAAAAACGTAGTGCCTCAGCAATTTGTACGATGGGGTTTTTATTAAAGTAAGCAGCAAGTAATAACAGCCCAGCAAGCCCAGCAAGCACCCAGTTTAAGTCAAAAGGTGCAACATCACGGCGAGCAGGTTTTTGATCTTTCATTGCATCTAAAATGGTATGCACATTGTCACCAAACACATACATGCCACCAATATCTTTAGCGACTGACTTTAGGTACTCAGTACTGAGTTTTGAAATGAAACGGTCATGTTCTCCATTCGCCACATCGTCATTGCGCTTACCTAAGTTAGATTCTGAAATTTGTGCAATGCCCGGCTGTAACGCAAAACTTTCATTAGACCAATAACCAATCAGTTGATTGTGCTCACTGTATTTGGGGATGGCCACACCCTTTTCGCTGCCAACACCAACAAACAGCCATCCATCCGCCCCTTGAAAGCTGGTCAGGTCTTTAGTGTTAAAGGTGTGTAGTTTGGGCGCTTCTTCACCATCAGTAAAAAACACGACTTGCGCAGGCTCAGTAAAGCCTCGTATAGCTCTTGCTATGCTATAAAGGCTTTCGCGCACTCTGCTATTGCCTGACCATGCGGTTCGCCAGTCAAGATGGTCGATGGTGCCCTGAATAGCATTAAAATTTGCACACACTTCTATGGGTTGATACAGCGCAGCAACGCTCACGCCAGCAAATAAACCAACGCTGACTTTTGTGCCACAAGGTAGAGAAGAGATGACTTCGTGCATCAGCTTTTGTGTATGCGCTAGTCGTGATACAGGTTTTCCGCCGTCTTTCATGTCTACTGCGTTCATGCTTTGTGAAATATCGGCAATCAGCAGGTAGGTGTAGATGTTGTGCTTGATAGGCACGGTGGGGTGCAACATGGATAAAATCAATAGCAGCATGGCACTACTTAAAAGTGCAGTGTCACGCTGCTTTTTGATAAAAGCAAAAAAGTTTTTAATCGCGCTTAATTTAGGCATTATGGTAAACCGACTGGTATGTTCCCCATAATCAAGCCAGGTGAGTCAGATTCGCCTACTCCTGGCGTTGGTGTTTCGGGTAATAAGGTGATGACTCTGTCCATATTGCGTCGCGTTCCCCAATTGCTGTTATCTAGCTTAAGCGCTTGCTTATAGGAGCTGTGGGCCTGAGTGAGCAAATATTCTACTTCGTCTCGCACTTTTGGGTCATTGCCGCCACTCACTTGCAAGCTTTTTAAAAAGAACATATTGCCTATGTTGTGATGCACCGCCGCGCGTTGGCTGGGGGCGCCTTTTTGTGTGAGTTGCGAAAACAACAAAGTAGCTTCTTTGTAGCGTTCATTTTGCGCAAGCCAGTAAGCCGTAGAGTAACGCGCCTCAAAACTTTGTTTATCCGTTTGAGGGTTTTTACCTGTGCTTACTGCGATATTAAACTCTTTAATTTGATGAATACGATTGAGTTCATAAGAAATGCCAGCGACAGAAAGCCCCGCGACGACAATGAGCGCTAAAGATAATTTGTTTACACTGAGTTTTAGGCCGAGCGCCATGTTCTAACCTCCAAATATTTTACGCTGAGCAGTAAGGCAATCATCAATACTGCTATTAAATAGCACCATTGGGTAAAGTCTTTACCAGGGATTTTTTCTAGGTATTTAATGGGCTTTTTCTCTTTTTGGTTAATGTCAGCAATCGCTGCTGCGAGTGCTTTAGGGTTTTCTGCCTCATAAGCCTGAAATGGCGTGCGTAATGTTTTAAAGTAGTCGTGAAGTTCCACTTCAGCAGGGAGCGGAGTGTCGTCGCGCACTTCATATTTTGGATTAAAAATACTAATGCCGCCGGGCTGCCTTAGCACAATCCAGTAAAGCGTAATGTTATAGCGTTGAAGCCAATCACGCAGTTTTTGCTGCGCATCAGCGCCTACGCGTCCAGCGCCATCTGAAATGAGAATAATCGCACGTGAGCCAGAATCTGGAACATTCTCAAACAAGCTCACAGCACTGGTCAGGCCGCCCCCGATATTGGTTTGAAACAGTGAGTTACCTGCGGTTGCTTTAATTGCAGCAAGCACGGCCTCTCGGCTTTCTGAAAGAGGTAACACATACATGGCAGAGTTACTAAAGGTGATAATGCCTATCATGTCATTGTTACGCGCATTGACAAACTCGGTCATGAGGCGAGCCGCCGCAACGGATTTTGTTTCTCCAACGCGGCCATCTTGTGTGCCACCTGCAAAGGGGTCGTCCATACTGGCGCTTCTGTCTAGCACTAAGCCAATTTGTGCACCCACACCAATACGTTCAATTTTTTGCTCTAAGCTATGGGGGCCAGCTAAGCCTAAAATAATGCATAGGAGCGCAATCGCTGCCAATATCTTGAGTAATAAACCGATGAGGTTAGATAAAGGGTCGCTAGGTAGCATATCTACCCATGAGTACACGCGAGTATGTGAGCGCTCTAATAAAATAGGCAGCAAAGCCAGTGGCAATAACCACAACACTAAAGGATGAGTAAAGCCCATTACACGCCTTTATCTTGAGGTATATTAGGGATAAGACCACGCTCACAATCGCGTAGATGGCGGCAAAATTTAAGCAGCCATGCTTTTGGATTTTCGTTGATGGCGAGTTTTGTTTCTGCCTCAAAAAACACTTGGTGCGATACATTGAAAAACGCTTCAATCTCTTGTTTGGCTGGCTCAAACGCAGGTTTTTTAGCCAAAAACGCTTCAAGATTATTGTTAAATAAACTAGTGCTAGCGGTTTTGTTAAGCGCTTGATGCACGCGTGATACCGCTTGTTGTAGTCCTTCTGGGCTATCGGGCATTTTGCGAATATCACGATATGCTTTGGCAAAAGGCGCACCCATGCGTGGTAGCCATGCATGCATGCCAAAAATGTAGAGCAAGCCTAATAGTGAGAGCGTGAGCGTTACGATATAAAGCTTGAGGTGTAGCTGATTTTTGCTTGCATCTAATAGCAGTGGTCGTGTAAATGGGCTCATTTCTTCTCTAAGTTTAACAGCGCCAAATACTGAGAGTGGCGAAATACGGAAGGCAAACGAAGGCACACGATATTGCACCACTTCTTTATTTTCTGTATTACGTATTTTTAGAATCTCCGCCCTTAATGCAGCAGGTTTAGCTAACTTGCCAGTCGTAAAAACTTGATAACTTAAGTGGAGTACATGCGTCACGCTATCTAGGTTTTGGTGCTCCTCATGTTGAATGTTCGAGAGCTCAATCCCAGAAATTTGCCCTTTGTAGCGATGCTCGTAGCCAGTAATTGGTAATGACTCTTTTACCAACTCGTATGGCTTTTTGATAGTGAGAGTGACGGTTCTTTCTAGAACGTCACCCACTACATAGCCAGCGTCACGGGTTGGGTTTTTTTCAAAGAGGGAAACATATTTTTCATCAATTGACGGCAAAATAACATCTGCAATTGCTGATTGAGCACTCAGAAAAAGTGCTGCTATCGCCATGACAAGACTCAAAATTGCTTGGGGTAAATATTGACTGTTAGCTTTGCTTATTGGCATTGGTATACTCTTCACGGTCATAGTGATTTAGGCGGCAACATACTGATGGAAGTAGTCTGTCAGTAAATCGGCGTCAAATTGGTTTTCAACAAAAAATGGTTGCATATCAAAGCGCAAAAATAGCGCTTCTATGGCTTTGCGACGGTCTGCAAAGCTTTGTAATATGCGGTCTTTATATTCTTTACGCAAAAATAGTGTGCGCTTCGCGCCAGTTTCAGGGTCGGTCACATTGGTGATACCAAAGTCGGGTAAGTCTGAGTACTCTGATGTATCCCATAACACCACGGGAATAATATGGTGGCGTAGCATCAAAATCAGCGACTCTTCTAACTCATGCATCGGCATGTGAAAATCAGACACTAAAAAGATGAGTGAGCGCTCACGTGGCAGCAATCGCACAGTATCTATCAAGGCCTTGCTTGAAACTTCTGCTGGCGTGTATGACTTGAGTTTTTCTGCCATTTCAATCGTCATGTGCGGGCGTGCTGAAAGTGTGCATAGCCAGTCTTCGCGTACTTCATCGTCAAAACCGATAAAACCTACTGGGTCACCATTGTGGGTGACCGATTGCGCGACCGACTGTGCAATATCTGCGGCAATCGCTATTTTTCGCTGCATGCTGCCATATTGCATAGAGCCAGACATATCGCACAACACAAAGACTGGCGTGGCACTTTTTTGGTTAAAAATGCGCACATACACCTGCTCTAGCGGGTCGCGTATGGTTTGGCGTATATCAATACGGCGCGGGTCAGGGTAGGCGAGTAAAGTGGTGTGACCACGAAACTCCATGCCCATGCCGCGCTGGTTGCTACGGTGACGACCAGGGCGGCGTGAGCGTGAGCGCCAGTTAATATGGTAGCTAAATTCTTTAATATGGTCAGGGCGCATAAAAATTCATTTGATGGGCGAGTTGGCTTGTTGCTTCCTCGCTCATTCCTTGCTTATTTATTTGATATATCTGCGTCATGCTTATGGGGCAGCAATGACATTGATAATGCCTGAAAGCATCTCGCGTGCGATTTCAGTACGGCGCATTTCGTATACTGGGCTAAATACCACGCGGTGAGCAATCACCTCGTGGAATACTGCGTGAATATCATCTGGTAATACTGCCTCACGATTATTCAGCCAAGCGTTTACACGAGCAGCACGTAGCAACATACCCATGCCGCGAGGGCTGGCGCCTGAGAGTACAAGGCGGTTCATATCTACACCTGATACTTTGACCCCAAAATCTAAAGGCGCTTTAGTTGCACGCCATAAATCCAATGCGTATTTGCGCAAGGTTGGGCTGGCGGTGATGCTGTCTTGCAGTTTTGCTCCAAACTCATTGAGTTGGTCGAATTGCAGCACATCCTCTGCTACGCCAGAAACTAATTTATCAACGTTGTGAAAGCGAGTATCAAATACTAATGACTCCATGATTGCTGAGTCTGAAGGCACAACAATAGGAATTTCCATCATGAAGCGGTCACGTGCTGCAGATGGAATATCAAAAGTTTCTTCTTTTTCCACTTGGTTGCGGTCAGCAAACACTAACATATGAGGGAAGTAATGTTCTTTGTTGAACGCGGTTAAGGTGCGCTCTGCCATCACGCGTAATAAGAGCGAGTGCACTTGTGGGCGGGCGCGGTTGATTTCGTTGAAGAAAAACACAGAAAGATTTTCGCCAGAAAGTAACAATGGGCCTGGGCTCACATGTGGCTTACCGTCTTCACCAAGATAGGTGTGGTAGACCAAATCGTTAGGCATTAAGTCAATGGTGCCCTCAATACGTTGATAGCCACCACCAATGCCGCGAGTAAAGGCACGTAGCAAGGTGGTTTTACCTACACCCACATCACCTTCAAGCAATACGTGGCCGCGTGCGAAAATCGCGGTAGTAATTAAGCGAACTGGGCCTTCTTGCCCCACAACGACTTGGTTAACTTCTTTTTCTAGTTTAAGTGCGTGTTCGCGCCAATCGGTTAGTTGCTGATCGCTCATCGAGATGTTCCTAGTGAATGGATTGTTAAAATTTGTAACAAGATATTAACGATATTAATCTATTTTGGATAGGGTGTAAACAGGTCTGTATACCCCCTGCTAATAATAATTTCATTAGTTTTTGATTCAATGCAAAAAAACCCTCGCAATTACTTGGGAGGGATGTCATTTTGAATGCTGTGGAGAGTCCGCAATTTTCATTAAAGACTATCTAACTCATGCATTTAGAGCATATAGAGCGCTTTAAAAGCGCTCTATATGAATTACAACAACACTAAATTACAAGCTAAATACGTTTAATGTACCGCCGCCAGGAGCAGCGTTGTATTTTACGAGTTCAGCATAACCACCAGCAGCACCTAAAGCGTCTGTTGGGTTAGTCATACCAAGGTTCATCGCTACACCAGCCCAGCCACCGATACCTGAGAATACACCCACGTATTGTTTGCCTTTGTTAGCGTATGTGAATGCGTTACCAATCACGCCAGAACCCACTTGGTGTTTCCAGAGCTCTTTACCTGATTTAGCGTCAACAGCTTTTAACCAGCGATCTAATGTACCGTAGAACACGAGGTCTGTTGCAGTTGTTAATACACCACCCCAAGCAGAGAATTTCTCTTTGTTGTACCAAACAGCTTTGTTAGTCATTGGGTTATAAGCAGCGAAACCGCCCATTACACCGTCAGGACCTGGGAACATAGTTAATGTAGCACCAACCCATGGTTGACCAGCAACGTATTTAGACTCAACTGGCTCGTATGTCATACATACGTGGTTCAATGGAGAGTAAATCAAACCAGTTTTTGGTGAGTAAGCAGCTGGTTGTTGGTCTTTAGTACCCAATGCAGCTGGGCAGATGCCTTTAGCATTGTAGTCTTGGTGAGTTGACGCGTTGGCAGTTTTGCCTGGTACGCCAGTTTTCATATCGATATCAGTTGCCCAGTTCACAAATGGGTGAACTTTTTGTGCAGCTACTAAAGTACCGTTATGAGCATCCCAAGTGTAAGCAAAGCCGTTACGGTCATGGTGCCATGCGTATGTTTTGCCACCTTTGTCGAACAAGATTACTTCGTTAACGCCGTCGTAGTCCCACTCGTCATGAGGAGTCATTTGCATCGCCCATTTAGCCATACCAGTGTCTAAATCACGTGCTGTTACTGTCATAGACCATTTGTTGTC
>CAZAHP010000118.1:0-7903 GCA_964484985.1 uncultured Methylophilaceae bacterium
ACTGTGATGCGAGATAATGGCACTCAAGCTTTTGAGCATACTGTTTTAGTGATGCTGCTCTCGCGCATGATTGCTAATAGAATGAAGCTAGATAACTATACGCTGCAAAATCTGACAGTAGCCTCGGCTTTGCATGATATTGGTGAGTTATATGTTCCCAGAGAGCATTTACGTGCAGGCGTAAGCCTTACACCGCACGAATGGCGCAACGTGATGGTTCACCCTTTAATTGGCAGCAAAGTCATCGCCACGCACATGAATTACCCAAAAGAAGTTGCACGTGCTGTGATGGAACATCATGAACGCGCTGATGGAACAGGCTATCCAAACAAAATAAAAACGGCCAACCTAAGCGTCGAAGGTGAAATACTGATTGTGGCTGAAATGCTCGCCGCCATGCTGACAAAACCAAACTTTCCAATACAACGCGCTTTATTGGTAATGAAGCTCCTGCCAGGCGAATACCCCTATGGACCTATGAGCGCCTTACATCTTATGGTCAATTCTATTGAACACTACTCACATAAAACCTCAGCAGAATACGCCCCCTTAGAGCGAGTAAAAGCGGTGATTCAAGATTTAGACATGATGATTGAACATACGCTCCAAACCATAGAAATAGATTTACATTTGGTCGAAAAAAATATTGCGCTAGGCTTAAAAAAACGCCTATATCAACTTAAACAAGCCGTCATTTCGATTGGCATAGAGCACTGCTTTCATCTTAATGAGTGGGACGCCATTAGCGAGAACCATCTCATTAGAATGGAAGTTGAAGTCGCAGCACATGAAATTGCTTGGCGTATGCGCGATATGGCACGCGACATGATTCTAGATTTTTTTGATGCTAACCATGAGCCTTCAGAAGCCTTGGGCAATATGATAGGCAAAATGTCATCAATATCAGTTCGCTAAACACACTCTCGCGTTATCATATTACTTTCGGCGAATGGAATAGTTTTTATGGATCAATCATGTGATTTATGCAACACAGTAGGCGGTGAACTTTTTTGGAAAGATGACTTTTGTCGTGTGATTTTACTCACCAATACTGATTTTCCTGGCTTTTGCCGCGTAGTACTAAACGCACACGTCAAAGAAATGACAGATTTAAGTGAGAGCGAACAGCAGCGATTAATGCGCGTAGTTTTTAAAGTTGAGCAAGCAGTGCGTGATGTGCTTAAACCAGAAAAAATCAACCTTGCCAGCTTAGGCAATAAAACTCCGCACTTGCATTGGCATGTCACACCACGTTACGAAGGGGATGCGACTTTTCCCAACTCGATTTGGAGCACAGTCACTGCAACACCTAGGCCTCCCTTAAATATTGAGGAGACCGCGCAACTTAAAGCTAAAGTGATTCAGCTTTTAGCAAATTAAAATATCTAAGATTTAGGCTTATTTGCCCAAACAAACATGGCGATGCCTATCAGTATCATAGGCATAGAAAGCCATTGACCCATACTCAAGCCCATTGAGAGCAAGCCTAAATAACTATCGGGTTCGCGCGTAAACTCTGCCAAAAATCTAAAGCTACCATAGCCTATTAAAAACACAGCTGAAATTGCGCCTACTGGGCGCTTTTTGCTTGAAAACCACCAGAGTAAAGCAAACAAAGCGATGCCTTCTAAAGCAAACTCGTAGAGTTGAGATGGATGCCTTGCAACCATATCCACTTTAGGGAATATCATACCCCAATCACTATTGGTGGCACGCCCCCATAACTCGCCATTTATAAAATTACCCATACGCCCTGCCCCAAGACCAATAGGCACTAAAGGCGCAACAAAATCCATAATTGCCAACCAAGTGAGCTTTCTTTGTCGCGCAAATACAAACATGGCGACGAGCACACCTAAAAAGCCACCATGAAACGACATACCACCTTGCCATAGCGCAAAAATTTCTAACGGATGCTCTATGAAATGACTAGGCTGATAAAAAATCACATAGCCCAAACGCCCACCCAAAATCACCCCTAATGCGCCATAAAAAAGCGCATCATCTAACATTTGAGTAGACCATGCATGCCACGGGCGATTAGCTATTTGCCATTTTCCTAAGTACAAAAAAGTCATAAAACCTGTGAGATACATCAAGCCGTACCAATGAATGCCAAGCGAACCTAAATGAATTGCAACTGGGTCAAATTGTGGATGAATCAACATAAGGCCTTAATTTTAATAGCTGAATATAATAATATTACAGAATTTTACTGGATTAAATAACTTGTACATTATATATTCTAATCAGGAAATCAATCACGACTGTTTAATATGCTGCATACCACAGCACTCAACACTCAGATTTTAATTGCACTATTAAAGTCTTATGTTAGAAGAACCAGATGAAAACTTACATACAAAATGACGATTCCTTAGATTCACTCATCCCAATACTTAAGTCACTTTTTGACCACTCTTTAGATAATGTTGCGGCTTACAATCTCAAAGCCGAGCCACTGTATTTCAACCCAACACTGACTAAAACACTCAATATAGGTATAGATGACTTACAAAGACTTGCCAAGTTACAAACTGAAAATGCTACAGCGCCGTATCTAGAGGCGCTGCATAAAACGATTAGCACAGGCAAACCCAGCTCACTCATAGTCACCATGCAATTACCTCAACTGAGTAGAATAGTGCATGATTTAGTTCACATCTCTCCGCTTATAGATAAGTCAGGCAAAGTCGTCGGCGCGTTAGTCGTTGGTCGCGACCTCGATTTTTATCAACAACAACAGCATCAAGAAACCAAAAAACAAGAAAGTTACCTACGCGCTTTATTAGACACTTTCCCATTTATTGTATGGATGAAAGATAAAGATGGACGTTTTTTGACAACAAACCAACAGTTTGCAGAGGTCGCTGGCGTTCGTACTGTTAAAGAATTAGAAGGAAAAACTGATTTCGAGTTTTTCCCAGCCGAATTAGCGCAAGGATATATTGAAGACGATATGGAAGTTTTCAGCTCAGGCAAGCCAAAACAAATTGAGGAACAAATTCAAAATCAAGATGGAGTCGTCTATTGGGCTGAAACATACAAATCACCAGTCAGGGTAGATGGTAAGGTGATTGGAACCGTAGGCTTCGCACGCGACATTTCTGAGCAAAAAAAATTGCTATCAGAAATTGCTTCCAAAGAGCAGGAGTATACCAACTTAGTTCAGAATGTACCGTTGACTATTGTTCGCTATGACATGAACTGCAAACGCATTTTTGTGAATAAAAGTGCAGCTCTCAATCACGGCTCACCAGCAGAAAGTTACATAGGCAAAACACCTGAAGAAGCATGGAGCTCTGATATTAAAAACATCACTGGGAAGGAGTTCCAAACGCTGTTGACTGATGTGATACGTTCTGGACAATCAAAAAACGTTGAGATTTATTGTGAGCACGTGAACAGCCACGTGATGAATTTAGTTACCGTCGTTCCAGAATACAACAAACACAATCACATCATCGGCGCTCTCACAATCGCTAATGATGTTAGCGAGATTGTGCAGTATCGCCAGCGTTTAGAGCATCTTGCCTATCACGACCCTCTCACAGACTTACCAAACAGAACGTTCTTAAACGAACATCTTCAAAAAGCAGTGAGCCAGCACGCATCTCACCAAGGTCAGATTGCGCTCATGTTTTTAGATTTAGATTATTTCAAATCAATCAATGACACCCTAGGGCACGAAGTAGGTGACCAACTACTAGTGCAAGCCTCTAAACGCATTATGTCTTGCTTACGTTCAGACGATGTTTTGGCGCGCATAGGAGGTGATGAATTTGCTATGCTGGTTAAAAATGTCAATACAGACGAGCTATCTAAATTAGCACAACGTATTTCGTCTACACTAACGGCGCCTTTTGAAGTAGAAAAAACCAACTTTTTTGTGACTGCGAGCGTTGGTATAGCCTGCTACCCGCAAGACACCAATAATATTGAAGGTTTGATGAAGTATGCTGATACGGCGATGTATCATGCAAAAAAGAAAGGCCGAAACAACTTTCAATTTTACGTTCCAGAGCTCACATCAGTCGTTTCTGAACGCTTAGCCATTGAAACTTACTTAAGATATGCACTAGAGCTCAAAGAACTGACATTAGCATTTCAGCCCAAAATAGACATGCGTAGCGGAAACATCTTAGGAGCTGAGGCTTTGCTTAGATGGGATAGCCTAAAGATAGGAAAGATAGAGCCTAATAAATTCATCAGCATAGCTGAAGAAAATGGCATGATAGTAGAAATCGGTGACTGGGTTTTAAAGCAAGCATGCATGGCAGCCGCGGCACTAAATAAAGGCAGAAATACCCCACTCACGATTGCTGTGAATTTATCATCAAGACAATTTATACGAAATGATATTTATAGCAAATTAATGGACACTTTACTAAGCAGCCAATGCCATCCCACATGGATTGAAATTGAAATTACAGAAAGCTTATTGCTACAAGATAGTGAAGAAATTTTAAAAACGCTCAAGCGCATTGACGAAATGGGCATTAAACTCGCGATTGATGATTTTGGCACAGGGTACTCAGCACTCGCCTACTTAAATAAATTCCCAATTAATCAAGTAAAAATCGACCGCTCATTTGTACATAATATTGAAACAGATAAAAATGCAGCTTTACTTGTTAAAGCAATTATCGCCATGGCCGCTAGTCTTGATAAAGAATGCATAGCTGAAGGCATAGAGACACAAGGCCAAGTCAGCCTACTTCAATCATTTGGATGCTATCAAGGTCAAGGCTTTCTGCTAGGGAAACCTATGCCTTTTGAGCAATTTCATACATTACTCAACTCACGCTAGCGCTAAAATATAATTTAAGTATGCGGCAACTCTAGGCTAGTTTAAAATCACACTTTTAAGTATTGTTGGAAATTTGTTATGCCTAAATACCGTTCACATACCACCACCCAAGGCCGCAACATGGCAGGCGCACGCGCACTCTGGCGCGCCACTGGCATGAAAGATGAAGATTTCACTAAACCGATTATTGCCATCGCCAACTCTTTTACCCAATTTGTCCCAGGTCACGTGCATTTAAAAGATTTAGGTCAACTAGTTGCGCGTGAGATTGAACGAGCAGGCGGCGTTGCAAAAGAATTTAATACTATTGCAGTAGATGACGGCATTGCTATGGGTCACGGCGGCATGTTGTATAGCTTGCCTAGCCGCGATTTGATTGCGGATAGCGTGGAATATATGGTGAACGCTCACTGCGCCGATGCACTAGTGTGTATTTCTAACTGTGACAAAATCACCCCAGGCATGCTCATGGCGGCCTTGCGTTTGAATATCCCTGTGGTATTTGTGTCTGGCGGCCCGATGGAAGCAGGCAAAGTAAATTGGCAAGGCAACGCACACAAGCTCGACTTAGTCGATGCAATGGTGGCGGCGGCGGATGACAAAGTGAGTGATGCCGAGAGTGAAGCAATTGAACGTGAAGCTTGCCCAACCTGTGGTTCTTGCTCAGGCATGTTTACTGCCAACTCTATGAACTGCCTCACAGAAGCTTTGGGCTTGAGTTTACCGGGCAATGGCTCAACCTTAGCAACACATGCGGCACGTAAAGAGTTATTTTTAAAAGCAGGGCGTTTGATTGTAGATTTGGCGAAACGCTACTATGAGCAAGATGATTACACAGTGTTGCCACGCAATATTGCCACGTTTAAAGCGTTTGAAAACGCCATGGCCTTGGATGTGGCAATGGGCGGCTCTACCAATACCGTGTTGCATTTGTTGGCGGCAGCGCATGAAGCGGGCGTGGATTTCACCATGAAAGACATCGACCGTATGTCACGCAAAGTACCTTGCGTATGTAAAGTCGCGCCAGCCACAGCTAAATACCACATGGAAGACGTTCACCGTGCTGGTGGTGTAATGGGGATTTTAGGCGAATTGCATCGCGCCGGGGTGATTCATGGTGAAGTGCCAACCGTGCACAGCCCAAGCATGAGCGAAGCGTTGGCAAAATGGGATATTGCGGCTTCGCAAGACGAGGAAGCGCATAAGCTATTTAAAGCCGCTCCGGGTGGTGTTAGAACCACCATTGCGTTTAGCCAAAGCATGTTATGGCCTGAGTTAGATATTGACCGCACAGAAGGCTGCATACGAGACAAAGCCCACGCCTACTCTCAAGATGGCGGCCTAGCCGTGCTTTATGGCAATATTGCACTAGATGGTTGCATCGTAAAAACTGCGGGTGTGGATGACAGCATTCTTAAATTTACAGGTCGCGCGCGCATTTTTGAGTCACAAGATGATGCAGTTGAAAGCATCTTAGCTGACAAAATAGTCGCAGGTGATGTGGTTGTCATTCGCTACGAAGGCCCACGTGGCGGCCCTGGCATGCAAGAGATGCTCTACCCCACCTCTTACTTAAAATCTAAAGGTCTTGGCAAGGAATGTGCTTTACTTACTGATGGCAGATTTTCAGGCGGCACTTCAGGCTTAAGTATAGGCCATGCCTCACCCGAAGCTGCTGAAGGCGGTGCGATTGGCTTGGTTGAAGAAGGCGACACAATTGAAATTGACATTCCCAATAGAACAATTCATTTGAATGTATCTGATGCTGAATTATCACAACGTCGTGCCCACATGGAAGCAAAAGGTAAAAACGCATGGAAACCTGTGCAACGTGAGCGCTACGTCTCACCTGCATTGCGCGCCTATGCCGCAATGAGCACCAGTGCAGCTTTTGGTGCAGTACGTGATGTCTCACAAATTGAGGGAAAATAAAACATGAAGGTTAACACCATAGAAGACACCATTTTAGTCAAACCACCCGAAAATGAATTTTGCGTTACACACCCGCACATGCGGATTACTGAAGACGAAAATGGCTTGCAATACATTGAAATCGACAATCAGTTTGCGACAGCAAAAATTGCATTGCAAGGTGCTCACGTCATGCAATGGCAGCCAAAAACTGAAAAAAACCCAGTGTTGTGGCTCTCTGAGCATGCGCGTTTTGTAAAAGGTCGCTCTATACGCGGTGGTGTGCCTATTTGTTGGCCTTGGTTTGGTGCACACCCCACCGACAGCTCACTATGCCCTCATGGCTTCGCCCGAGTGATTCCGTGGAAACTGATTGATGCCGACTCCACCTACTCAGGCGCAACGCGTTTAGCCTTACAAATGATACAAACACCTGAGGCGGAAAGACAATTATCCTACCCATACATGCTCACCATGATGATTACTGTAGGCAGACGCTTAAAAATTGATCTTGCTACAACCAATAAAGCAGAGCATCCATTTGTGATTGGTGAAGCCTTCCACACCTACCTCAATATCAGTGACATTGAGAAAATTAAAATCACCGGCCTACAAGAGTGTGTTTACGCTGACAAACTTCGCAAATACGAGCGCCATGTTGAAAACGGCATACTTAAATTCAACGGAGAATTTGACCGCGTATTCCTCAACCACAGCTCAGACTGCATCGTGCATGATGCTGGCTTTAACCGCCTCATTCGTGTTTCAAAATCAGGTAGTAACACCACAGTGGTGTGGACACCATGGGAAGAAAAAGCGCACGCTATGGGCGATATGGGCAGCGGTGATGAGTGGCGTAAAACAGTATGCGTAGAATCAACCAATGCGATGGAAAACTCAGTTGTGATTAACCCACACCGCACTCACGTACTGACTGTTGAATACAACGTAGAAGCACTTTGAATCAGTTAAGCTTTTTTATTAACTCAAGTTTAGCTAGTTTAATTTATTAGGTGTAGAATACCCCTTTTTTAAAAAAGGCAAATATTTAAAAATAATTTGTCAACCGGACAACAAAGCACAGCGTTAACTGTCTTAAATAATGTATTAAAAGAATTTTCAAGGTGTCCACAAGACACTAACAAATACTGCCAAAAGTGGTGATGTTTACAATAATTGTAG
>CAZAHP010000119.1:0-3813 GCA_964484985.1 uncultured Methylophilaceae bacterium
AGTAAAAAATTTGGACGCAGCATATAGTTGATATGTAAGGAGAAATTTTTTTATGAGCAACGCAGCATGGCGACGTAAATTCAATTTATAGAAGTGCCCATATGAAATTTGTACTCAAAACAGAATATATCGCACTCTGCGACCTACTTAAAATTGAAGGCATCGCCGAAAGCGGCGGCCAAGGCAAAGCCATGGTGGCAGAGGGTTTAGTGAGGGTAGACGGCGAAATCGAGCTACGCAAAACCGCTAAAATCCGCGCGGGGCAAGTGGTGGAATGCATGGGTCAAGAGATTGAAGTAGTTGCAGCGAAATAAACGCTACTCTTTTGGTAAAAATTTGGCCAGCCTAGTCTAATTCCAACTTAGCCCAATCCAAATGCTCATCTACACAATCGGCTAAACGGTTGATTTCAGATTCTTTTAGCGCCTCATAGTCAAAAGCCTGCGTTTCTTTTAGCCCAGCCCATGCCAGCCATGCGGCGCAAGACTCTGGGTGGTCAAACAAGCCGTGGACATAAGTGCCAGCGATTTGATTGTCTTCAGACATTGCGCCTTCTGGTTTGCCATCAATAATAAGCGCTGGTCTTGCTAGCGCTGAGCCTTGGCTCACGCCCATGTGAATTTCATAACCGCTTACGGTAGCTGGTGCAAAGCTCAGCGTGCCAGAAACTTGTTTAAGCTGTTTTTCTTTTTCTAAAGTGGTTTGCATGGCTAACCAGCCTAAACCTTGGCTTGTGCCTGCCTCACCTTCTAGGGCATAAGGGTCATGTATCATTTGCCCTAGCATCTGAAAGCCACCACAAATACCTATCACTTTGCCGCCATATCTCAAGTTAGTAGTAAGTGCTTGCTCCCATCCAAAGCCTTTTAAATAGTGCAAATCGCCTCTTACATTTTTACTGCCTGGTAGAATAATGAGGTCAGCGGGTGGTATGGCATCTCCCAATTTCACAAACTGAAAATCCACATTGGGGTGCAAGCGCAATGCATCAAAGTCTGTGTGGTTGGAGATGTGCGGCAGAACAGGCACTATCACTTTTAAACGCCACTCTACCTCAGTTTTGTTGATGTTCATCTTTGAGATTGCGTCTTCGGCTTCTAAGTGAAAGTTGTGCAAATACGGCAAAACACCCAACACAGGCTTGCCAGTTTCATTTTCTAGCCAATCTAGCCCAGATTGCAACAGGGCAATATCGCCGCGAAAGCGGTTAATGACAAAGCCAATCACACGCTTTTGCTCGCTTGCAGAAAGCAGCGCCAAAGTGCCAACGATATGCGCAAACACGCCGCCTCTATCAATGTCGGCAATCAAAATCACGGGGCAATCCACCGCCTCGGCAAAGCCCATATTGGCAATGTCGCCCTCACGTAGATTGATTTCAGCGGGGCTACCTGCGCCTTCAACGATTAAATAATCATATTGCTCGCTTAAGCGCTGGTATGAGGTAAGCACGGCTTGCATCGCCTTTTTTTTGTAATCGTGATAGGCGCTGGCCTCTTGGTTGCCCAGCACTTTGCCATGAATAATCACTTGGCAGCCACTATCAGAGTTTGGTTTGAGCAAAACAGGGTTAAAATCAGTATGCGGTGCGAGCCCACAAGCCTGCGCTTGCACGGCTTGGGCGCGGCCTATCTCGCCACCATCGACGGTAACCGCCGAATTAAGCGCCATATTCTGTGGCTTAAACGGCGCGACCTTACAGCCTCTGCGGTACAATATGCGGCACAGCGCGGCAACTAGCGTACTTTTACCAGCATCTGAAGTCGTACCTTGAACCATTAATGTTTTCATATTCTGATTATCTCATATTGCCTGTATCGGCTTGCATTGCCGTGGCGTTAGATTTTATATTGGGTGAGCCTAAGCGCTTTCACCCATTAGTGGGCTTTGGTTGGCTGGCGACGCAAATTGAGCAAAGCCTCAACCCTAAACATAAACAAGAGATTGCCGCCCAGCGCCTGATTGGTGTGCTAGGTTTAATTTTACTCATTGCCCCATTTGTATTATTTGCATACTGGCTTAGCCAGCAGGTTGTGATTGGCATCATCATCCATATTGCCTTGCTCTATTTTGCTTTGGGGCACAAAAGCCTACACCAACACGCGCGCGCGGTGAGTGCGGCTTTGTTACAGCATGATATTGAGGCCGCAAAAACTGCTGCGTCTTACATGGTGAGCCGCGACGCTTCTGCCATTGAGCCTATTCCCGCTACAGTAGAGTCGGTACTAGAAAATGGTAACGACGGCGTATTTGGCGCATTGTTTTGGTTTTTTGTGGCGGGTGGCGCAGGCGCACTGGCTTTTAGGTTAATCAATACCATGGATGCCATGTGGGGCTACAAAACGCCACGCTACTTTTACTTTGGCTGGGCGGCCGCGCGGCTTGATGATGTGGCGAATTACATTCCCGCGCGCCTCACAGCCATCACCTACGGATTGCTTGGGCACACAAGCATCGCCTTCAAATGCTGGCGTCAACAAGCCCCAACTTGGGATAGCCCCAACGCTGGCCCCGTGATGGCAAGCGGTGCTGGTGCGCTTAATGTTAAACTGGGCGGCGCAGCCCGCTACCAAGGCGAATGGCACATACGCCCTACGCTAGGCGCTGGCGAGCCGCCTGTGATTGCAGATATTGAACGCGCATTAGCGCTGGTGCGCCATGGTGTTTATCGTTGGCTCATTATCGCCTTGCTCATTGCCGCCACACTGAGCGCTAACCATGCTTGAGCACGGCGGCAATTTAGCGCAAGCAGCGCAGCAATACGGCATCGCCATTGAGGATTGGCTAGATTTATCCACAGGCATTAACCCTAATCACTACCCTATTGCTCATATTCCCACCAGCGCATGGCAGCGCCTTCCAGAAGAAAACGACGGCTTAATAGAAGCCGCATGCCAGTACTATGGCTGTGAGGCTTTGTTACCCACTTCAGGCTCACAAGCGGCATTGCAAGTGCTGCCTAAGCTCAGGCCACCCAGCCTTGTTGCAATGCCGCGCACCATGTACCAAGAGCACGCAAAAGCTTGGCAGCAACACGGCCACCGCATCATTTTTTTTGATGACGCCCCTGATGCTTCCCTGCTAAACCAAGTTGAGGTATTGCTACTATGCAACCCCAACAACCCTACTGGCTTGAGATTTAGCAAAGCGCAACTTTTAGAATGGCAACAAAAACTCGCCCAGCGCGGCGCTTGGCTTATTGTCGATGAAGCATTTATGGATACCACCCCAGAGCACAGCATCGCTGACCATAGCTATTTACAGGGTTTATTTGTACTGCGCTCTTTAGGCAAATTTTTTGGGCTAGCTGGTGCCAGAATCGGCTTTTTACTCGCTGCCCCACACATACTAAAACAAGCAGAAGAAACCTTAGGCCCATGGGCACTGGCTGGCCCTAGCCGCATCATCGCCAAACAAGCCTTGCTTGATCAAGCTTGGCAAATAGAAATGCGTCAAAAATTAATATTAAGCGCTGAAAAACTAACACTTACCATGACGCAATCTGGCCTTAAACCGCAAGGTGGCACACAGCTATTTCAATACGTGCAAACACCCAGCGCCGCAGAAATACACCATGCCCTAGCGCAACAAGGCATTTGGGTAAGATTGTTTAAAGACCGCCCTGCCTTGCGCTTTGGCCTGCCGCCTGATGATGCCTGGCTTAAGTTAGCGTCTGCGCTTAAATCATTATAACGCCCTCTTTGCGACGCACTCAGTCATTACACATCAACATTAAACTACAGCAAACAAAATAACCACGGGCATTCTAGAGTCCTTTACGCCACTTGGCATTAAGTTTGCTGTGTTAGAATT
>CAZAHP010000119.1:3913-7769 GCA_964484985.1 uncultured Methylophilaceae bacterium
AAAGAAGTACTGCATTTTAAAAAGGGCGATGTAGGTTACTTTGATGCGGGCTTACGTTGCAAATGGCAAATCACTAAACCACTTAAAAAACATGTGATTTTAGAAGAGAACAAACTTCAAGAAATCTATTGGAAGGTGATTTTTAAACTACAAATTGTAACGCGATGGATTAAAAACTTAATGGGGCAATCGGACAATTTGTTTATGGAGCGCGCTTTAAATACCTAAACGGTTTTAGTGTTTGCTGCTTCCATAAAACTTATGCACCTTTGTGATAAAGCATTAAACTGACCACTTAAATTTTACAAACTATTTTTCATTGCAGAAAGCAGCACCCATTGGAGTTATTATTAGTTTTTGGTCGTTTAATATTATCCTTAGCCTGCAATGTGTACCAAAAAAAGCTCGCCCACCAAGGCTTGCACCCTTTTTTTATTGTGGCAAGCATCTATGTGGTGATTAGCCTCATCAGCTTGCCATTTTTATCAGTGATTTCAATTCAGCCACTCAATCAAACATTTTGGTTAAACATTTTTTTAGCCTCTGTGTTTGATGTGCTCGGTTGGATGTTATTAGTGATGTCATTATCCAAAACCGATTTATCGGTGCTAGGGCCGCTAAACGCTTATAAAGTCATTTTCTCGCTACTATTTGCAATCGCGTTTTTAAATGAAATCCCCAATCTACAAGGCATTACTGGTGTGTTTGTGATTATTGTTGGTAGCTTTTTTCTAACCCCTGCTGTAGGCCACACGCAATGGGGCAAAATTTCTAGCTTGCTTAAAGAAAAAGGCGTTCAAGCCCGTTTTCTGTCTATTTTGCTATTTTCTATTGGGACTGTATTTTTGAAAAATGCCGTCATGATTGGCGGCCCTTTGTCCAGCGTGGTATTTTGGTCGCTCATCGGCTTGCCTTTAGTGATGATATGCAACCACCTAGTTTTACCGCAAAGTTTTAAATCTGGCCTTCCTGCAGCTAAAGCAGAGCTAGCCACTATTTTATCTGTAGGCGTGATGATTTTTGCCATGCAATATCTCACTCTAGTACTCATATCACACATGCTAGTTGCTTACGCCCTCGCTTTATTTCAGCTAGGCATGGTGCTGCAAGTGTTCATAGGTTACAAAGTGTTTAAAGAGAAAGATATTTGTCGTAAGCTCATGGCTTCAATCGTGATGATGCTAGGCAGCGTGATGGTGCTGCTGGCCTAATAAAATGAGTTGTTAGCGGTTCAAGCCCACCAAACAATTAACAGCCCTATCTAACTTCACCTGGCTCACCCCGCCATAATCCACATGCAATCTAAACGCATTTTGCAAAGGTAAACCTAAAATATGTGAGAGCAACGCGCGTATTGCCCCTGCGTGCGTAAAAACAAGGATATTTTCACACTCAGCGTGAGTGCTCACTTCTTCTAAAAAGCTTAAACAACGCTGCGATAATGATTCAAATGACTCACCATTAGGCGGCGCTTGCTTAATATGGTCTTCTGCCCATTCTTCGATTAAACCACTAGGCACATCGTCCCACTTTTTCATTTCCCAATCGCCAAAATTGAGCTCCATAATGCGCGGCTCAAACTGCACTTCACCTAAATGGCTAAAATGCTGCGCCAGCTCACTGCAACGCTTAAGCGGGCTGCTGTAGACTTTGGCGTTTGATAAATGGGCAAGCTTACTTTTAACAGCGGCAAGCTCTGCTTCAAAGCTAGCGGCTAAGCCTAAATCGGTTTGTCCATAGCAAGTGCCAGCCTCAACTTGAGGTTGGGTGTGACGTACTAAATAGAGATGCATGCGAGTATGCCTAGATAAAATGCTATTTCGGTCAGCTGCTGAGTTGCTCCTAGGCAATCGCCTGTGTAGCCGCCTAAGCGTTTATTTAAAATTAAACTAAACCACGCCCAAACAAAGGCCACGGGAAGCAATGCAAAATAATAGCTGGGGTGCAGTAACATTAACGGCAATAGTCCAAACATCATGGCGACCAGTAAGCTTGGCTTGCTGAGCTGCGTTGCCAATGGTTTTGCTTTGCCGCTAGGTTTAACATAAGGCTGTGTTGCCATCACCAGCACAGCACATAGGCGACTCACGCTATGCCCTGCTAACAACACAGCGGGCATGAGCATAGGTGTGATATGGCTCAAGCTAGTAAATTTGAGTAACAAGGCCAAAATAATGGCCACAGCGCCATAGCTGCCTATGCGTGAATCTTGCATAATAGTGAGTACTTGCTCCTTCTCCCAGCCTCCACCCAAGCCATCTATTGCGTCAGTCAAGCCATCTTCATGAAAAGCGCCTGTTACATAAATGCTCGCTATCATGCTAAAAATAATGGCAATGTCTTGGGTAAAAATCTTATTCGCGGCTAAATAAACAAGCGCCGCAATTGCGCCTATAAGCAGGCCAACTAAAGGAAAATACTTCGCGGCATGGTTTAAATCACTCTCTTGAAAGTTCTCTACACTAGGCACAGGAATGCGCGTAAAAAAGCCTATTGCCAGTATAAAATTGCGCCACTCTTTTGCCATGAGCTTAAGCATCTGCCCCACTCACGCCCGCTGACTCAAAGCTCGCCATTTCATTTAAAAAATTCACCGCCGCTTGCACCATAGGGTAAGCGAGCACCGCACCCGTTCCCTCGCCTAAGCGTAAATCTAAACTAAGCAAAGCTTTAGCACCCATATGCTGCAACATCAAAGCGTGGCCTGATTCATGCGAGCAATGCGAAAACACGCAATATTGCACAAAATTAGGCTGCATTTTAGCCGCAACTAACGCCGCCGCCGTGCAAATAAAGCCATCCACCAACACCAAAGAACCCTTAGCCGCCGCACCTAGCATAGCGCCCACCATCATGGCGATTTCAAAACCACCTAGTGTTTGCAAGATGGCCTGCGGGCTATTCAAAGCCGATTGATGTTTTAAAATCGCCTGCTCAATCACCCGCACTTTATGCTGCACACCCGCATCATCTAAGCCCGTGCCGCGCCCAGCGCACTGGCTGGCTGGCAAAGCACACAGCACGCTCATGATCGCTGCGGCTGAAGTCGTATTACCTATGCCCATTTCGCCAAACGCAAACACATTGCTGCCTTCGGTTATGGCTTGCTCCACAATCGCTGCACCTTGTGATACAGCCTCTTCACACTGCGCTTGAGTCATAGCGGCCTGGTGTAAAAAATTTTGTGTGCCATGCGCAATTTTTTGATGCAAGATAGGCAAAGCAGCATCAAAATTATGGTTCACACCCGCATCCACAATATGCAGTGCAAACCCCATTTGCTTAGCAAATACATTCATCGCCGCCCCGCCGTGCACAAAATTAAGCACCATTTGCGCAGTGACAGCCTGCGGAAAAGGGCTCACCCCCTCAGCAGTAATGCCATGGTCACCCGCAAAAATAAAAGCGGTAGGTTTTTTAAGTGCTGGGCTAAGCGTTTGCTGTATTAAACCCACTTGCAAAGCAATAGATTCTAGACGCCCTAAAGCACCTAAAGGTTTGGTTTTTTGGTCTATTTTATGTTGCAGCGCTGTTTGCAGCTGCACGTTTAAAGCAGGTATTTGAAAGTTAAGCATAAGATATTTTACCTGAAGCAAACACTAAACCTCGCTAAAAATTGCTAGGCTAATAAACAAATATCTACTCTTTTAGATAAATTTTAAAAATTTACGATGACACTTAAGCAATTAGTTTGCTATAATCCGCGTCTTTCGTTTACACGAAAACGTTTAAGAGAGAGTAACATCAAACTTAAGCAGCGGCCGGGTAGCTCAGTCGGTAGAGCAGCGGATTGAAAATCCGCGTGTCGCCAGTTCGATTCTGGCCCCGGCCACCACCCTTGATAAGCCTTACATTT
>CAZAHP010000120.1:0-7576 GCA_964484985.1 uncultured Methylophilaceae bacterium
TGCGCATAGCCCAAAATACTGTTGAGAGGCGTTCTAAGCTCGTGACTAATACCGGTGATATAACGACTTTTTGCTTTATTTGCCTGCTCTGCCAAATAACGCGCTAATTGCAACTCAGCATCTGTTTGTTTGTGCAAATCAATTTCACGCAAGAGCAAGCCTGTTTGACGATTAGACTCTTCTTGCGCAACGCGGCGACTTTCAGTAGTCAACACTAACCACCAAGCAACAATGCCACTAGCAAATACCAGCGCTAAAAACACCTTTAAATAGCCAGAACGTAACTGTGGCAATAAATCAGAATTGGTAGACTCTAATAGCGTTGTTTCATGAAAGTAAATTAAGCCTAAGACCGCAGCAAAAAATGACAGAGCTATCATCATCAACATGATGTAGTTAGCCACGCCCCCTTTAAGATGCGGCCAAGCAGCCTTGGGCAACACTAGTCTATTGAGACTTAGCCACTGCTCTGCAAGCCGAGCTTTAGGCTTACACGCATCATTACAACGGGCATCTAAACAGCAGCATAATGAGCAAATAGCGCCTTGATAAGCTGGACAATGCGCCATATCGTCTGTTTCATACTCTCTCTCGCACACCACACATTTCTGCGTGCGTGTTTTTGTTGAAAAAGTATAAGCCTTGCGAGCAATGTAATACTTACCCTTAGTCATCCACGCTAAGAATGGTGAAATAATCAGCGCAGAGCCTAAAGCAATAAATGATGAAAAGGCTTTAACTTCAGCCCCCATTGCCCCAGAGTAGGCCGTAATAGAGAGCACTGATGCAATAACCATGGTGCCAACACCTACTGGGTTAATGTCATATAAATATGCACGTCTAAACTCTATGCCTTTAGGGCTCAAGCCAAGCGGCTTGTTAATTACCAAATCTGCTACCACAGCGGTAATCCACGCAATAGCGATGTTTGAATATAGACCGAGCACTTGCTCTAAGGCCTTAAATACATCAAGCTCCATCAGCATAATGGCAATGACTGCATTAAACACCACCCAAACCACACGCCCAGGATGGCTATGTGTTAAGCGCGCAAAAAAGTTAGACCAAGCTAAAGACCCAGCGTAGGCATTGGTCATATTGATTTTAAATTGTGAAACGACCACAAATAAAGCCGTGACCGCCAAAGCAATTTCTGGTGCATTAAAAACAAAGCCAAAACCTACCAAATACATATGAGTAGGGTTTACAGCATCGGCGTAAGGCATATCACTTTGAATCACCAAAAAGGCAAGCAAAACACCTGCAGCCATTTTAAGCATGCCCAAAAAAATCCAGCCAGGACCTGCCATTAAAACACCTAAGTTCCAGCGCCAAGCATTCTCACTTGTTTTTTCAGGCATAAAGCGTAAAAAGTCGACTTGCTCGCCGATTTGAGGAATCAGTGCTACCCCAACGGCTGTAGCTGCACCAAACATAAGCAAATTAAACTCAGCTCGCCCACCTTCCGCACCCGCGAAGTGCAGCATGCGACCAATGACTTCAGGGTCGTGGTGCAATACCGCCACAAACGGCAAACACATCAATACAACCCAAAAAGGCTGTGTAAACATCTGAATTTTATTGATTAAGGTCACCCCATGTATCACAAAGGGAATCACCACCAGCGCACTGACCAGATACCCAATAAAAAGCGGTAAGTGAAAATACAACTCTAGCGCGTAAGCCATAATGGCAGCTTCTAGTGCAAATAAAATAAAGGTGAAAGAAGCGTAAATAAATGACGAAATGGTCGAGCCAATATAACCAAAACTTGCTCCACGGGTGAGCAAATCCATATCTAAACCATATTTAGCCGCATAAAAACTAATAGGCAATGCGGTAAGAAAAATAATTACCCCTACCGCAAAAATCGCCCAAAGTGCATTGATTGCACCATAGTTGACTGCAATTGTGCCTCCAATTGCCTCTAAAACCAAAAATGAAATAGCACTTAATGCAGTATTAGATACGCGAAAAATTGACCACTTGCGAAACGACCTAGGCGTAAATCGCAAAGCGTAATCTTCTATAGACTCATTGGCCACCCACGTGTTGTAGTCACGACGTATTTTGACAATACGCTGCGTAGGCTCAACACTTTCCTTACTGGGCAAATCAATCACTTTAGTTGTCAAATCAACCATCCCCTATGCTCTTTATATTTTGTATAGCATGCCAATTAGAGCAATAAACATGCCTTGGGAATTAAAATTACCCAACGATATCCTAATAAACTTAAGTAGAAAAATATGTAAGTAGAATGACTTATAGATTATAAATTAAAACATCCTATATGATTGATTTGAAAATTTAGGAGTTTTGTTTGATTACTTACACTCACATCATAGGCAGTGCTGCCCAAGCCAGTTACTCAGACAAACTTCATGATCTGGAGCATGCCAATAATTTAGATTTTGTGAGCTTATCCAGCGATGACATTCAGCGTAAAAGATTAAAAGTCATTACATTTAAAGGTAGAGAGTGCGGCATTGCCCTACCTCGCGAACAAAAACTTTATGATGGCGCCATTTTAAGCATTGCTGAAAACTACGCGCTTATTGTACGTTGCAATGATGTTAAATGGCTGCGCTGCTTTCCTATCGATACCGCTGCTGCACTAGAACTTGGTTACTTTGCGGGGAACATGCACTGGTCTGTAAGATATGACAACAATATTTTAGAAATTGAATTAAAAGGCAGACTCGAAGATTACCAGCAAAGATTAGCGCATCTATGCGCGGATGGGCGCGTTAAACTGGAACTTGAGCATGCTGAATAGCCCATTAGGTTTAATGCGTAGCTTACAACATAGCGACTCATTTTTTCCCAGCGGAGCAACGGCATTTTCATGGGGTTTAGAATCACTTAATCGTGACCAGATTATTAACGATGCACACTCACTAACTCATTATATTGAAACACAATTACTGCACCGCTGGGTGAGCTTTGATCAAGGCATTATTGTTGCCGCATGGCAGGCATCTAAAAAGCTAAATGAGGGCACTAACTCAGACTTAGCCCCGCTATTTGAAATAGATGATTTTGCTGATGCCATGACTTTATCTGAATCCATCCGAGTTGGTTCACGTAAACTTGGGCAAACCCTCACGACCGTCCATGTAAAACTAGGGACTCAAAGTGCCATTCAATTACAAAACCATCTGCATGCAAACCCTAGCTTTCCCAATCCACACCTTGCTGTCATGCAAGGGTATTTATGGGCAACATTAGGTGTGAGCGAGATTGAAGCGCGCGCAATCTCAGCACACAGCCTTTGTACCAGCGCTACAAGTGCAGCGCTTAGATTAGGTTTGATTGGGCATATTGATGCACAACGCATTCTTATGCACTTGCAACCACGCATTGTTGAGGCACTTAATTTGCCCGCTCAAAACTTAGCCTCTCTTTCATCCAGCACGCTCGCGGTCGACATTGCCAATTTACGCCACGAGTCGCTAGATGCGAGGATGTTCGTCAATTAACCGCAGGAGTTTGAGATGTTACTCACCCCAACCGAATACGAACGGCTCACTTTATATAGTGCGGCAGAACTTGCCCGTAAACGGCGCGCTAAAGGCTTAAAGCTCAATTACCCAGAGGCGGTTGCGATTATCTCAGACACACTTTTAGAGGGCGCTAGAGAAGGCAAATCGGTAGCCGAGCTGATTGGGTATGGTTCAACCATACTTAATCAAGATGATGTCTTGCCAGGCATTGCAGAAATGCTACCAGTGTTACAAGTGGAATGCTCATTTCCTGATGGCACTAAGCTTGTTACCGTGCATGAGCCATTAAGACCAGGTAAGGAAAAACCAATTGCCAACTACCGCATCCCAGGTGAAATCATCACACCAGAAGGTGATATTGAGCTGAATGTGGGGCGTGTACGCGCTAAAGTGAAAGCCATCAACACAGGTGACCGCCCCATTCAAATTGGTAGCCACTTTCATTTTTTTGAAGTGAATCGTGCATTGCAATTTGAACGTGCAGTTGCTTATGGCATGCATTTAGATATTCCCGCGGGGACGGCGGTACGCTTTGAGCCGGGGGATGAAAAAACAGTTGAATTAGTAGCTTTTGGTGGCACACGTGAAATTTTTGGCTTAAACAGCTTAGTCGATGGCGCGTTAGACCAACAAGGCCAACGTGAACAAGCGCTTGAAAATGCGCGCAACAACGGTTTTAGAGGTGCATGATGGCAAAAATGTCACGAAAAGATTATGCCGCAATGTTTGGCCCAACCAAGGGCGATGCGGTTCGACTGGGCGACACCTCATTACTTGCTGAAGTGGAACATGACTTTACATTTCCGGGCGACGAATGCCTGCATGGCGGGGGCAAAACACTACGCGATGGCATGGGCATGATGGCAGGCTTAGACAGCGCACAAGGTTCGCTAGATATGCTGATATGCAACGCCCTTGTGATAGACCCAGTATTGGGCATTATCAAAGGCGATATTGGCATTAAAGCAGGCAAAATTGTCGCCATCGGCAAAGCAGGCAATCCGCAAACCATGGATGGTGTGCACCCCGATTTAATTTGTGGCGCCGCCACAACGGTGCGCGATGCTGAAGGCATGATTGCAACCCCTGGTGGCATTGATGTGCATGTGCATTTTGACTCAGCACAACTCTGTGAGCATGCCATTTCATCTGGCTTAACCACACTCATTGGCGGCTCATTAGGGCCGATTACCGTGGGGATTGATTGCGGTGGTGAATGGAATGTCGCACGAATGCATGAAGCCTCTGAGCAATGGCCGTTGAATTTTGGCTTTTTGGGTCGCGGCAACTCCAGCAAGCCCTTGTCTTTAATCGACCAACTTCACGGTGGATGCCTAGGCCTAAAAATTCATGAAGACTGGGGCGCAATGCCAGCAGTGATTGACACCTGCTTAACTGTAGCCGACCAATATGATTTTCAGGTGCAATTACATACCGACACCTTAAATGAATCGGGCTTTCTAGAAGACACCCTCGCCGCCATTAAAGACCGCACCATCCACATGTATCACACTGAAGGCGCAGGCGGTGGGCATGCGCCAGATATAATTGCGGTAGCGGGCAAACAAAATTGCTTACCCTCTTCAACCAACCCTACCAATCCGTACACCATCAATACCTTTGATGAGCATTTAGACATGATTATGGTGTGCCACCACTTAAACCCTGCGGTGGCTGAAGATGTAGCTTTTGCGGAATCTCGCATACGTGCACAAACCATTGCTGCAGAAGATATTTTGCATGATATGGGCGCTATCTCAATGCTGGGTTCTGATAGCCAAGGCATGGGGCGCATTAATGAAGTGATTAGCCGCACTTGGCAGCTCGCCTCAAAAATGAAAGATCAGCGTGGGCGATTGCCAGAAGAAACCACCAAAATGGGCGATAACGAGCGCATTAAACGTTACATCGCAAAATACACCATCAATGCCGCGCGCACTTTTGGCATTGCCGATACCATAGGCTCACTTGAATCAGGCAAGCTTGCAGACATTGTGCTGTGGCGCCCTGCTTTCTTTGGCGTAAAACCCGAAGTCATTGTTAAAGGTGGTTTTATTGCTTGGGGTGCGATGGGCGACTCTGCCGCTTCACTCATGACCTGCGAGCCAATCGCCATGCGGCCTCAATGGGGCGCTTTTGGCAAAGCCCCCGCCTCGCTTTCAGTCAACTTTGTGAATCAACTCGCCATTGACTCTGACTTGCGCAGCAAATTAGGTTTATCTCGCCAACTTGTCGCCGCCCACGGCACACGCAATTTAAAGAAACAAGACATGCTACACAATGACGCATGCCCGAACATCACCGTAAACCCACAAACATTTGACGTGATGATAGACGGCAAAATTATTTACTGTGAACCAGCGCACGAAGTGCCCTTAAGTCGTCGCTACATGTTTAGATAAAGGCTTAGGGAATCAAAATGAACAATTTAGCTACGCTCCCTGTCAGTGTTACAAACCTTGGTTCTGCGCGTGTTGGCATAGGCGGGCCAGTAGGTTCTGGCAAGACCAGATTACTGGAACAACTTATCCCTATTTTGCAAAACAGAGGCGTTAATTTTGCAATTATCACCAATGATATCGTCACCAAAGAAGATGCCGAACGCATTAAACGCAGTGGCCTGATTGATACTGCACGCGTCATGGCTGTAGAAACTGGTGCATGCCCACACTCAGCCATTCGAGAAGACCCAACGCTTAATATGCAAGCCGCTGATGAATTAGATAAAAATTTTGCAGGGCTTGAATTGGTGCTGATTGAATCTGGTGGCGACAATCTAGCCTCATCATTCTCTTTAGATTTGGTCGATTACTGGATTTTTGTCATTGATGTGGCCGCAGGCGATGACATACCACGCAAGCGCGGATTAGGCGTATTGTCATGTGACTTGCTAGTGATTAACAAATTTGATTTAGCTCCTTATGTGAATGTGAATCTAGACCGCATGGTGAAAGAAGCGAATGAAGTAAGAAACGGCAAGCCAGTGCTGCTAACCAATTGCGCCACTGGCGAAGGTGTGAGCAAAGTGGCTGATAGCATTATTGCCAGCGTTTTATTTCAAAATAGTTAACAGATGGCTTCAGCACAATTAAAAACCATTCAAGTTGAAAAAACGGGCATTCCGATTGAGCCTCAAAATCAGGCGCTCGCTAATCAGGTCGATTTAGAATTCACATCAAGCCCTGCTGGGCAAAGCTATTTATCTAAACAAATCGCGCAATACCCTTACCATATTGGCAGACTTCTCAAAAATTCAAGCACGCCACAGAACATGGCCATGCTGTATTTACAATGCACCTCAGGTGGCCTATTTGAAGACGACCGCATTGGGCTTAATATCACCGCACACGAAAAATCAGTGGCTTCAGTCAAACATGCTGCTGCCACCGTTGTGCACAGCATGCAACAAGGCCAAGCGCTTACGCATCTTCATCTTGAAGCCAAAGCAAACGCTTATCTTGAATACACGGGCAACCTGAATATCCTGTTCCCTAATAGCCACTTAAATAATCAGATTGACGTTGAATTGCACCCCAATGCCGTCGCACTGGTATCAGATGCCTATTTAATACACGACCCAACTGAACAAGCGCAACACTTCAAGCAACTCGACACCACTATCAACGTATACAATCAACACCACCAATTGCTGATGCGAGATCGATTTTCACTGAGTGGTGCACAGTTATCGCAGCAATTGCATGCCGTCAATCAGCACTTTGATACCCACGCAAGCATCTACATACTCACCCCCAACTGCGTCAGTGAGCAATACTTGGCATTATTGGGATTAGTTCAAACCAGCATTTCTTCGCTCAATTTAAGCAAACAAGAAGCTTACATAGGCGCTGGTGCCCTACCCAAGCAAAGCGGCGTTTTTGTCAGAATAATGTGCCGTAGCGGACAACCAGTTCAGCAATTAGTGACGGCCATCTCACAGCACCTTAGAACGTATATTCTTACTGACGGCTAAGCTGAATGCGGTGCTAATTCATCATGGAGCCTCACTGCTCATTTAAGACCATAGAAACTTTGAGAGCGAAAGATATATGGCAGGCTGATTTATCCCC
>CAZAHP010000121.1:0-3209 GCA_964484985.1 uncultured Methylophilaceae bacterium
ACCTAAGCCAGCATCCTGAACCAAAAAGGTTCAAGTGGTGACGATCTAGAGCACATTAGGTACACCCGCATTTGGAGCGCGCTCACAGTGACTCGAATAACCGAAACCGATGCCAAAGACTAGTTCAAGGAATATATAGCTTAAACAACACCGCAGGGAGCAAACCTGAAAACCTTAAATAACGCTTTGAAACAGATATAAACTATAACGGTAGTGTATGACGTTTACATTAATCTTATTTGAATAAATAAAAACGTAAACACTCGCTTAATCTAGCCCGTTTACTAAAACGCTATGTTACTTTTTAGCGATTGCATCATCAATCTGATCTTGCATCAAATCAATTCTACGCTTGTAATCGCCAATGTCAAACTTACCACTACTTGCATTTAATAACTCATGCGACAAATTCAAAGCCGCCATTACCGCAATTCTTTCTACGCCAACCACTTTACCAGAATCACGAATGTCTCGCATTTTTTTGTCTAAATAATTAACCGCTGCAATCAAGCCTGGGCGCTCTTCTTCAGTACACGAGATGGTAAACTCGCGCCCCATAATGCTGACATCAACCCCTTGCACTTGGCTCATAAAATGTCTCTCAAATCTGCTTGTGGCAATTGCGCCATCAATGTTTCAAGCCGCGTGCTTGCAAGCGCTACGTTTTGCTTGATTTTGTCACGCTCTTGAAGCGCGAAAGCCAGCTCTTGCCGAATTTTCACGTTTTCTTCGTGCAGGGAGCGGTAGCTCGCAATTAATTGCGACAACTTTTGCTCTAGCGCTTTTAAATCTTCATCCATAGGCATCACTATAATTGTAAAAATCCATTGTAGTCAATAGCTAAGATGAAATTTTGAAAGTATTACAAGATGTTACAAATCAAATTTAGTTGGCTTGGGTCTTTTTAATCACATATAATCGCATCTGTTGATAGGTGCCGAACTTACTTTTCAGTAATAAGGTGAAACTGGGAAACAGGTGAACTATTCCTCTTAGCGACATCGTCAAACTATCAATGTTGATGATGTGTAAGCTAAAAATAGGGATTAGCAATTCCTGTGCTGCCCCCGCAACGGTAAGTGATTTAAGGTTTACATCATGCCACTGAGCTTGCTTTTAAAAGCTTGGGAAGGCGTAAATTCTATTGTCACGAGCCCGGAGACCGGCCTACGCAACAATGCCATTTTGGCAAAGTTTGGAAATACCGCGGGGTGACGGTGGTTCAAGGCGTGCGGCATGGTCTTTTAGATCTGCTGGCGTTTTCTATCTGCTTTTCCCTTGGTGTTTCTATTCGTGAATCTCACATGCGGGGACGCGTGTGCAATCAAGGAAATATCATGAAAAAATCTACACTTGCCAGCCTAGTTGCGCTGACACTTTCTCCTTTTGCGTTTGCAGAAGAAACTCAAATTAAAACCGATGACATTGTGGTGACTGCTAGCCGCATTGCACAATCACGTGAAAGTGCTGTTGCAGATGTCACTGTGATTGACCGCGAAGAAATCGAGCGCGGTGGGCAGTCTAGCCTAACAGAATTACTGCGCATGCAGCCTAGCATTGAGATTAGCTCAAATGGCGGCGCTGGTACTACTTCTAACATTTTTTTGCGTGGTACCAACTCTGACCATGTGGTGGTGTTAATTGATGGCATAAGAGTCAACTCAACCACATTAGGAACGACGGCTTTTGAGAATTTACCGATAGAGCAAATTGAAAAAATTGAGATTTTACGCGGCCCTGCTGCCAGCCTTTATGGCCAAGATGCGATTGGTGGCGTGATTCAGATTTTTACCAAAAAAGGCGCTGGCGCACCTACATTTAATGCCTCTGTTGGCTATGGCACGTACAATACTAAAATCGTTAAGGCTGGCACAAGTGGCGCGCTTGGCAATACTAGGTTTGCATTGAATGTTAGCCACACTGATACCGATAGTTTTTCAGCTAAAGACTTCAGAACAGGTCGTCAAAGCGACGACGATAGCTATCGCAATCTTTCTGTTTCAGGCTCACTGTCTTACACCATTGTTGATGGCCATGAAGTGGGTGTTCAACTCTTAAACAGTGATGGTCGCTTTCATTATGACAGTAGCAACACATTTGATAACTATGGCGATTTAATACAAACCAGCTTCAATGTGTTCAGCAAAAACCAATTTACCCCTAATTGGCTTTCAACCATACGCGCTGGCGAGGGTGTTGATGATGCTACTGACCACGGTAGCGCAACTAGCCGCACTTTGACTAGGTCTAAACAAAGGCAATATTCTTGGCAAAATGACATTGGCTTACCTTTAGGCACGCTCACTTTGCTTTATGAGAGATTAGAACAGCGCCTTACAGCCACCACCGATTACGATAAAACCTCGCGCAATAATGACGGTTACACCGTGAGTTATTTGCTTAACGAGGGTAACCATGGCTTTCGAGCAAGCTATCGCTCAGACCATAATAGCGAGTATGGTAATAATGATACTGGCGGTATAGGCTACGGTTATCGTATTACGCCAAATTGGCGCGTAAGTACCAATTACGGCACCGCATTTAAAGCGCCAACTTTTAATCAGCTCTATTTTCCGTTTGGCGTGGGCAACCCTGATATTCAACCAGAAACCTCACGCAATGCTGAAGCAAGCCTACGTTATGAAGACGATTCACTTGAACTAAGTGCTACTGTTTTTCATAATAAAATTAAAGAGTTAATTGATTTTGATTTAACTAGCTTTAGTTTTAACAACGTGAGCGAAGCGCGTATTAGAGGTTTAAGTCTTGCGGGCTCAAAACGTTGGGATGACTTAACACTTTCAGCCAATGTGGATTTTCAATCCCCCAGAAATGTAGAAAACGATAATTTGCTAAGCAGACGCGCACAAAGACATGGCAAAGCAAATTTGAGTTATGTACTTGGCAAATGGCGCTTTGGCAGCGAGCTCATTGCATCATCTGAGCGCTTTAATGAAGCCGCCAACACTAAGCAACTGAGTGGCTATGCCTTGCTTAACTTCACTACCGACTATGAAGTAAATGCTGAGTGGAAGATTCAAGCGCGCCTAAACAACGCTTTGAATAAAGACTACACCTTAGCCTACGACACATTTAGTGATGTTGCCTACAACACACCAGGTAGTAATTTATTTGTGAATCTACGCTACTCACCTAGCAAATAAGCCATCACTCTTATCGGGCAAAATTGCCTGATAAGAGTTACAATA
>CAZAHP010000121.1:3309-7287 GCA_964484985.1 uncultured Methylophilaceae bacterium
AAGTTAAAAAAGGAGTTGTTTTTATGTTTGCAATCAATAATAAAGGTCTTTGGCAAGGTGCGGCTTTAATCGGTTTGATTTTACTCACCCGCATGAATCACTTTGGTGACCATGTCTATTTGCCTGATGCGACCTTGGCTGCTTTGTTTTTAGGTGGCTTACTCGTCACGCGTAACAGCTGGTTGGCACTTGCCATTGCTGCGGCGTTTGGTATGGATTTTTACGCTATGGGCTTTAAAGGTGTTTCTGACTACTGCATGTCTTTAGGCTATTGGGGGTTAATCCCAACCTATGCAGCGGTTTGGGGTGCTGGTCGCTATTTAGCTCAGCGTGAACAACCATTTGCCGCTGTGCCTTATGCACTGGCTGGCTGGGCTGCTTCTAGCGTGGCATTTGTCCTTTCAAACGCTTTTTGGTACAGCTTTTCAGACAAAGTGAATACTTTAAGCATTGTTGAATTTACACAGCGCGTAGCTAAGTATTACACCCCTTATGTAGGCTATGCCATGATGTATTTAGGCATCGCTTGGGTTTTAGTGAAGTGCTTTAATAGCGTCACTGCGCACCAGCAAACTCAGCAAGCGTGAACACACAAGATAAAGACGGCCGCCACAAAGCGCGCATGCAGCGCAAAAAGGCGGTAGTTGATAATAGCATCGCAGCAGCCCACGTTCAGCGTGGGCTGTTTCTTATCCACACTGGCAATGGCAAAGGTAAATCGACCGCCGCTTTTGGCTTGCTGGCGCGCGCGCTTGGGCATGGCTTAAAAGCTGTGGTGGTGCAGTTTATCAAAAGCCGCTCAGATACTGGCGAAGAAGCTTTTTTCAAACAATCCCCCAATGTCACATGGCATGTGATGGGCGATGGCTTTACCTGGGAAACGCAAAACGCTGAGCAAGATAAACAAACAGCAGAGGCCGCTTGGGCACTGGTTAAACAAGCCTTACAAGACCCCGCCATAGACCTCATCATTTTAGACGAGTTTACCTACACACTAAAATACGGCTGGCTAGCACTTGAAGATGTTCTGAGTGCGATACAACAACGCCCAGCCATGCAGCACTTGGTGGTGACAGGCCGTGGTGCACCAGCGGGTTTGGTTGAGATTGCTGATACGGTGAGCGAAATTGCACTGGTGAAACATGCGTTTCAAGCGGGCGTACAAGCGATGCCTGGCATCGAGTTTTAATACAAATGCAAACCTCTTTGCATTGTTAGCCGTCTATATGAATAATATCTCCCGCCCCGCCCTTCTTGTCTCCGCGCCCGCGTCAGGCCAAGGCAAAACCTTGGTCACCGCTGCGCTTGCACGTGCATGGCGCAAGCAAGGGTTAACCGTGCAAGCCTTTAAATGCGGGCCAGACTTTATTGACAGCATGATTTTACAAGCCGCGACTGGCCGCCCTGTGTATAACCTAGATTTAGGCATGTGCGGGCTTGAAGATGGCACAGCGCAACTCTACCGCGCAGCACAAAGCGCCGATGTGATTGTAGTTGAAGGTGTGATGGGCTTATATGACGGCACACCCTCCACTGCGGATATTGCCCTAGCCTTTGGTTTGCCAGTGGCCGTAGTGATAGATGCTAGCGGCATGGCACAAACCTTTGCCGCTGTAGCGCATGGTTTATTCGATTTTGAGCCATCACTCAAACGCGCAGGCGTCATTGCCAACAAGGTGGGCAGTACAGGTCACGCCACCATGTTAAAAGATTGCTTAAACGCGCACACCTCATGGTTAGGCGCGCTGATTAAAGACGAGCAACTCAGCCTACCAGAGCGCCATCTTGGCCTGCATTTAGCGCAAGAAATTAGCGATATTGATGCGCGTATTGAAGCTGCCGCAGAAATGTTAGGTAATGCGCTGCCCCTACCGCCCTCTGTCAATTTTGAACCGCCCAATACACCAGCGTTTACCAAAGCGCTCGCTGGCAAAACCATTGCCATCGCACGTGACGCCGCCTTTTGTTTTATCTATCCAGCCAATATTGATTGCCTAGAAAACTTAGGCGCAAACCTCGTTTACTTTTCGCCGCTTAAAGACCAAGAGCTGCCAGAGGCCGACGCCTACTGGCTACCCGGCGGCTACCCTGAACTACATTTAGAGGCTATTAGCCAAAATAGCGCCATGCGTAGCAGCCTGCAGCAAGCGGCGGCAGCTGGTAAGCCCATATTGGCTGAGTGTGGCGGCATGATGGCCTTGGGGCAAACCTTGAACGGCAGCGCTACTTTTGGCCTGCTTCAAGGCAGCAGCCAGATACAAACTAAGCTACAAGGCCTAGGTACGCAGCATTTACAAAACCAAGCTGGCAGCATAGGCGCGCACACCTTTCATTATGGCAAGTTTGAGACCACTACCGCCATCTCGCACACAGCCAGCAGCCGCTACGGGCAAGGTGAGGCGGTGTATCGCCAAAACAGCATCACAGCCAGCTTTTTGCACTTTTACTTCCCCTCTAACCCAGCGCTTGCCGCGTCGTTTTTTACATCATGAGCCCATTTAGTTACGCAGATAGTGAAAAAGAAGCGATATACAAAGTCATCGCCGAGCGCCGCGACATGCGCCATTTTTTGCCTACGCCCATTGCGCCTGAATTACTCACCAAGCTATTACACGCTGCCCACCACGCACCCAGTGTAGGGCTCATGCAACCGTGGCGTTTTATTCGCATCAGCAATGCCGATTTGCGCAAAAAAATCCACGCTCAAGTGAATGAAGAGCGCATAAAAACCGCTCAAGCCATAGGCGAGTATGAAACCACCGCGCGCATGGCAGAATTTATGCGCTTAAAAGTTGAAGGCATTGTAGATTGTGGCGAAGTGCTGGTGGCTACGCTTTGCGATAATCGCGAAAAACACATTTTTGGTCGCCGCACCTTGCCTGAAATGGACATGGCATCCGTCAGCTGCGCCATACAAAACCTCTGGCTGGCCGCGCGAGCTGAAGGCATAGGCATGGGCTGGGTTTCACTATTTGACCCAGAAAAATTGGCAGAACTACTCAATATACCCAGTGGTGCAAAACCGATTGCGATTTTATGTTTAGGCTATGTAAACAGCTTTTACAAAGAACCCATGCTGGTAGAAACAGGCTGGGCGAAAGAAAAACCACTAGCCGAAATGCTCATGGAAAACAGCTGGCAAACTGACGGTAATCAATCATGAACACCCTACCCCAACGCATTATTTGCCTCACGACCGAAACCGTAGAAGTGCTCTACATGCTAGGCGAGCAAGACCGCATCGTGGGCATTTCAGGCTACACCACCCGCCCTGCAATAGCCCGCAAAGAAAAACCCAAAGTGGCCGCTTTTACCACTGCAAAAATGAGCAAAATTCTAGATTTAAAACCTGATTTAGTCTTAGGCTTTTCTAATTTACAAGCAGATATTGCCGCCGAATTAATTAAAGCAGGTATTGAAGTACACGTATTTAACCAACGCTCACTCGATGATATTTTACGCATGATACTCACCACAGGTCGGCTAGTGGGCGCGGCTGAAAAAGCTGAAAAAATCGTGCAAGAGATTGAGCAACAAATCGAACGCGTCAAAGAAACCGCCAGTTACCTACCACGCAAACCCAAAGTGTATTTTGAAGAGTGGGACGAACCCATGATGTGCAGCATCCGCTGGGCGGCAGAGCTCATCGCCATTGCAGGCGGTGAAGATTGCTTTCCCGAACTCAGCCAATTTCACAGTGCACGTGAGCGCATCGTCACCCCCGCGCAAGTGTTAGAACGCATGCCAGACATCATCATCGGCTCTTGGTGCGGTAAAAAATTTCAGCCCGAGCAAGTCATGGTAAGAGAAGGCTGGAGCGCGATACCCGCCATTAAAAATGGCATGATTTACGAGATAAAATCAGCAGATATTTTGCAGCCCGGGCCATCTGTATTCACACACGGCTTAAAGCAACTACAAACCATACTCCAACAATGGGGCGCTCGCGAAGCGCATAGTAAACATTGGAGTGAATAA
>CAZAHP010000122.1:0-7231 GCA_964484985.1 uncultured Methylophilaceae bacterium
AACCCAAATGTCGATTTAGTCGCCCTAGAAAAAGACAAAATCAAGGGTGCGATTCGTACAGATTTTGTGCTCTCTGCTGAAATTATTGTGATTACACTAGGTACAGTATCCGCTGCATCATTTGGCATGCAGGTCACCATAGTCTCTGGCATTGCACTTCTGATGACGGTAGGCGTATATGGCTTGGTAGCGGGTATTGTAAAGCTTGATGACGCAGGCCTGTATCTAATGAAACAAGCGGGTGAAAACTTATGGGCTAAATTTAAACGTAGCTTTGGCAGCATCTTATTGGCTTCTGCTCCCAAATTAATGAAAACGCTTTCAGTAGTGGGTACTGCAGCCATGTTTTTAGTGGGTGGTGGCATTTTAATGCATGGCTTACCTGCCGCTCATGAAGCGGTACATCACTTAACTGAAACCATGCACAATATGCCTTTGGGCAATATCCTTGCTGCCATCACACCATTATTGTTTGACGCTATGGCTGGCATATTAGCTGGGGCTTTAGTGCTAGCTATTGTGACTATTTTTACGAAGATAAAAGGTATCGTTAAACCTTAAAGATAATGAGCGTGATGTCGCCAAGTAACGACGGCACGCTCAAGTTTTAAATAAAATCCATATTTATCAAATAGATAATTAGTCACAAAAACACGACACTATCATTTTTCTCCACTATTTTTTACCATTCAAATGGTCAACTCCGTGCCCGATAACTCCACCTATCGCAGCACCACCTACCGTACCAAAAGCACTGCCTCCCGTAAGTACTGCCCCTGCAACACCGCCAATTGCTGCGCCTGCTGCTGCGTTTTTCTGACGGCTAGACATACCAGCACATCCGCTTAATAAACTTAATAACAACACACTAAAAATGCATTGATGCAAGACTCTCAATTGATGCTCCTTTAGTAATAAACAATATATTCACCTACTCAATAACATGTTCAGCAAGCTTCAGACCAAACCAATTTAAAGCAAATAAATCAAACATCTAATAATTTATCAAACAACATTAATGCTCAATCACAAGCTAATTTCGTTGCTAAAAAGTGACACTTAAAACACATGCTGATTCAAAGATGCTTCGCACTTACTTTGCTTTAAGATTACGCAGATGATGCCGATATAGTGGATGTGAACAAAGATAAGGCAATGTGTGCGCCAGTTATTTTAAGGAATGAACCATGACAGCAATGCCGCAAGACTTAGATTCTTGGGTGAAGTTTTTAAGTAAAGCAGAAATTCCCGTGCTTAAGGCTACAGCACGAGAGATTGGTCGCTTAAGAGAAAACGAAGATGATTTAAACCCTCGTGATGTAAGCATGGTGTGTGGGCATGACCCGATGATGGCTTTTCGTATTTTGCGCTATATGCAAACACATAAAACCAAAAACCAAGTGCAAGATTTAGTGCTGGTTGAGCAAGCCATTATGATGATGGGCATGAGCACTTTTTTCAAAAACATCCCACCTGTGCCTTTGGTTGAGGATACGTTAAAAAGCAACTTACCAGCCTTAATGCATTTACTTAAACTGATTAACCGCATTAACCGTGCTGCCCATTATACGTTTGAATTTGGTTTGGTTCTGAGTGACTTACACCTACAAGAAAACCGCGTGGCAGCCCTTTTGCACGACTTATCAGAAGTGCTGATGTGGTGCTTTGCGCCAGACAAAATGATGGAAATCTACAAGCTGCAACAAGCTGACAAAAGCTTGCGTAGCTATCTTGCACAAGAGCAAGTATTTGGCTTTAAATTCTCAGACTTGCAGCACAAATTAGTTGATATGTGCCAACTGCCTTCATTACTAAAAAAATTGATGGACGAAAACTGTGCCAGCGAGCAAAGAGTTAGAACAGTGATATTAGCAGGGAATGTTGCTCGGCACTCTGCCAACGGCTGGAATGATGCAGCACTGCCTGACGACTATAAAGACATTTCAAAACTATTACGTGTTGATATAGGAAAAACAAAGCGCATCATTGGCGTACCAGAAGAGGCACTTTGGTAATGCACAGTGCAAGTTCGCAGCAATTTATTTAGAACATCACCTATCTTTGCTTAATCGCTAACACCACTTGATTACGTAAGGTACGCAGCAAGGCATGCTGCTTATCGTTAATTTGCATGCCGTTCGCTTTTTGCATATCAGCATAAAACAAGCCTACAGCGTTAGCTTTTACCATCACAGGTAATAAAATAAAACTCTGCGCACTGACTGCAGACTTAAACCATTGAGGAATCTTACTGGCAATATTTGCTGCTTGAATATCTTCAATTTGCAAATCTACGCCTTTGCTGCAAGCCAGATGAAACACATCTTGCGTGTTATCTAACTTGAACTGAAACTTTGGTATTATGCTATCTACCTCTTCACCAAATCCATACTTTGCCACCATACGGTGTGTGTTAACATCTTTGACAAACACAATCACGCGGTTAAATTGCATGCCTCTGTACATGGTTTCTAACACCATCTCTACAATATCATTTAGCTTTCTCTCTGAAACTAGCGCGTTAGTGACATCTTGTACACCACTGTTTAAAATGGCTTCAGATTCAGCCGCCAAATCTTCTTGATTAATAAAATTCATCGACATTTCAGTCGCTGCAAACTCAGATTCGCCAGCATCTGCATGCGCATCCAGACCATGCTCGCTCGCCGCCATGCCTTGTGAAGAAATCGCCCCACTAGACCAGCGATTAATTTGCTTCATCATGCTACTTTTAGCTAAATCCATTTTGATAATACTCGCGCGCGCAGACAAATCAGCCAAGCCTTTTTCTAAAGCTTTACCTAATTCATGCTCGCTAATCGGTATTGCGCTTTGATAACGTTTAGATAAATTTTTAAGCGCTTTCGACTTATCTTCTGTGCGCCCATTTCGTGCAATCTCACACAAATCATTGGCCAGATTTACAGTCGCAGCAAGTTTGTCTAAATCCGTTTGTGGCTTAGCAATTTTCTCGCCAGATAACTTTGCCATGCCTGCAATAAGACGTGGTGGAAAATTCCAACTCTTAGCGATGCCTGTGCCTAAATCGTTATAGCTAATACCAAGCACTTTAAAAGCAGCTTTTTCTTCAACTTCGCCTTGCTCAACTAAACGCGCAATTTCTTGGCTCTCTTCAAACAAATATAGGCTCGCAAGCATCTTGCCCAAATTGCGAAACATAGAACAAATCATGGCTTCTTCTGCGTCTCGTATATTGCCACTTGTCGAAACATGCGCCGCGATAATGCCTGAGAAAAATGCCGCTAACACATCATCTTTAAGCTGAGCTGCTTGTGCTTTATTTTGCAAAAAATCAAACAGAATCAGCGTCATGGCTATAGAGCGTACCGACTCAAAACCTAAAATTGATACAGCTTTAGAAATGGTATTAATTTTGCCGCCAAATTGACTATAAATAGCCGTATTCACCAGCTTAAGCAATTTATTAGTGAGCGAAAAATCTTGCAATATGCTCTTGGTAAGCGCGTGCGTTCTGGCATTTTCATCATCGACGACTTTATTAATTTCACTTAAAGTCGATGACAACGCAGGAAAATCACCCTTAGTGCGCATACGCCTTAACAAAAACTCAAAAGTACTGTTTTTAGCGCCAGATGAGTTGTGATTAAACTCCTCTACCACTGGGTTAAGGTAAGTTTGTAGTGCTTCTTTCATCGCCAAGGCACTAGCGTAACGGTCAATTGGCCGCTTAGCTAATGACTTAAGAATAATCGTCTCTAGTTGCGCATCTATATTAATATTTCGCGCAGAGGGTGATTCGCTCTCCTCATTGGCATTTTTATGCAAAACCTCAAGCACATTAGTACCACTTGCAGCTGGCGTGCCTGTCACCATTTCATACAGCATCATGCCAATAGAGAAAATATCTGAGCTAGGTGTGGGCGCTTCACCCAAAATACGCTCTGGCGCAATATATTGCGGAGTGCCGATTAAGTGCTCGCTGGGGGTAGATGCCTGTGTAAAGGTTTGCGCAATGCCAAAATCCATTACCAAGGCCTGTCCAGAAGATGACACCATAATATTAGATGGCTTTAAATCCAAATGTAAAATTTTCTGCTCATGCGCATATTGAATCGCATCTAATATTGAACATACCATTTGAGCAGCCATCGACAATGGCAAAGTGCTTTCTTTTTTTATCTGCTGCGCCAGTGTTTGGCCAGGCACATAAGCATAGACCAAATAAGGCACTTGCTCGTGCTCACCCACATCAAACAAGGTCACAATATGCGGGTGTTGCAGCTTGCTCACCATGCGAGCTTCTTGCAACAAGCTATCTAAATCACTCGCACTAGATGCCAATAATGTTTTAATCGCCACCTTGCGATCTAACTGTGGGTCATGCGCTAAAAACACCTCGCCTTGCGCGCCCCTACCCAAGCTTTGAATAATCTCAAAACGCCCGATTTGCTCAGTTTGGCTTTCAGTTTTATTTTGAGTATTTAGCATCTGATTCGTTTATTAGGCAATATAGTCTTTAAATTGTAACAATATCTACATGATTTAAAGGCTTGAATAGAGACGCTTTTATTGAGTTATCACCATACTCATTCACAACAATCACTCAGCGAGAAAGATGATAAAAGAGTATAGTGCTGACAATTGTATTCTTTAGGCCTTACCTTGTTAGCGCAGAACTCAAACACTGATTTACCCATCATCACCTGGGTAGAAAAAAACCAAACACTCAGCGCAGAATGGCGCTCAGCCAAACATGCCCCTGTGCCAAAAAAAGTGATGGTAGTTGACGACACCTGCAATGCTAATGAGGCTTACAAACTTGCATGCGAAGGCACCGCCCTGTTGTGGCGCGGCGATTTTCACAATGCCAGACAGTTATTACAAGCCATGGCAAGACGCTGCACACACGTGCCTAAACGCAAACAACGTAAGGCTGATGTTCCACAGCCAACGCCTGCGCAAACCTTTCATGCGCATAGACAATCTCAGTCGCAACGTGCACGCGTGTTAGGCATGTTGCTGATTCCGCTAGGCGCAGATGCAACCATACCGCTACGACGCGCGCCAGACGTTAAATCCGCTTGTGTTGAGGCCTATGGGCACATTCAAAAAGACTGCATTATCTCGTTTACCGAGTTACAAGGTCTGATAGGTGCGCATGAGTGGCGTAAAAAAGGTGTGTTGATTACAGAGTTAGATGCGCACATACACCCGCATTACGGCGTGTTCTCGCCAGTACGTGGCGAGTACCTCAAGCTACTTAATGATGCCGCCTTACCCACGCAAGAGCTGGCATTTGATATTGGAACAGGCACAGGCGTGATAGCCGCATTATTGGCTAAGCGTGGCGTTAAAAAAATCATCGCAACAGATAACAACGAACGTGCACTGGCTTGCGCGCAAGAGAATATTAAGCATTTAGCTTATGGCGCGCAGATTGAGCTCATTAAAGCTGACTTATTCCCACCAGGCCAAGCACCACTCATTATTTGCAACCCACCTTGGATACCCGCCCGTGCTAGCTCAAGTGTTGAGCATGCGATTTATGATGAAAACAGCCAAATGTTGAGAGGGTTTTTAAATGGTCTAGCAGAGCATTTAACGCCTAATGGTGAAGGCTGGTTAATACTTTCTGATATTGCAGAACACCTTGGACTAAGAGAAAAAACAGCACTTGAGGAATGGATAATTGAAGCGGGATTAAAAGTGCTTAAGCAAACTAGCATCAAACCCAAGCACCCCAAAGTTGCAGACAGTACAGACCCATTACATGCTGCACGTGCTGCAGAAATGACTTCGCTCTACATATTGGCTCGCGCATAGCCGCCAGATAAATTAGCTCGCGCTTAACATATTAACAGCCGTTAAAAACCATCACTGATGACAATTTTTAACGGCTGATATAGGTACTAATTCTCTTTAATTCCCATGGCTAGCTTTAACTCACTCGCAGCAAAGTCATCTAACTCTGTCAAAGCTGCCAAGCGGCCTAAAGCTTCTGTGCGTTTACCGCTATCTTGCTCAATCAGGCCTAAATAATAAATCGCACTACTATGGTTATGATTATTAGCCACCACAGTCTTAAATTTATCTGCCGCAATCAGCGTATGTTTTAACTCGTAGTCAGCAATCGCCTGATAAAACAAAGCCTCATTGTTATTAGGTTCGCTCTCTAACCAAGCACTAGCAACCTTGTATAAAGCACCCCAGTCATCAGTTTTAAGCGGCTGTACCACACGCATAAAAAATGGCCATTTTTCTTCTTTCTCTGCCCAAAATGGCAAACCACTCTCACTGACCACACTCTGCTCAGGCTGAGTCATTAAGCGCTGCACCCACTCTACAGGCATATTGTAATAATAAGCGTTACGGCCAGGGCTTTTAAGCGTGATAATCGCAACGAGATTACCTGCATCATCAAACACCCCGCCACCACTTGCCCCCATTCTGAAAGGGCTGCTAGCTCTCACAACGACACTATCATCCATTGTGTAAAGGCCTTTAACATAGCCAAAAGTGCTGTCAGCATGAGGGGAGTTATTTGGATAGCCTACGGTAAACACAGGCTGCTCATATTTAAGATTTTTGCTAGAGCCTATAGTAGCAATAGGCGCTGTTAGACCCTCGGCTTTAACGATGCACACATCATGGCGCCAATCAGGCTTGATCGCGCTGACAGAAAACGCCTCACCATTACTCACGACACTAATAGAACGCGCATCGGCAATCACATGACAATTGGTCACTACTTGGTCTTTAGCCACTACGACCCCAGACCCTACCCCATACCCACCGTTCGCTAACGCGACCTGTATTTTTACGACGTGTGCATTAATTTTCTGCACTAATTCATCGGTGGGAACTGCTAAACTAGAAGTTGCAGCGCTAAGAAATAATGCAGCAACACTAAGCTTTGTTGATAGCCTTGTCATGATAATTCTCCAATCTACATACTAAAAATGGTTAACCTCGCAAAATTTAAAAATTAAAACTGTTAGTAAATCTATAGCAAATTGCATTCCAACTTAAAAAAACTAATTGCCTGTTGATACTATTTCGACAGAGTTTGATTAAAGCTTAATGCAAAGATGTGATATTTAAAGTGTGAAAAAAGGCCTGCAATCAAGCCTAATTTAACTTATTGAGTAAGAACTTAGAGAGTAAAAACTGAAAAAATACTCGTTTTTGACAGGAGGAATACCCAGCGCAGCATTGATTTCAGTGGCGGCTTCTACATCAAGCTCGCCTA
>CAZAHP010000123.1:0-7210 GCA_964484985.1 uncultured Methylophilaceae bacterium
CGACCCCCGGCGTGACAGGCCGGTATTCTAACCAACTGAACTACCACTCCTAAAACTATTGTTGGTTATTATCTATCAGCACATCATCTAACTACGCAATTCCAAATCCACTCAACGCAAATTTCAAAAACTGTAATGATGTTAATAGTTGTAATATAAGCTAGATGGTGGGTGCTAACGGGGTCGAACCGCTGACATTCGCCTTGTAAGGGCGACGCTCTACCAACTGAGCTAAGCACCCTGCAAACTATACTACTTTTAACCAACCTTCTTGATTAAGCTCACTCAATCAAGAAAGAACGCTAGTTTACAGCATCTTTAAGTGCTTTACCAGCCCTAAATTTAGGAGAATTTGCAGCAGCAATCTTAATTGTCGCTCCAGTACGTGGGTTACGCCCACTTCGAGCAGCTCTTTTACCTACATAAAACGTACCAAAACCTATCAATGTAACTAAATCGCCTTTTTTAAGCGCCTTAGTTACCGCAGCAGTTGTTGCATCTAAAGAGCGGCCTGCAGCAGCTTTTGAAATACCAGCAGCCTTGGCGATTTGATCAATCAATTCAGATTTATTCACTTGCAATCCCCTTTCGCGTCGTTATAGTAATGGCAGGCACGGCCTGCAATTACTTTATAACAAGCAGTGAAAGCCTCTGTCAAGGCCTTCGTTCCAATTATTATCTAATGCGTAATAATTGCGCCTGCTTCTGCTTTAGCCTCAGCTACAGCAACCTCTGCTGTAGGCGCGACTTCGGGCAAGGGGGCTGGCTGACGCTCTAGTGCAAGTGCCAATACTTCGTCTATCCACTTAACAGGATGTATCTCTAAATGCTCTTTAATATTTTCAGGTATATCAGCTAAATCCTTCACATTTTGATGCGGAATTAATACTATCTTAATACCACCGCGATGGGCTGCTAACAACTTCTCTTTAAGTCCACCAATAGGCAATACTTCGCCTCGCAATGTAATTTCGCCAGTCATCGCAACATCAGCACGTACTGGGATTTTTGTCAGCACTGAAACTAATGCGGTTGTAATACCGATACCAGCACTTGGCCCATCCTTAGGTGTAGCGCCTTCAGGGAAGTGAATGTGAATGTCATTTTTTTCATAAAAATCTTCAGCAATCCCTAGTTGCTTTGCGCGACTTCGCACTACACTCATAGCAGCCTGAATAGACTCTTGCATCACATCGCCAAGCTTACCTGTAGTAATCGACTTACCTTTACCTGGTAACAATACAGACTCAATTGTAAGTAGTTCACCACCAACGGATGTCCATGCTAAGCCAGTGACCTGACCCACTTGATTTTCTTTCGCAGCCACACCAAAGTCATAACGTTGCACACCTAAGTATTTATCTAGATTTTTAGGTGTAACGGTAACCTTACGTACTGTTTTATTGCCTGCGGCAGCTTTTGCTTTACCAGTAAGTAACTCTTTAACCACTTTACGACAAATCTTAGAAATTTCTCGGTCAAGACTACGCACACCAGCTTCACGTGTGTAATAACGCACAGTATCACGTATCGCAGCTTCAGAAACACTAATCTCATTCGCTTTTAAACCATGAGTTTTAAGCTGTTTAGGCAGCAAATAACGCATTGCGATATTTACCTTTTCATCTTCTGTATACCCTGCCAGACGAATAATTTCCATACGGTCTAATAATGGCGCAGGAATATTAAGTGAGTTAGCTGTGGCTACAAACATCACATCAGAAAGGTCGTACTCCACCTCTACATAATGGTCAATAAATGTATGATTTTGCTCTGGGTCTAAAACTTCCAACAAAGCTGATGATGGGTCACCACGGAAGTCTTGCCCCATCTTATCAACTTCATCGAGTAAGAATAACGGGTTTTTCACGCCTACCTTGGTGATACTTTGCAAGACCTTACCTGGCATTGAACCAATATAAGTACGTCTATGACCGCGAATCTCAGATTCATCACGTACGCCACCGAGCGCCATGCGTACAAATTTGCGATTCACCGCTTTGGCAATGCTTTGCCCTAGCGAGGTTTTACCTACACCAGGAGGCCCAACCAAACAAAGTATAGGGGCTTTAACTTTATCAACACGCTGCTGCACCGCTAAATACTCAACGATGCGCTCTTTTACTTTTTCAAGGCCGTAATGCTCCTCTTCTAAAAATGACTCTGCAGACAATAAGTCTTTACTGATTTTAGTCTTTTTCTTCCAAGGCAAGCTAACCAAAGTTTCAATATAGTTTCTGACGACTGAAGCCTCTGCCGACATAGGCGACATCATCTTGAGCTTCTTCATTTCAGCATTCGCTTTAGTCAAAGCTTCTTTAGGCATGCGTGCTGCAACAATACGCTTTTCCAGCTCCTCAATATCAGAGTTCTCGTCTTGCTCGCCCAGCTCTTTCTGAATGGCTTTAACTTGCTCATTTAAGTAATACTCGCGCTGACTTTTCTCCATCTGGCGTTTTACACGTCCACGAATACGTTTTTCAACTTGGAGAATATCAATTTCAGCTTCAAGCAAATTCAACAAATGCTCAAGACGTTTAATCACACTAAACATCTCTAGTATTTTCTGTTTTTCTTCTAGCTTGAGGGTTAAATGTGCAGTGATGGTATCAGCTAGACGACCCGCATCATCAATTGTCGCAAGAGAGGTTAAAATCTCTGGTGGAATTTTTTTATTCAACTTAACGTATTGGTCAAATTGAGTAAAAACTGTGCGCATTAATGCTTGAGACTCGCTATCTTGGTCAGTACTGTCTTCTACTGGGTTAGCCTTTGCAGCAAAGCACTCTTCAGTTTCTACAAACTCAGTCACTTTAGCGCGGCGCACACCTTCAACTAAGACCTTCACAGTACCGTCAGGCAGTTTGAGCATTTGTAAAACAGTGGCGATTGTACCTACGTCATACAAATCAGCAGCTTCAGGGTCATCATTATTAGGCGACTTTTGTGCAACCAGTAAAATTTGCTTATCACTTTCAGAAGCAAGCTCTAAAGCTCTTACAGATTTAGCACGCCCAACAAAAAGTGGAATCACTAAATGTGGATAAACGACCACGTCACGCAGCGGCAACAATGGGAGTAATCCAGATTGTGAAGAGAAAGACGGTAAAGTTTGTTCTGACATATTAAATACCTTGTAAATGCGTTACATCCCAGCAAAGATGCTGAATTAACATCTTGCGGATGTAATCCAAATGGGGGCTATTACTCAAAATTCAAGGTCTATATAGCAAAATCTATCAATCTAAATCGATTGCCTAACTATGCTACGAACAAAATATTTATATAGGAAAGACTTTTAAAACCAAACAATACACTAACAGCGCGTAATGGGCTAATGTCACTCACCAATAAGCGCTCAAATAGTAACGCTATATAAACCAAATTTGATAAAAGCCATCGCCTTCATTTTGGTATGAATTGGTAATAATTACAAGAAAAAAATGCAGCATTTTAATGCTGCATTTTTATGAAAATCATCTAAATACCTAGCAAAAAATGCTAGGAAATAAGATTTAACTGGCTGACTCAGCTAAGCGAGACTCATCTGAGTAGATTAAGATAGGTGCATTATCTCCGCGCACAACGCCTTCATCCACCACCACTTTGCTTAAATTAGGGATAGATGGTAAATCAAACATGATTTCTAATAAAGCATGTTCCATAATTGAGCGCAATCCACGGGCCCCAGTTTTACGTTCTAATGCTTTTTTAGCAATCAACAATAATGCAGATTCTCTAAACTCTAAATCTACACCTTCCATATTGAATAACTTAGCATATTGCTTAGTAAGTGCGTTCTTAGGCTCTACTAATATCGTCATTAATGCTGCTTCGTCTAAAGACTCTAAAGTAGCAACGGCTGGTAGACGGCCTACAAACTCTGGAATCAAGCCAAATTTGATTAAATCTTCAGGCTCCACATCGCGCAACACTTCACCAATAGCACGCACATCATCTTTACCTTTGACTTCAGCACCAAAACCTATGCCGCCTTTTTCTGAGCGCTGACGAATTAACTTATCCAAACCATCAAATGCGCCACCGCATATGAACAAGATATTGGTAGTATCAAGTTGCACGAATTCTTGGTTAGGGTGCTTACGACCGCCTTGTGGTGGCACTGAAGCTACAGTACCTTCAATTAGTTTCAGCAAGGCTTGTTGCACACCTTCACCAGATACATCTCTAGTAATAGATGGGTTTTCTGATTTACGTGTAATTTTGTCAATTTCATCAATATAAACAATGCCGCGCATTGCTTTATCTACGTCATAGTCACATTTCTGCAAAAGCTTTTGCATGATGTTTTCTACATCTTCACCTACATAACCAGCTTCAGTTAATGTGGTTGCATCTGCAATTACAAATGGAACATCTAAAACGCGGGCTAATGTTTGAGCAAGCAATGTTTTACCTGAGCCTGTTGGGCCGATGAGTAAGATGTTGCTTTTAGCAATTTCAACATCATCTTTTTTGGCTTCTTGACCAAGACGTTTGTAGTGATTATAAACAGCGACCGCTAAGCTTTTCTTAGCAGCAGTTTGACCAATCACGTACTGATCTAGTGTTTCACAGATTTCTTTAGGTGTTGGGAGGCTAGTATCTCGTGACTTAGCAGAGCTATCTGTAGTGACCTCTTCACGAATAATGTCGTTACATAAATCTACGCACTCATCACAAATAAATACAGAAGGACCTGCAATGAGCTTTCTGACTTCATGCTGACTTTTGCCACAAAATGAGCAATAAAGTAATTTTTCACCTTCAGCTTTGGTGGTCATAACGATTCCTAGGCTATCAAATATTGATACATTAATATGCTGCGTCAGTGCGACTAGCAATCATCTTGTCTACAAGACCATAGCTCACAGCTTGCTCTGCACTCATGAAGTTATCACGATCTGTATCAGTTGCAATAGACTCCACCGATTTACCAGTGTGCTTAGCCATGATTTGATTGAGTTTTTCTTTTAAGAATAAAATTTCTTTAGCATGAATTTCGATATCAGACGCTTGGCCTTGGAAACCGCCTAATGGCTGATGAATCATCACGCGTGAATTAGGTAATACAAAACGCTTACCTTTTGCACCTGCTGTGAGCAACAAAGCACCCATACTGGCAGCTTGACCCGTACATAAGGTACTTACATCTGGCTTGATAAACTGCATGGTGTCGTAAATTGCCATACCAGCAGTGACAGAGCCCCCAGGCGAATTAATGTAGAACGAAATGTCTTTGTCTGGATTTTCTGCTTCAAGAAACAAAAGCTGTGCTACTACTAAGTTAGCAGTCATGTCATTGACTGGGCCAACCAGAAAAATAACACGCTCTTTAAGTAAACGAGAATAAATATCGTAAGAGCGCTCACCTCTGCCACTCTGTTCAACAACCATAGGAATAAGCCCTAAGTTTTGTGCTTCAAACTGGCTTTGTGCATTCCATTGGTATTGATTAGTCATTTATGCGTTCCCCATCAAATCATCAAATTTAACTGCTTTATCTGTCACCTTAGCAGCGGCAAGCACCCATGCCACTACATTTTCTTCTGTTGCTAGCGCTGCTGGCTCATCAAGACGTTTAGGGTCTGAGTAATACCAACGCACTACATCTTCAGGTTGCTCAAAACTTTGGCCGAACTGGTCAACCATTGCACGCACTTGCTCTGCATTAGCTTGGAGGCTATGTTTTATAACAAGTTCAGATAAAATTAAACGTAAAGTTGCGCCACGCTTTGCTTGGTCTTCAAACATTGAAGGCTCTAAGCTAACGTTGCTCATATCTGTGCCGCGTTGTTGTAGGTTTTGCGCTGTCATTTGCATTAAGCGATTAATTTCAACATCAATTAATGCACGTGGCAATTCTACTTCGGTTGTTTCTAACAAAACTTGAAACACTTGTTCTTTTAATTTAGCTTTAACACGCTTTTCTACTTCTAAAGTGAGGCTGGCTTTGATTTCAGCTTTCATCTTTTCAACATCACCATCTTCAACGCCTAGAGCACGTGCAAAATCTGCATCAACTTCCGGTAATTTTATTTGTGAAACACTGTTAATCTTAATTTGATAAGAAACAGTTTTACCTGCTAATTGTGCTGGGTTGTGTCCTGCTGGGTAGGTAATGTCAAAAGTTTTTTCAGCACCCGCTTTATTGCCAAGCAAGTTTTCATCAAACTCTGGGTAACGTCCGCCTTCATTGATTACAAGGTCAATACCTTGCGCGCCTGTGCTTTCAACTTCTTGGCCGTCAATAGACGCTGTTAGGCTCACATTCACTCTGTCGCCTTTTTTAGAAGCACGTTTTACTTCTTCAAACGTAGCACGCTGCTTGAGCAACACATCAATCGTTTTTTGTACTTCAGCGTCACCTAGCTCTAAAGTTGGACGCTCTATTTTAGATTTGCTTAAGTCACCAACTTCCACTTCAGGAAACACTTCAAAAGTTGCACTGTACTCAAAGTTCTCAACGATTTCGGTGAATGGCTTGTGCTGAATATCAGGAAAGCCAGCAACGCGAAGCTTATTCTCTTGAACTGCCTCAGTAAACGTGCGCTCTACAGTGCTAGAGAGCACTTCGTCGCGCACTTGATCACCATATTGCTGCCTAACGATATTCATTGGCACTTTGCCTGGACGGAAGCCCGCAAGCTTAGCTGTGCGTGCTATACGACCAATGCGCTGGTTCATTTCTTCGATAATCGGTTGCATAGGAACAACGACGGTGATTTTACGGCCAAGATTACTTGTGGTTTCGACAGTTGCTGACATCTAACGTCATCCTTAACTCATGAATTTTGGTGCGAAAGGAGAGACTCGAACTCTCACGCCTTGCGGCGCTGGAACCTAAATCCAGTGCGTCTACCAATTCCGCCACTTTCGCAGGTTGCTATCTTTATTGTAATTAAGTATTAACCGCTCTGTTCTTAAGATAACAAAGCCTGATTTACAGTTAATCTTATTCGGTAAGGCTGCTATTGTAGCGCACTCTTACAAGAACGAAAACTACCAATTTCGTGTATTTTGTTATTAATTGACATTGACACAGGTGGCTTAGCGATAGCAAGATGTTGGATATTCAATTGTTTAGAGCAATAAAATATAGTTTTTTTAGTTTAAAATTTAGAAAGAAAAATATGCAAAACACTATTAATCAAGAAGAAATTAGCATGCTACGCGCTGAATTAGAGCTTTTAATGAAGGAGCGTCAAGC
>CAZAHP010000124.1:0-7203 GCA_964484985.1 uncultured Methylophilaceae bacterium
AGAAGATTAAAACTATTATAGGTATAGTCCAGATTGAGAATATTGGAGTCTCGCTTTTCACTCTCATATTGCAATCGAGCAAATAGTTTATTGCTAGCTTGATAGTTAAATGCCAAGCTTCTCGTGTTTGATGTTTCTTCACGTCTATCGCTAAGGTTATTCAAGAAACCAGAGCTACCTAAGTAATCAATTGACACGTATCCCAAACTGCCTTGCAATGAGCTCTTACTTGTAATAGCCAGCGTAGGGGTCACTCTCAAACCAGCTCTCTCTATAAAAGTAGACACCAAATCATCAACAGGGGATAGTTGTCTAAAAACACTGACATTCACACGCGTTTTATCTGTGACCAAGTAATCAAAATCCAGCGTTTTACTCAAGCCATTAAACTCTCTATTCGGCAAATCCTGATAACTTAAATCAATTTTAGTGAGCTGTGCATTCAATCTTGTTTTTACCGTAGGCTGCCAAACAACACTCAATGCAATATCTTTTTGTTGATTTTCATCCCCAAAAATTAACTTAAAGTTGCCCACCCTACCTGGATAAGTGTTATCCACAACGCGATAGCTTAAGCCCACCTCTGAACCTGTTTGACTTTGATAACGTATCGCTGTCTCATAGACCTCATCATCCCGATCTAAAGTGGCCGCTGTGGCAAGATCATTTGCGTACTCACCAGATTCACGGCTCGCAGTCACCACCCAGCTCGGGTGAAAACGCCAATTAACACTCGCCCGCTGACGCGTTGAAGTAGTGAGGTTATTGACCGTGTTACGAATCTCATTAAAGCTAGTAATTGCTTTTGTTTGGCGAGAGCTTAATTCACCAAACAAATGACTCCCCAAGCGCCAATTCCATACCAGTCGATAATTGCTGCCAGTATTATCTAAAAGATCAAATTCATTGTATTTGTTCTCGTTGATATTGGCTGACAAAGCAATCACTTGCTGGCTAAGACGTACGTTCATATCTAGCCCGAACTCTAAGCGCTTCACCATATCAGACTTCTCATCTGAGGCAAGCCTGAATAAATTATCATCGTAATTCACGCTAGTGCTGACATACGGCGTAATATCAATAAGCCCTTCAGCGACTGCGTTAGTTGAATACAATAAAAAACACCCAATTAGGTATAATAATTTGCGTAAATTTGACATTACCAATACTGCCAATATCCAGTAAACAAGACCCAAATACCTAACACACCATTTGTCACGCCATGCGCAACAATTGGCACCCAAAGATTTTTATAAACTCTATAAAGTTGCCCATACACCAAGCCAGCAATCAAACCTGCCAACCATAACTGATGCTCTAATGCGAACAAAACCGAACTCACTATCAGCGCATACAATGAAACAAGCTCAGGGCTTAAATAAAGAAACGACTTAGCCTCTTCGCGCTGCTGACTCTCTATCCAGCGCATTAAAAACGAACGCCAAAATAGCTCCTCCATCACTGGCACCATTAATGCTGTACCTAGCATGCGAGTAGAGACCCATAGCACAACATCTGCACTTGCTTGATTCAGCAATGGGTTAAAAGCAGGCGCATCTTTAGCTAATAACATCCATGCTGGATAAGGCAAAATCCATATCAAAAATACCAACAGGCCAGCGATTACCGCATAGATAAAATTGGTCGATTTTGGCCAAATAAAAAGCTCACTGTATTGACGCCAAAACAACATTAACAATGCTGATACACACAAAAACCTGATCGCATATAGCCACTTCGCATCAAGGCCTAAGGCGAGAAAACCGACGGAGAAATGGCTATCTAATGCTAAGAACGCAATATATACAGCAAATGGCAGCGCTCTACAGAGGATAAAAAATCGGCTTTGCATGTCTCAAAATTCAATAAAACATGCATACTACGCAGTGATTGTGACGGTATTATTTCTATGATGACAATTCTAAGAACAGACTGATTAAGTCAGCGAACTAGTGCACAGACTTTTTAGTTTCGAAGCGCGCCTCATCAATTTTGTCTTTTTGGTCTTGAAGTATATTTTCAAGCTCTACACGCTTTAGCTGAAAAAAACCTTCTTGCCGAACAGCTTTAGTATAGCTACTTGGCGTGTCGTAAATAGCCACTAACTCAGTGCCATATTGGTGTAGCTTGGCATTTTTATCCTCACACGAGTTAAGCTGCTGAGTTGTTTCACTCAAGTTTGCTAGCTGTGTTTTACGTTGCGTATCGTTAAACTTCAAATCAGCCAGCGCCTGATTATATTTGGCTTTTAAATCCGCCAGCTCTTTAGTCAGCGTCGCGACTTCGGCTTCAGTTTTCTCTTGTTTCGCCTCTAAAGCTGTTTTATCAGCAGTAAGTTTAGCAAGCTCACTTTCAGATTTTTTTGCTCTGTACTGCGCATTAGAAAGCATTTTTAATTGCCCATCTTGGGCTTTTATCTTAGCTTCTTGCTCTTGTTTCTGCACGTCAAACTGTGCTTGCATGGCAGCTTTCTCTTGCTCCATCTGCGCTTGCATATCCTGCTTCATTTTTTGCATCATTAAAGCTGCACGCTTAGCAGATTTATCTTTCTTCTCTGCCGCGTAAGTCACTGGCATCAGTATTAAGCTGACTATCATTAAGGCAGTAGCTAATGTGGCTTTTTTATTCATATAGCTCCCCTTAGAACTTCGCGTTCAAGTCAAGCAGCAAGGTATCAATAGAGAGTGGTGGCCCGCTAATTTCGTCTGAGCTTACCCAGCGCGCTGTCAACCAGGTGTTGGTGTCTAAACCGTAATTAGCACCAATAGTCCAACCCTTTGTATCTGTGCCACCTAGGTGAAAATTTGAGTCGTTAAATGCATCAAGCACAGCATCTGCCTCAATGCGTTTATAAGCACCAAAAATCTGCCAGTCATGTCGTTTATTGATAATTGGCATTCCCACAGAAAGCAAGACTTGATAAGCCTCGTTCTCTTCTTCGTATAGATTACCCGTACGCTTCAATACTTCATTTTTATCGAAACCGATATTTCTTACATAGTCACCTTGCAACATCACATGCACAGGGTCAAACTTCGCAATATCAATTTGACCAGTGAGGTTTAACTCTCTAAATTGCGAAGCTAAACCGCACAAACCGCCACTGCCGCAGAAGTTACCATTCGCTTGGTCAATACTAAATGTATTATTGCCCTTTTGCCTAAATCCTGGCGCAGTACCCGCAAATTTCAGGCTATCACCCACTGGGTTTGCTTTGCCTTCTACGTTATCAAAATCGTATAAAGCAGCTGCAAATTTAATTGTAGATTTGTTACTGCTCTGCCATTGAATACCAGCCTGTATTGCATACATCCACTTATCATCTGTTTTATTAATATCAGAAGATTCAATTTCCTCAATGGGAAATGCACCAACCGTACTAAATACAGAAAAATGCTCGTTTAACTTAGGGTGAAAACTAGCCGCCAAACCATCAAATGCAAGGTCAGGGTCCCATACTAGGTCAGTACTAAAGAATGGGTTTTCAAAGCGACCGCCTTGTAATGTCAACCAAGACTTAGGGTCTGCTTTCAAAAATGCACGGTCTAAACCAAATATATATTTACCTTGAGAGAAGCCTTCAGTTTGATTTGGGGTTACAGGCGTATTTAATAGGCCTGTAGTAAACCTAATACCACCAGTCATCCAATCATTAATCTTAACATTTGCACCTAAGCGCGCGCGCACACGATGACGCTCGCGGTCTTCAGTGGTGTTGTTAATTGGCACATTGCGAACCTCATTGATTGTGAATGCTTCACCTGGTGCTGGATTGCCATCTGGAAACTGGTCATTTTGGTATCTAATTCTAATATCACCTGTCCACTCTACCCTGTCTATCCAAGCAGGCAATGCTAGACGTTCACCTGCTTTATAGTGAAGCTTCTCCATGACGTCTTTTTCAATTTCAGCACGCATTTCATTTTTTACATGCTCAGGCACATATTGCACGCGTATCGCTTTGGTAGCACCTTCAGCACTTTCACCCGCTTTAGGCTCACTAGCACCTGCCGCCTGTGTTTGCTGAGCCTTCAATTTTGCTGCCTCTGCTTGTTTAAGAATGACATCCGCTTTTTCTTTAGACAACACGCCCTCTTGCACTAATAAATCAATCAAACTTAAAGTCGTGCTGCGAATTTCTTCGAGTGATTCGCGCTCCCCTGCTAGCGTAGATCCGCTACTAGCCATTAGCGTTGTTGCTACTAGCATAGGGAGTATCAAAGGTTTAAATTGTTTGTGTATCATTATCGTTCCTGAAATCATTATTACAATCAAATAGCGTCACTATTAACCCAAGTTTTGTGATGTCACTCTAATCACTACTTTGCGTTGCATATCGTCTGGTGCCTTTTCGCTCATCGGAGGCAATGAGGCCAATACTTTGCGTATCAAATCATCAGTTGAGTCATCCCCTGTAGACTCGAGTAGCTCAGCTTTCGATATTGAGCCATCGGCTGAAAAAGTTATCCTTACTTCAACTTGGTATTTCGCTTTATTAAGCTCTTTTTGTTCAGCAAGGGCTTTTTTAATGTGCGAGTCTATTCCCGATGTAAACCACGAAAATGCAGCCAGCCCTTTTTTACCCGCGATTTTTACCGTTGAAACGTCACCCTTATCATAGTCTTTGGTCACCTGACCCGCTTGGAATGGGCTGGGGCCATCACCCGCTGCGCCCTCCATCTTAAGATTCTCGGCAGGTGGCGCCTCAACTGGTTTAGGCTGCTCCACTTTAATTTCTTTAGGCTGCTCTTTAGGTTGCTCTTTTGGCGGCTCTTTAGGTGGTGGCGGAGGCGGAGGTGGTGGCGTATCAGGCAACAACTTAATAGTGGTGATTTTCTTTTTGTGGGGAGCGCCACCAGACAATAGGCTTTTGATGCCGTATCCTATGCCACCTAGCACTATTAAAATCACCAAAGCGATAGCAACACGCTTTAGCCAAACACCTGCCTGGCTTTCACTCGTTTCATCCATGGTTGGGCTAACATCTGCTTGCATGATTAAGTCCCAATTCTGCCTGTGACCAAACCTACATTTTCAATCTCTAACTTATTCACCAAATCAATCACACTAATAATGCCTGCATAGGGAGCTTGCGCATCACCTTTTATCATGACGTTAAACTTTGCATCTGCCGCTTTAGCGCTTATCAGCTGGCTTTCCAACTCAGCCATACTGACACCAGCACCATTGATAGTGACACCACCACCCTGCTGCACTTGTACAATCTTAATATCATGCTTTTCAGTGCTAGGCTTATTAGATGGTTTAGGCAAATTCATGGTTAAACCCTGCACACCCGCCGTGGTCATTAAAATAAAAATTACCAACAGCACGTAGGCCAAATCTAACATCGGAGTGATATTAATCGTGTCATACGGCTGTGCGTCATTTTGTACTTGCATGTTATTCCGCTACCTTTTTAGTGACTAATCCCACTTCAGTAATATCTAATTTTTTACAGATTTCTAGCACCTCAGAAACCTTGTCATAGTGCGCAGCCGCATCGCCTTTCAGCACCACAGGAAGCTCAGGATTACCACTTTTGTACTCAGCCAAACGCTGCTCTAAGCTCGCCATATCGACAGGATAAGCATCCAAATAAACACTGCCATCACTGGTAATCGTAATGGCGCGCATCTGCGGCTTAGCTAACGCCGCAGAATTAATAGTTTGCGGCGTATCCACCTTCACACCCTGCACTGAAGCAGTGGTCATAATGATAAATATCACCAGCAGCACATAGGCCAGGTCCAGCATGGGCGTGATATTAATCTCGTCATACAGCTGGTTCTCTTCTTTAACGCCCTCAGACATCTATAGGCCTTATTCTTTACCGTACAGCTCAGCACTGCGCGTCACAAACTCATCCACAAAAATTTGCATGGCAATAGTGATGTTTTTAATGCGGCTGGCTAGATAGTTGTAAGCAAACAAAGCAGGAATCGCCACACCAAGGCCAGCCACTGTTGCCAAGAGCGCAGCAGCAATACCTGGAGCAATCGCGTTTACGTTCACATCACCAGCGGCTGCAATCGCCGCAAAGGTAATCATTACGCCCACTACCGTACCTAACAAGCCCAAGAATGGACCACCTGAAATCGCGATGGTGAGCAATACAATGCCTGAGTTTTGGCGCTGCGTTTCACGCACTAAATCTGCATCAATAGCGGCTTTAATTGCATCCATAGAAGCGCCACTTAAGGATAGCTGGCCATCATGTTCGCGCTTTCTAATTTCACGCAGACCAGCCATGTACAACATAAAAAGATTAGAGTTTTTATACTCTGCGCCTTTATCAAGTTGCAACAGGTCGTCTGAGGTCGCTTTTTGAAAACGTGCTAAGAATTTTTTGTTGTCTTTATCAGTTTTGGTGACCAAAGAAAACTTAACCCACATCACCCAAACACTGATGGCAAACATCACCGCCAAAATACCAATCACAATCTTGGCATCTAGGGTAAGGCTGTTAACAAGAATGCCAATGTAGTTAGCTTCTCCTTCACCTTCTTCTGCGCCCTCTTCACCCTCTGCAGCTGCGATGGTGAGCAATTTACTATCTACACCTTGGCTAGATGCTGCCAATTTAAGCCAAGCAGCACTACGCGCTGTTTTGGCAATTTCAATCTCATCCATCTCACCTACAAAAGCCTCACCGATGCTAATATCGCCCGCTAAAGCAACTGGCTCAGCAGCACCAGACGCCACTTCTAGGCCATTCACATACACACTGGCTTTGCCCGCATTTAAAGTAAATGCAATATGCTGCCAAGACGCCGCTTTAAGCTCGCCACCTTTAATTTCAGCGCCAGCTACTTTTAAACTTAAAGTTTGGCCATCAATGCTAAGACTGAGTGGCTCACCTTGCGTGTAAAGTTTTGCGGTTTGCGGTAATGTGCTAGGCTTAACCCAAGCTGACCAAGTGTAGCCAGCGCTAGCGCTAATAACAGGGTTTGCAGCTATCACCATAGGTTGCGCGTTAAAGGCTGCACTCTCACCAATTAAACCTGCTTTTTGTGCCGTAATCGCGCCTGTAGCAACAAGGCCTGATGATGAACTATCTTGCAGAAGTGCTTTATCTGTAAATTGGAATTTTGCAACAGTGCTAGCATCTGAAACTAACTTAGCATTGCTACTAGCTGTAGCTTTTTCATTGCCGAAATATACCCAAAAATGCGCACCTTTTTCAGCTGCGCTAATTTTTGG
>CAZAHP010000125.1:0-1666 GCA_964484985.1 uncultured Methylophilaceae bacterium
TCAGCCAATAAAATTTATGCCGATAAAATAGATATTTTGGTCGATTTAACAGGCTTTACCCAAACTAGCCGCAGCGGTATAGCGGTACTTAAACCTGCGCCCATACAAGTCAATTGGTTGGGCTTTCCCGGCAGCATGGGCAAATGGGCAGATGGAAGCGCGCTGTTTGACTACATCATTAGCGATGATTTTATTACCCCGCCACAAACAGCCCATGACTACGCTGAAACCATCATCACCCTGCCGTGCTATCAGCCTAACAATCAACGCCCTACCAGCCCTGCACCTAGCCGTGCAGAGTGCAGCCTGCCTGAAGGTGCTTTTGTATTTTGCTGCTTTAATCAAACTTTTAAAATTTTGCCGCAAATGTTTGATATTTGGATGCGCCTATTAAAAGCCACGCCCAATAGCGTATTGTGGCTGATTGATTGCAACCCTTGGGCAAAAGCCAATTTAATCAATGAAGCAAAGCTGCGCGGCGTAAGTGCCAATCAGCTAATATTTGCCCCGCGTGTTAATTTAAAAGCTCACTTAGCGCGGCATGTGCATGCTGATTTGTTTTTAGATACCCTACCCTACAATGCGCACACCACTTGCAGCGATGCTCTATGGATGGGAGTGCCTGTGCTTAGCTGCGTTGGTGAAACCTTTGCTAGCCGCGTTGCAGGCAGCTTGCTTAATGCAGCAGAGTTGCCTGAGCTAATATGCAGCTCACTCGCAGAATACGAAGCACGCGCCCTAAAACTCGCGGCTCAGCCTGCAGAATTAAGTGCATTAAAAGATAAAATTAACAAAAATAAACAAATGCTTAATCTGTTTAATACCGCTAACACCACTAAAGTATTAGAACAGGCCTATACTAAGATATGGCAAAACTTTTTAAGCGTGTGATAAAGTAACGCAAAATTATCGCAATTGAGGACACTATGGCTGCAATCGACATTACCCCCGTACTAAAATTCATGGTAGAAAAAGGTGGTTCGGATTTGTTTTTTAGCACAGGCGCAGCCATACACATTGATATTGAAGGCAATAATTTACCTATCAACACTCAAATCATGACGCCTGGCATGGTCAAAGAAATTGCCTATTCGCTCATGGACGAAGCGCAACATAAAGAGTTTGAGAAAAACCTAGAAATGAACTTCGCATTAGGTTTAAAAGACATTGGTCGCTTTCGTATTAATGTGTTTAAACAACGCGGTGAAGTCGCCATGGTGGTGCGCCACATTAAAAAAGACATTCCTTCTTTAGAAAAATTAGGTTTACCCGACACCTTGCAAGAGTTAATGCTACGCCAACGTGGCCTCATTTTGGTGGTGGGTGCAACAGGCTCTGGTAAATCGACCACGCTAGCAGCGATGATTGACTATCGCAATGCTAACTGCACTGGGCATATCTTGACCTTAGAAGACCCTATCGAGTTTATCCACGACCATAAAAAATCTGTAGTAGACCAACGCGAAGTAGGCATAGACACACACTCTTTTGACAATGGCCTTAAAAATGCAATGCGCCAAGCCCCTGATGTGATTTTGATTGGTGAGATTCGTGATGCAGAAACCATGAAGCATGCCCTTGCGTATGCGGAAACTGGCCATTTGTGCTTAGCCACATTGCATGCTAACAATGCCAATCAAACATTAGAGCGCATTGTTTCATTCTT
>CAZAHP010000125.1:1766-7157 GCA_964484985.1 uncultured Methylophilaceae bacterium
TAATGCAACAAGTGTTTACGCTTCTAAGCTAGAAGCGTAAACCCCAGCTAAGACTATCAAACCTCCACCTATCCACTCGTTGAGGCTCATCACCTCACCGACTAAATAGTAGGAGGCTACGGCAGCCACCACCAATTCAAATAAAAAAATCACCGAGGCACGGTTAGCGGGCATATGTGTCACACCGTATTGCACCAGTAGCGTTGCCGAAACCAATAACACAGCGATACCCGCCATCACTAGCCAATTTAATAGAGAAAATACTTCGGGGCTAGGAAAAGGTAACTGCTGAAATGGCATAAATACTAAAGACATCAACATCACACCCAACCAAACCGCCATGCTCTTGCTGGCAAGACTCAAATGCACTGAGCGCCGTGTAATCACATTGGTCATAGAAAACCCAAACCCAGACGACAATGCTAGCCACTCTGCCGTGTTTTGCGGCAATGGCAGGCTACCAGCTTGCCATAACATGGTAAACGCGCCTGCAAGCGCTATAACAATCACTAGCAAGCCTTTTAAATTGGTTGATTCACCCAATATCAATCGCGCCAATATCAGCGTCCAAATGGGTGATAGGTAAAACAACAACATGACGCGCATGACTTCACCATCAATTACAGCAAGCACATAACTCAGATTAGTCCACCCAGCAACCACAGCTAACAATAAGGTACTTTTACTAAAGCTAGCAATATTTGGCCTGCTTTTAAAAAACAATATCATGCCAATTAAAACGGCTATGGCATAGGTGTAAAAACTAGACGCTACGCCCGAAACGCCAGCCTCTTGCATTAATCGATAGGGGTACCAAATCACCCCCCAGCACATTGCGCCAAAGAGCAAACCGAAAATTGCAAAATAATTTTTTGATGCAGTCATGCCACTCCGTTTTATAATAGCGAGACAGCTCAACGCCGCTCTGAAAAAGACTTATGAACCCAAATTTAAATCAGTTACAACCCTACCCGTTTCAACGCTTACGCGATTTATTTGCAGGCATTACACCTAATGCAAATTACAAGCCTGTGAACCTCTCTATAGGCGAGCCTAAGCATGATACGCCAAAAATCATACAAACTAGCTTAGTCGAAAATTTAGCGGGGCTTTCAAGCTACCCAACCACTTTAGGCGTATTAGGCTTAAGACAAGCGATTGCCAACTGGGCAACGCGCCGCTATGGTATTCCACTACTTGATGTAGAAAAAGAAATTATCCCTATCAATGGTAGCCGTGAAGCATTATTTGCTTTCGCACAAGCGGTGATAGATTCTAGCAAACCTAATCCTATTGTGATTAGCCCTAACCCTTTTTACCAAATCTACGAAGGTGCGGCCTTTTTAGCAGGGGCAGAGCCTTATTTTATCAATACCTTACCTGAAACTCAGCACACCATGAATTTTGATGAAGTGCCTGAGTCGATTTTACTACGCACCCAGCTCGTCTATGTTTGCAGCCCCGGCAACCCTTCAGGCAAAGTGATGAGCCTAGCTGAATGGGATGCGATATTTAAACTTTCAGACCGCTATGGCTTTGTGATTGCAGCCGATGAGTGCTATTCAGAAATTTATTTCGATGAAAATAATCGGCCACTAGGCGCATTGCAAGCCGCTAAGCAACTAGGCCGAGACTACACACGTTTAGTTGTTTTTAGCTCACTTTCAAAACGCTCTAACGTCCCAGGCATGCGCTCAGGCTTTGTTGCAGGCGATGCAAAAATACTAGAGAAGTTTTTACTTTATCGCACTTACCACGGCTGCGCAATGAACCCTGCTGTGCAAGCTGCGAGCATCACTGCTTGGAACGATGAAGCGCACGTCATTGAAAACCGTAGACTGTATGCAGAAAAATTCAATACTGTTGCACCTATGCTTAAACAAGTATGGCCTGAAGTTGAAATGCCAGATGCCGCTTTTTACTTATGGGTACGCACAGGGCAAGAAGATACCACCCTCGCCCAGCAGCTTTACCGCGACTTAAATATTACCGTGCTACCTGGTAGCTATTTAGCGCGTGAAGCACATGGGGTAAACCCAGGCAAAGGGTTTATTCGTATGGCTTTAGTTGCGCCATTGAGTGAGTGTGTTGAAGCTGCAATACGTATAAATAGCCACTTTTAACATCACAGCTAAGCACGCATGGTTGTTTACAGCCATGCGTTGCGGCAGACTATATACAAATCAAACACCTATCATCAAGGCATGGCTTTTGCTGCCTTGTTTACATCATTATTAAATAAAGTACACAATGACATCTATAATTTTAATGGCTATTGTAGCCATTGTGTTGATTGTGGCAGTCACCCCGTTCACCGTGATGGTGGGTGCAAAAATGGTTAACGCTAAAAATCAGACTTTTACTGATGCTTTTATGGCGTCTCTACTTATTTTCTTTTTTGCCGCTATTCAAACAGGTATTTTCTACATCACTGGCCTAAATCAATATGAATGGCTAGATTTACTTTTATCCTTATTCATTGATGGGTATATTTTAAGCAAAACCTTAGTGGCGAGCTATTTAAAAGGCGTCGTTATTTTCTTAATTTCAGGCTTCTTAAGTCTGATTATTATTGCGATATTAGGTTTTGGATTAATCTTTTCAGGCCTAATTGATATGGATATTGAGAACTTGAGCAGCTTTACAAAACAAGAAGAACAAGAACAGCAAGAGGAAGTGCAATCTATCGATTTAGATCAGCTTGATAGTAACTCTGAGTTAGACTCAACAGATTGAGCGTTAAGATTAAACAATAAATTTTATTAACAAATAACTTTAACTTTAAATATTAATATATTGATTTATAATATTAAAAACTTCCAAATATAATGAATCACTCAAACAATCAAACTCAACTGTATCACTCATACCACGCAGCCAAGTCAGTTGCCTTTTAGCAAGCTGACGCGTTGCAAATATACCTCGGTCACGCAACTCTAACTCATTATAATCACCTTTCAGATGCTCTAAAGCTTGCCTGTAACCCACGCAGCGCATAGAAGTTGACTCTGGCGTTAAGCTTGGATATTTTGCAACCAACGCCCTCACCTCCTCCATAAAACCATCTGTAAGCATCTGCTCAAATCGCTTCTCAATTCTGGCGTGTAGCACTTTACGCTCGCTAGGAATCAAGGCAATTTTAAGCAACCGATATGGCAAAGCTTCACTTTGTTGTTTGGCATACAACGCTGTCATCGTCTCGCCCGTAATAGCATAAACCTCTAAGGCTCTTTGTATGCGCTGCATATCATGAGGTTTTAAACGTGCCGCACTAACTGGGTCTATGGTTGCTAGCTGGTGGTGCATGGTAGGCCACCCCAACTCTGCCGCTTGCGCATCAATACTGGCTCTAACCTCTTGATTAGCCTCTGGCAGCCCACTTAAGCCCTCTTGCAAGGCTTTAAAGTACAACATGGTGCCACCGACCAATAAAGGGATTTTGCCGCGTGCAGTAATGTCTGCCATTAAACGTAGAGCATCACTTCTAAAATTGGCCGCTGAATAGGCTTCGGTAGGCGGAATGATATCAATGAGGTGGTGAGGTGCCTGCGCTAAGGTTGCCGCATCGGGCTTGGCTGTGCCGATATTCATATCACGAAATACTAAGGCAGAATCTACACTAATTAACTCTAAAGGTAGGTTCTGAAACAACTCAACGGCCAAGTTAGTTTTGCCACTGGCAGTTGGCCCCATAAGGAAAATAGCTGGTGGTAATGGCTGTGTCATACCCATATTTTAACCCAGATTCACCATTAGGACTTTAAATGGCAAAGCTCTACGGTTTGATGATTTTTTTAGAGAACGTACACAGCTATCAATTTAGTAGCCACAAAAAAGCCAGCTACTAAGCTGGCTTTTTTATGCTAAGACTTTTTAGCGTTCCATTTCTAAAACATTACGTATCGTGTTAGCAAACTCTTCAGCCGCAAACTTAGCCAAATAGGCATCCGCCCCTACACGCCTTACATGCTCTTCATTAGTTGTGCCTGAGAGTGATGAGTGAATCACTACAGGTAAGGTTTTAAAACGCGCATCCTGCTTAATATTACGTGTCAACGTAAAGCCATCCATCTCGGGCATCTCTAAGTCTGTTAAGACCATAGCTAGCTTGTCATGCACTGTTAGGCCTTCAGCCTCTGCTTCATTTGAAATCTCTTGCAACTTCAACCATGCCTCTTTACCAGTTTTGGTCATAATATATGGTAAGCCCATTGCTGTAAGTGCTTGCTCTATCATCGTTCTTGCGATTGCAGAGTCATCTGCTGCCAAAATCTGTAAACCAGCTCTGAGCTTAACTTTGTTGCCCATGCGCTCAACCGTAATTTCCTCTTGCTCAGAGAGGTTAAGTTGACGCAATATAGTTTCTACATCTAGCACCAAAGCCAAACGTGAGTTATTTACATTACCATCCAATCTTGCAATACTTGTGACCAAGCCACCTGAAACTGTAGATTCAGCTGAAATGATTTGACCCCATTCTAGCCTTGTAATGTCTTCGACTGACTCAATGGCAAATGCTTGCGTTGTACGTGCATATTCTGTCACCAACATAATTTTAAGAGGGCCTTTTGGTACACAACCCATAATCGATGGCAAATCAATCACAGGAATCACTTGCCCACGTAAATTCACCACCCCTAACATATTGTCGCTAGCGCTCGCCACAGCGGTCACCTCTGGCATGGCTAAAATCTCACGTATTTTAAATACATTCATACCAAACAATTCGTTACGTGCACGCGCGGTGTTCTCACCTAAGCGAAACAGCAACATCTCAAACATATTATTACTCGTTAGATTTGTGCGTTGGTCAATTTCCAGCTGCTCTGCTTGCATCATATTCGCCTCGTTCAAGTTAAATATTGTTGTGTCTTTAAGACCTATATACCTAGTATCATAAAGCCTATTAGTTGAGTGAGTTACGTTGATTAAATGGCTATTTACCAGTTAATTCGTTACTTAAATGACAGACTCATATCGGCCTGCCATACACTACGGGTTCATGATGTTTATCGACTAAACTAGCCACAACTTGAGAAAAATATTGCTGAAAATTTACTTTAAATAATTGCTGAAATCAGTTGGAAAAATACTTAAATAAAACAGACTCATACAAATTGAGTAATCTATAAAAAAAGCGAGGATGTTAAATGATACAAATCACAAAAATTGACGAAACAAGCTACGATGTGACTGTTAGCAAGCAAAACACAACAACACACCGTGTCACGCTAATACCTAAATACGTGCAAAAACTTACCTTGGAAAAAGTCTCGAACGAAACTTTATTAGAAAAATCCTTTGAGTTTTTACTCGAACGAGAGCCAAACACCAGTATTTTGCGTAGTTTTGAGTTAAGCGTAATTGGGCGCTACTTCCCAGAATACGAAA
>CAZAHP010000126.1:0-2061 GCA_964484985.1 uncultured Methylophilaceae bacterium
AATTAGGCACCTGTTTCGTCCGTAAAAATTTACACGGACAGGTGCCGATTGTGTTTTTAAATTTTAAATTCATATCTGAATCAATATTCAATATATTTATAGAGCACCTTACTTGAGTGATATTAAAAAGTCAAACACACCTCGAGTTTAGTGCTTATTTTTATACATTTTTGACTAGCCAAACCATTGTAAACTTAAAAAAGTGATGTCGTCAGATTGTTCTGCGTCACCTACAAAATTGGCTACATCTTTGCATAGGGCTTCTTTTAGTAACTCTACATCTGCATCGTTAGGAAGTGTGGTCATGAGTACGTCTACACGTTTTGCGCCGTATAGGTTTTCGTTGTTGTCCATGGCTTCTGTAACCCCGTCGCTGAGGAGTAGTATTCTGTCGCCTTTGCTCAGTTGGTAGTTTTGCGTGGTGAAGCCGTAGTCGTCTAGCATGCAGAGTGGTGGGCCGCTTTCGCCTTTTAGGCGTTGTATTTCGCCTTTGTTTGACCATTGCCAAGGGGCTTCGTGCCCTGCGTTGCATAGTGTGAGTTGGCCGTTTTTTACGTTGAGTACCGCGGCGACCATGGTGACAAATAGCATTTCTGGGTTGTCTCTGGCGAGTTCTGCGTTGGTGGTGCGTATGACGCCTGCTAGATTTTGGTTGCCACGTAGCGCTAGGCTTTTGGCGAGTGCTCGCGTTACTGCCATAAATAAGCTAGCTGGTACGCCTTTGCCTGAAACGTCGCCTACGGCGATAAATACATGTTCGTTGTCTAGCATAAAGCAATCGTACAGGTCTCCGCCAATTTCGCGGGCGGGCTCTAGGTAAGTGGCGATGCTGAAGCGTTTTTCATTGGCAAATACGATGTGGGTATCGGGCAGTGAGTTAAGCTGTATACGCCTTGCTGACTCTAGCTCACCTGCAACTTTAGCAGCTTGTTCACGCTCTTTTTGCAGAGTTTGTGAAATTAATTTACGTTGCCGCTGCGACTCGGCTAAGACGTTGACGAGCAGGCAAACAAATACCATGCTGAGGCTGATGTTAACGTTGATGGCATCAAACAATAAGCCTTTGTATTTAAATAGCATCAGACTGAGCGCAAAGGTGAATAAGACTAAGCCCAACCAGAGCCACACTGAGCGTTGTGGGCGGAGCATGGGCACAAATACAATTAAGCTGACGCCTGCAAGTAATAAGGCGCTAATCTCAAACCATGGCATGACATTGGGTCGCGTTACAAAATCACCATCAATAAAAGCTTGCATGAGTTGTGCATGCACCTCTACCCCAGGTCTGCGCTCGCCTCTTGTGGTGGTAATCCAGTCACTTAGGCCTAGGCCTGTGAGGCCAACGAGAACGATTTTGTCTTGTAGTTGTTCAGGTTTAATATGGCCTTGAAACACATTGAGGGCAGAAATGATGCTGCCTCCGGGTTTAGCATCGTAGTGTATCCATGCATTGCCATTTGTGGAGACGGGTATGCGGAGGGTGCCTACTTGCAAGGCCTGCAATTTATCATTATGCGTTATTGGCAATATTTCTTTTGAATTTTGTGAAATACGCAATAATTCCAAGGATAGATTTGGCACAACATCATCATTAACCCTAGCCAAGAGTGGTGAGCGGCGAAATAGCCCATTTTCACTATCTGTAGATAGCAGCGCTTGAGAGCTTGCGGCAGATTGAAGGATGGGTAGGCTAGCGAGCACATAGGGGTATTGCACCAAGGGCTGGCTTGCAGTTGCCTCTAGCGCTACAGGGTGAACACGCAAGCCTTGTAGCGTGTGGCTTGATTTATCAATAAAGCCTGCTGCGCCGAGCACTACATTGTCACGATGGATGGACATGGCTAACTTTTCATCATTGGTTTGCGCCTCACTGAGTGAGTTGCGCACTTGTTCGGGTAAATCTGGCCTAAACATAGCGAGCGCTTCAGGCGAGCCGTGGTCGGGCTCGGCAAAAATGATGTCTAGCCCTATCACTTTGGGGTGATAGGCGGCAATTTTATCAATTAAGGCGGCCGTTACATTACGCGGCCAAGGCCATTGGCCTATTTCAGACAAAGTGGT
>CAZAHP010000126.1:2161-7047 GCA_964484985.1 uncultured Methylophilaceae bacterium
TCTGTGGTGTAAACGACTGATTTACCCGCATGCTCAAAACGATAGCCGTAGGAGTCACCACCATGTAGTTGTTTTTTTGTGGTGACTTTCATACCCGCTATTTCGTAGGTTTTATCGGGCTCGAGGTAGTCGTACTCTATGGTTGCGCCAAGCTGTGAGTAATCAACCGGAAAGCACGGCGCGCCCTGCTGCAAGCGAAAGGCTTGTTCTAGCTCTTGGTGGCAACCGTGAATAATAATGCGGTTGCCTGATATATAAATGGGCGTAAAAAATGGAAAGCCCATAATGTGGTCCCAGTGCACGTGCGACATAAACACATGATAGGTTTGGCCTGTTCTGCCCATTTTTTTCATAAACTCGCCTGCCAATGGGCGCGCTCCGCTGCCAAAATCGCAGAAAATGCCTTCATCACTGCCGATGTCTAGCTGCACACAGCTAGAGTGCCCACCAAAAGTGCCTGCGATGTCAAAATCTAGCGTGTTTACATAGGCTTCTATGTCTGCTTTTGTGTTGAGCGTTTTACCTACTGCGCCTTCAAATGCGCGGATAAGTTTATGGCGTATATCTGCCGATGTGAGCGCGACAGGTAGCGAGCCTCGTGTGCCCCAAAACTTAACTTTCATGCATTACCCCGCTATTTTTGGTGGGGTTTCAAGCGCTTTTACTGCTTGTGCCACGGTGTCAAACACTTCGTAAATCAGGTTAAATCTGCCTACGGCAAAAATCTCTGCTACAACTTCTGTTAGCGCAGCAGCCACGATACGGCCTTGTTGCACTTTCACTTGCTTTGCCGCCATCATCAAAACGCGCAAACCCACGCTGCTGATGTAATTGACCAAGCTAAAATCAAGCACAATGGCTTTACCATTTTGCTTGCACATTTCTATGTAAGGCTTGAGCACTTCATCAAATTTACCGCATGTCGCATGGTCAATGCGGCCTAGGGGCTTTAGGATAAAATAGCTTGCATGCTCTTCTACACTCATCTCCATATTTCATCCTTTTTATTTAACAATCATCATAGCTGGCTATTGCTGCCCACTCGACGTTGACAAAACCTTAAAAACAATTTGTTGCGGCCTTCTTCAAATGCGTATCGGCTAGCATCAGAAAGCTCTGCAATTAAAATACAGCCCAAGCCACCTGTTGGACGCTCTAACACTGAGCTAAAGCCCCCCATCTCCTCCAAAAAGCCTTGCGCACTTTCAAGCGGGTTATAAGCAATGGCCGCATCTTGGTAGCAAATGTTTAAACTACCCTGCTCTACTTCAAAATGCAACCAAACACATGCTGAAGACTGCTCTTGCATGATAGATTGCGTATACCCGTGCATGATGCTGTTAGTAAACAACTCTTCTAGCACCAACTCAGCTCGCAAAAGACAAGACTCTTCTAGCTCAGCCATAAGCGCAGCATTGCGCAGCGCTGTTTGCAGCTCTGACATGGACTCCATACGCGCTTGAAGTGAGATTTCGTACATGAAGAATAGGCTCGCTTGAAAGTCAAAATAGTGACAGTTTTCGCTGTTTTTTTCTAGTGAATTTTTATGGGCTTAATTTTGTTAGAGTTCGTACCTTTATACTAAATTTTACATTTGATTAGCCTATTTACTGCTAGACTAAACTTAGTAGACTCAATAGTATATTTAAACAAAACCACAAGCCGTCATAGCGCTGATTAAGGAGCACCAATATGTTACGCATCTTATCGTTAATTATCTGCTGCACTAGCTTATTTAGCTATACATTAAGCCATGCTGCGGATGAAGCAGGCAAAATCAAAACACTTAAGGGCCAGGTCAGCATTAGTCGTGCTGATAAAACCATTCCTGCAGCCATTGGCACAGCCGTACTCTCTGAAGATACTGTCATTACAGGGCAAGATGGTAGCGTAGGCATTACGCTACGCGATGGCACTAGGCTCACTGCGGGTAAAAATTCCAAACTTAAACTTAACCAATTTAGCTATAACCCAACCACGCATGCGGGCACAATAGATGCCTCTCTCGATAAGGGCGTGATGGCGGTCATCTCTGGTAAAATTGCAAAAACCTCACCCAAAACTGTGCAATTTCGTACACAGCATTCGATTATTGGTGTGCGCGGCACAGAGTTTATTGTTGAAGCAGGTGAAAGCTTGTAGGCGTATTTTGCTGATACGAAAGGCCGTCTGAAATGGAAGCACTGATAGTCCCTATTTTTGCGCTGCTGATGCAGCTTATCAACACCAACCCCGTGGTGGACAAAATCACGCTGTTGCCAGATGCGCACGGCAAAGCAGGCGCGGTAGTAGTGAACACTAAACAAGGTGAATACACACTTAGCAATGCGTTTGGGACTTTAGCGGTTAGACAAGATAACAGCCTGAACCCTAAGCCATCCACCGCCGCAGAAATCCACCAAAAATATGGCGAGCTACTAGCAATACAGCCAAAAGAAGCCATGTCATTCACACTGTTTTTTAATAATGGCACAGATAGCCTCACACCAGACTCAGCCAGTACAATTGCCTCTATTAAAAGCGAAATCGCCAACTACCCTGCCACTGAAATTAGCGTCATTGGCCACACCGATAGCGTGGGCACAGCAGAAGACAATGATGCGCTTTCTATCAAACGCGCTATGGCAACTCGCGGCATTTTAGTAGAGAGCGGCATCAACCCAGAGATTATTGAAGCGCAAGGTCGCGGCGAGCGCGAACTACTGATTAAAACTGAGGACGAAGTGGCTGAGCCTAAAAACAGACGTGTTGAAGTGAATATGCGTTAAGGCCAATCAAGCCATTTAAAAAATCAACAATAGGATTGATAGGTGAAAATGAATGATGTTCACCTATCAATGCACTATTAAATTCAATTTGTAGCCATGCTGCTATTTCAACAACTTAAGAAAACACTCTACCTACCCGTCAATATAGGCTAAAGTTTAGCCTTCACCCTTACATTAAAGTAATACATGCAAACTGAAACACCCGAAAACCCTAAGCGTGCAGTCGTCGCGGCGGTGCAACTGCCGAATGTAAGCGATACTGAGTTTAAAGCCTCACTCACTGAGCTGGCCGAGCTGGCTAAAACACTGGGCTTTCAAGTCATTGAAACTTTTACCCAAAAACGCACCAGCTTTGATACCACTGCTTATTTAGGCATAGGCAAAAGGCAAGAGCTGCAACAATATGTTGGCCACCTTCAAGCGCTAGCCGATGCGGAAGACAGCAGCGCGCAGCCGATAGAGTTTTTACTAGTAGACCATGAAATATCGCCCTCACAAGCGCGAAATCTTGAAAAAGAAATCGGCTGCGAAGTGATGGATCGCACCATGGTGATTTTAGAAATTTTCCACCGCAATGCGCGCTCACCTGCGGCACGTGCCCAAGTTGAAATTGCGCACCTTGGCTATATGGCGCCGCGTTTGCGCGAGCTAGCCAAGCTTGCAGGCCCACAGGGCAGACAACGAAGCGGCGTGGGCGGACGCGGTGCGGGTGAATCAGGCACTGAACTAGATAAACGCAAAATCCGCGACCGTATTGCCGAGTTGCAACAAGACATTAATCGCATGGACGCCGAGCGCCAAATCCAGCGCTCAAGACGCCTAGAGCGCCGCAGCCATGCCAGCGTGGCACTGGTTGGCTATACCAACGCAGGTAAATCAACCCTCATGCGCGCCCTTACAGGTAGCGAAGTGCTGGTTGCCAATAAGCTATTTGCCACTTTAGATACCACCGTGCGCGCACTCTACCCCGAAAGCGTACCGCGCGTACTAGTGAGCGACACCGTAGGTTTTATTAAAAACCTGCCGCACGGCTTGGTGGCCTCTTTTAAATCTACACTAGATGAAGCACTGGATGCCGCCCTACTCTTGCATGTGATTGACGCCAGCGACCCTGGCTATGAGCGCCAACTCATGGTCACAGACAAAGTACTAGAAGAAATCAACGCCCACGAGCTACCGCGTCTGCGCATTTTTAATAAAATTGACTTTGTGGGTGACGAAGCCGCGCAAGCCGAATGCAAAGCCATGCTACAAGAAAAATACCCAGGCTGTATTGTCATGAGCGCGCGCCGCCCTGATGAAGTGAGCATGCTACACGGCGAAATTATGGCCTTTTTTCAAAAAGATTTAATTGAAGAAGAGATTTTCTTACCGTGGTCTGCACAGCAACACCGCAGTGAAATATACGCCAACTGCAAAGTGCTAGAAGAACGCGCAGACGAAGAAGGTGCATTTTTTAAAGTAAGCGCCGAGCTTTCAACATTAGAACGGCTACGTAAAAATTTGGGGTTAACCCAAACGCTCGATGAAGAGCCAGAATGGTAATTTAGAACTGCTCAATGAAAAATCTGGGTTTAAAGCTTATTGATATGTCTATTCATTTAATTTTAGGTGGCGCACGTTCAGGTAAAAGTGCCTATGCTGAAAAGCTCGCCACCGCTAGCGATTTACCCGTCACTTACATCGCCACCGCGCAAGTTTACGACGATGAATTTGCCAAGCGCATAGAGCACCACAAAGCGCGCCGCCCCAAGCATTGGCAGATTGTAGAAGCGCCATTTAATTTAGCGCAAACTTTGCAAACTTACGCAAAAGCTGATGAATGCGTCATTGTAGACTGCCTCACACTTTGGCTTGCGCAGTGCATATGCCCTGACTGCACGCCGCCACAAGGGCAAGAAAAAGACGCCAATCTTTGGCAAACTGAACGCGAAGCATTGCTAGCGGTGCTACCAAAACTTCAAGGTACCGTCATTTTAGTCAGCAATGAAGTTGGCATGGGCATAGTGCCGCTAGGTGAAATTAACCGCCAGTTTCAAGACGAGCAAGGAAGGCTAAACCAAGCCGTTGCGAGCATAGCAACACACGTGAACTTTATTGCGGCTGGCTTGCCTCTTA
>CAZAHP010000127.1:0-7019 GCA_964484985.1 uncultured Methylophilaceae bacterium
TAGCAACTTAAATTTATAAAAGTACCCATAAGTGTCACACAATTAGGGTAGGATGCAGCTCTAGATGCATTGAACACTTTATCAACATTAACAAGTAGATTTTATTATGGCGATTTTAATTACAGGCGGTGCAGGGTATATAGGCTCTCACACTAACTTACAAATGCTGGCAGCTGGCCATGAGATTGTGGTGGTTGATAATCTTTCTAACAGCTCAAACGAGTCTATTAGCCGAGTGCAAACCATTTCGGGCAAGTCGTTTCCTTTTATCAATGCAGATATTCGTGATAAAGACGCGATGCGCGCTATTTTTAAAGCGCATGACATTAGCGCAGTCATTCATTTTGCAGGTTTAAAGGCGGTGGGTGAATCTACTGAAAAACCGCATTTATATTACGATAATAACGTTGTTGGTAGCTTGCATTTATTTGAAGTGATGATGGAGTTTGGTGTTAAAAACATCGTATTTAGCTCATCTGCAACCGTTTATGGTGACCCTGCCAGCGTGCCAATTAAAGAAGATTTTCCTCTAAGTGCAACCAATCCGTATGGACGCACTAAGCTGATGATTGAAGACATGCTGCGCGATATGCATAAGGCTGATAATACATGGCGTATTGCTTTGCTACGCTACTTTAACCCGATAGGTGCTCATGAAACTGGCATGATAGGCGAAGACCCAAATGGCATACCCAATAATTTATTGCCCTATGTTGCGCAAGTGGCTGTAGGGCGCTTGGCAAAGTTACGCGTATTTGGCAACGATTACCCAACCCATGATGGCACAGGAATACGTGATTATATTCATGTAATGGATTTAGCCGATGGCCACGTTGCTGCGGTGAATTATCTACTACAAAACCAAGCCATGATTACCGTTAACCTTGGTACAGGCAATGGTTATAGCGTACTCGATGTAGTTAACGCATTTGCTAAAGTGAGCAATAAAGCCGTGCCTTATGAATTTTTACCAAGAAGAGCAGGTGATGTTGCTATCAATTACGCAGACCCTGCAACAGCTAAACAAATACTAGGCTGGGCTGCTACGCGTGAGCTTGAGCAAATGTGCGCTGACACATGGAAGTGGCAATCTAACAACCCGCAGGGCTATGCTAAACCTAAAGAGGCTTGAGTTAGCAAAGTTGTGATTCAAATAGCTATAAACTACCTGATTGAAACTCTAGGTTCTAGCTAGCCAGCGTAGCAGAATCTGTATTATAGTTCTGCCATGCGCATTCTTTTGATTCACCAAAATTTCCCTGGCCAATTTCGCCATTTGGCGGAGCATCTGCAAAAAGATTCACGCCACCAGGTGCTTTCGATTTGCCAACCTTATGCACCCAAACTGCCGCAAATCAAAGCCATAGAATATAGCCCAGCTAGAACGCCAACAGCACATACACACCATTATGTGCGCCCAGCCGAAGGGCATATATTAAACGCTCAAGCGGTGACCAAAGTGCTGATGGCGCTTAAGCAGTCAGGCTTTACGCCTGATATTGTGTTAGCCCACACAGGTTGGGGAGAGGCGCTTTATGTGAAAGATGTGTTTCCAGAAACCAAATTAATCGGTTTTTTTGAGTTTTATTATCGAGCACATGGTGCTGACACTGATTTTGATCCTGAGTTTCCACTTGCTTTTGATGACCTATTAAGAATACGTACTAAAAACATTACCCATTTATTAAGCTTAGAAGCGGTAGACGCTGGGGTAAGCCCCACAGAGTGGCAGAAGAGTACGCACCCCAAGCCTTTTCAAGATAAATTACATTTAATCCACGAAGGCATACATACCGATGTTGCAAAACCTAATCCCAATGCTAGTTTTCAATTAAGCAATGGTGAAACCCTCTATGCAAGTGATGAGGTCATTACCTATGTGGGGCGCAATTTAGAGCCATATCGCGGCTTTCATATCGTCATGCGCGCAATCGCTTTGATATGTCAGCGCCGCCCAAAGGCAAAAGTGTTAATCATAGGTGGCGATGATATTAGTTATGGCAAAAAGCTGCCTCAAGGTGAAACTTGGCGTGAAAAAATGCTTAAAGAAGTTGAGATCGATGTAAGTCGAGTGCACTTTTTAGGGCGTCTACCTTATCAAGACTATTTAAAAGTGCTGCAAATTTCTTCGGCACATATTTATTTGACAGTGCCTTTTGTGCTTTCTTGGTCAATGTTAGAAGCTATGGCTGTAGAGTGCCCATTGATAGGCTCAAATACCGCGCCTGTAACCGAAGTGCTGGAACATGGTAAAAATGGATTAGTCGTGGATTTTTTCTCACCCACGGCAATTGCAGATGCGGTAGATACATTAGTGGATAATCCAACTTTAGCTAAGCAGTTAGGCCAAGCGGCACGACAAACTGTTTTAGCGCGTTACACCATACAGCAAGGTATCGCGCAATATATGCAGCTGTTTGATATTTTATTGGCTCAGTAAGCCCCTGAATATTTATGTAATGCTTTGCTTTTAAAGTAATTATTTATAGTATCTTCTGCGGCGATGCCTTTTTGTCATGAACATGTCACACAGAAAATTCATATTTTATTTTATGATGAACTCACTATTCTATTCATGAGGTTTATATGGCGAGCAAAATCATCAATCCTGATTACTTAGAGAAAGCACAATCACTTGATGACACTGAATCAGAACGTATTCTTTCTAGAATGGCAGGTAAATTGCCACGCCGCCTAGAAAAAGAAAAACTTACGCAGTTAGAGGCGATTGCGATTCAGCTTGAAATTGAAGATGAGCAGCTAGAAGAGTGGCGCGAGCGTGTGGCTGAAATCAGAAAGAAAAGTGAAAAAGTTAAAGCTAAATCTTAAGGCTAAATAATGCCTAAATTGTAATATGCACTTTATGCGCGCACTAAAGACCTCTCCAGTCTTAACTTCATCGTTAGATATATCACTCCATATTTATGCATCTTCACCAAGTGATGCCCACAGCAATACAACGATACATTTAAGCTCAGTAGATTAAATGTATCGTTCAAAGCTTTAGCTTCTAGTTCCTACATGAAACTGTTCACTATTACTTTCTAATCAGAAAATCAAAACTCGACAATAAGCCGTTAAATATGTGCTTGTTCGATCAATCATATTTCTATGAGTGAGTTATTCTTAGCTAACTACCATAGTCTAAATCTCTAGCCAGTGAATACCAGCAGATGACTTAGAGTTACTAATAAAAATGTATGGAGATCCATTTAAATGAATCATAAAGGATTTAGAAATGAAAATTAACATGCCAGTAACTCAAAGAGAAATCGAGCTCACTCAAACAAGCTCAATTGTTTCTAAAACAGATTTAAAAGGGAAAATTACCTACATTAACCGCGATTTTATTGAGATTAGTGGGTTTACTGAGGCCGAGCTGATTGGCCAAAATCATAATATTATTCGTCACCCTGATATGCCACCAGAGGCTTTTGCAGACTTATGGGGGACAGTTAAAGCGGGTAAGCCGTGGAATGGTTTTGTTAAAAACCGTTGCAAAAATGGAGACCACTATTGGGTGGAGGCTAATGTTGCACCTATTTCTGAGGGTGGAGTAGTCACTGGTTATATGTCGGTGAGATCTAAAGCAACGCGTCAGCAGATACAAGATGCCGAGAATTTATATGCACTGATGCGAGCAGGTAAAGCGCCTAAGCCTAGCTTTATAACAAAAATATCTAGAGTGATGAATGACCTTTCTTTTCAATATAAAGCCACAGCATTACTTGCGTTGCCAGTACTATCAATTTTACTCTTTGACTATATCGAAGGCTCTAAGCAAGCGAGCTTATTTTCACTCAGCCTAGTAGGGTTTTTGTCAGTATTAGCGGCCTATTTGCTATTAAACACTTGGGTGCTAAAACCCATAAAAAAAATCACAGAGTACATTAATGCGGCGGCGAATGGTGAGTTTAATATTGCCATTAATACACGCGCTAATGACGAGGCAGGTCTTATGATGCGTGCAATTAAGGTCATGCAAATTAAGTTGGGTTTTGACTTAAACAACGGCAAAAAACTGACTGAAGAAGCTTTGCGGCTGCAAACTGCACTCGATGGAAGCTCCACAGCGTTTACATTTGGAGATGGGCAAAATTGCTTACGATATATTAATGGCGCTGCTAAAGCACTTTGGCAAGATATGGCCGTTGGAATTTTAAAAGAGCACCCAAACTTTAATGTAGACAATATGATGGGAAGCAATATAGGGCAGTATTTTGAAAATGCAGAGCAACGTGCCGTCTTCTCACAAAAATTGACCAAACCAACTGAAATAGACATCTCAATGTATGGTCATTATATTCGAGCTGGTGTCGTGCCTATCTACAACAGTCAGGGTGAGTACCTCGGACGTATGACACAATGGAGCGATAGAACGGCTGAGGTGCTTGCTGAAAAAGAAATCGGTAGATTAGTGAGTGAGGCGCTCGCCGGTAACCTCTCTCAGCGTGCAGATACATCAAAATTGCCGCATGGTTTTGTAAGAGATACGGGAGTAGGTATTAATCAAATTTTAGATGCAGTGATTGGTCCATTAAGTGTTGCGGCTAAGTATGTGGAAGAGATTTCTAAGGGGCATATCCCATCTAAAATTACTGAATCATACAATGGAGACTTTAACACGCTTAAAAGCAATTTAAATCAATGTATTGATGCTGTAAATTCACTGGTGAGTGATGCTGACATTTTAGCGAATGCTGCGTCAAAAGGGCAATTGTCAGTGCGTGCTGATGCAACAAAGCATCAAGGCGATTTCCGTAAAATTATTGAGGGGGTGAATAACACCTTAGACTCTGTGATTGGCCCACTTAATGTAGCTGCACAGTGTGTTGAGCGCATATCACATGGTGATATTCCTACAAATATTACTGAGCATTACAATGGTGACTTTAACAATATTAAAAATAACTTGAATACCTGTATTGATGCGGTTAACCGCTTGGTTGAAGATGCAAATATGTTAGCGCAAGCAGCTGTTGAGGGCCGAGTGTCAGTGCGTGCTGATGCCAATAAACATCAAGGTGACTTCCGTAAGGTGGTAGAAGGCGTCAACGCTACATTAGAAACTATTGTGCAGCCAATCATTACCGTAAAAGAAGCTGCCGAAGCAATTAACACGGCAGCAGGTGAAATTGCTACTGGCAATAATGATTTATCTCAACGCACTGAGGAACAAGCTTCATCTCTTGAAGAAACGGCTTCAAGTATGGAAGAGTTAGCCAGTACTGTAAAACAAAATGCTGAGAATGCTAAGCAGGCTAACCAGCTTGCGATGGTTGCCTCAAATGTTGCCGTAAAAGGTGGCGAAGTCGTTGGTCAGGTTGTCGCTACCATGGCTAATATCAATGAAAGTGCACGAAAAATTGAAGAAATTATTTCTGTCATTGATAGCATCGCCTTTCAAACCAATATATTAGCTTTAAATGCAGCAGTAGAGGCTGCTCGTGCAGGTGAGCAAGGTAGAGGGTTTGCAGTTGTCGCTGGTGAGGTACGTAACCTAGCGCAACGTTCAGCGAGCGCAGCAAAAGAAATTAAAGATTTAATTACAGACTCTGTATCTAAAACAACTGAAGGTACAGTGCAAGTGGAGAGTGCAGGCAGAACAATGGATGAGGTAGTAGCATCCGTACAACGTGTGTCTGATATTATTTCTGAAATTGCAGCAGCATCTATTGAGCAAAGCTCAGGCATAGACCAAGTGAATACTGCGGTGACCAGCATGGATGAAACCACACAACAAAATGCCGCTTTGGTTGAGGAAGCTGCGGCGGCAGCAGAATCTTTAGTTGAGCAAGCGGCTGCACTCAATGATGCGATAGGCGTATTTAAATTAGGTGATTTGTCTAAAGGGTCTGATCGTCGTGCTATAAATAGCCCATTAAGAGGCGGAAATGCTCATGCTTCATCTAATCACCGCGCAAAATCTATGTATGGTTAAACAATACACTTTTCACTGAATACATCACATTTAATAGGCGTGACAGCGATTGCTTCACGCCTTTCTTTATTTTTGTGATGCTTGTTAATTTACTTTTTTCAATATATTTTAAATAAACTTTATAGCGATGTTATCAGCTATCGCTTCTTTACATAACTTAACTTAACTTTACATAAAATGTATATTAAACAATAAGTTAAGTTGTTTTTGTGCTTCTCATCGTTTGCTCGGTTTCAAGTTCTACATGCTCTAATAACCGTTCATGTCACACCTGTGTTGTTGGTTTTAGACCAAATGAATAACAGGGCGATTATCTGAAATGTTAATGAAAAGGAGTAGCTTGATGAGTACGATTAGTAATATTTCTGCATTAAGTAGTACATTTAAAACCTCAAGTGTGAGCTCAAGTCGACAAATGGAAGGCCTGCCTAAACCGCCTGACGAATCTCGCCAAGGCAAAGATGGGGGAGGTTTACTTGGCGCGATTGATAAAGCTTTAAAGTCTGCAGGTATTAGCGATGGTTTATCTTCTCTGTTTGGAAAAGCAAGTGAGACAGGTGAGTCCTCAACTACAAACAGCACCGAGGAAACGAGCAGCACTGAGGAAGGTTCTAAAGCTGCATTAGATTCATTTCTGCAAAACTTAATGGCAGCGCTTCAATCTCAAAACGACGGCAGTAGCACGTCAAGTACAGCATCAGATTCTGAATTCTCAATGAGTGGAATGCCACCACCGCCACCACCAGGCGGCATGGGTTATGGAGGGCAAGATATTTCTGATAAATTACAAAGCTTGATTTCAAGCTTGTCTAGCGATAGCACAGATACCGCAAGTGAAGATAGTAGTAGCGATAGTACGAGTCTTGAATCTAGCTTTGCAAACTTAATGAGTGCGCTTGGTAGCAACTCTTCAAGTAATGTCGATTTGGCCTCGTTTTTAGAAACATTATCAAGTAATCTGCAAGATAAAGGTTGGCAGGGCAACCTGATAAGTACGCAGGTTTGAGTGCTTGCATTTGATGGGGCATGCTTGCGTGAGTGGTAAAATCACGCGAGCATTTCAATAGTTATTAAGGGC
>CAZAHP010000128.1:0-1700 GCA_964484985.1 uncultured Methylophilaceae bacterium
TTTGGTTGGCCATGGTTATTAAAGTGTCGATATTCATATCATTCTCAATTTTGTTTTTTACGCATTTATCATTTAGTCGATTAATCTTTCAGCATGCGTATACACCACGTGCTGATGTTCTCTTGCAAAACCTACTAGGGTGATGCCACAAGCTTCTGCAACCCGAATCGCAAGCCCTGTTGGCGCCGAAATTGCAACCAGCATGGGAATACCAGCCACTGCAACTTTTTGCACCATTTCGTAGCTGGCGCGGCTAGTGGTGACTACAAAGCATGAATCATTTTCTGCTTGCTTGGCTCTTGCACCTATCAATTTATCTAAAGCATTATGGCGGCCTACATCTTCTCGCACCATGACAATTTCACCTTGTGCGCTAGCCAATGCGCTGGCATGGGTTGCGCCTGTCACGCCTTGTATGGGCTGTTGGCCTTGCAAATTTTTTAGGGCTTGGCGTAATGCTAACCTGCTAAATTGCTCACTACTTTCAATCACTTTGTTAGGTAAGCGTAGCGCTTGCTCTAAACTTTCTGCCCCGCACAAGCCACAGCCAGTGCGCCCTGTCATGCTGCGGCGACGTTCTTTGAGCCTTACAAAGCATTCAGTGCTTATTTCTAAGTGTAGCTCTATGCCATTTTTCTGTTTTAAGACTTCAATGCCATATACATCTTTGGCGCTATCAATAATGCCTTCGGCGAGTGAAAAGCCGAGTGCAAAGTCTTCTAAATCCTGCGGCGTTGCCAGCATGACGGTGTGCGAAATGCCGTTGTAAATGAGTGCAATCGGCACTTCTTCCGCCACATGGTCACTCAGTGTGTGGATGCCATCATGGCTCCATTTGGTGACACACTGAGTGGTGCTGGTGGTGTCAGCAATTATGCTAATCTTAGCATCCAAGATTTTCATGACTTACTGTACTTTTACACCTGCTGGCTGAGCCTCAGCGTTTTGGGCAAAGCCGATTTGCTCTTCACTAAACTCTTGGTAATTTTTTTGCCACTCTGAAAGTTGCGTCACTTTGCTTACTTGTACCGCTGTGACTTTAAACTCAGGGCAGTTAGTTGCCCAGTCAGAGTTGTCGGTTGTAATTACGTTAGCGCCAGATTCAGGGTGGTGGAATGTGGTGTAAATCACTCCAGGTTGTACGCGCTCTGTAATTTTAGCGCGCAGTACGGTATCACCCGCGCGGCTGGTAATGCCTACCCAGTCACCTTCTTGAATGCCGCGGTCTTCTGCGTCATGTGGGTGAATTTCAACCAAGTCTTCTTTATGCCAAGCCACGTTTGCAGTGCGGCGAGTTTGCGCGCCCACGTTGTATTGTGAAAGTATGCGACCTGTGGTGAGTATCAGTGGGTATTTAGCATTGACCTTTTCAGTGGTCGGCACGTATTGGGTGATAAAGAATTTACCCTTACCACGCACGAACTCATCAATATGCATAGTGGGTGTGCCTTCTGGTGTTTCGTCATTGCAAGGCCATTGCACACTGCCGAGCTCATCCAATTTTTTAAAGCTTACGCCTTTGAATGTTGGGGTGAGCGCAGCGACTTCGTCCATGATTTCAGATGCATGGTTGTAGTGCATTGGGTAGCCTAGCGCTTCTGAAAGTTTGGCTGTAATTTCCCAATCTTCCATACCATTTTTAGGAGTCATCACACGGCGCACTGGTGAAATCCGGCGCTCTGCATTGGTGAAGGTGCCGC
>CAZAHP010000128.1:1800-6956 GCA_964484985.1 uncultured Methylophilaceae bacterium
GTCATCACACGGCGCACTGGTGAAATCCGGCGCTCTGCATTGGTGAAGGTGCCGCTCTTTTCTAAGAATGAAGCGCCGGGGAAGAATACGTGCGCAAACATCGCAGTTTCATTTAAGAACAAATCTTGCACAATCACACATTCCATACTTTCTAAAGCGTGGGTAACGTGCTGCGTGTTAGGGTCTGATTGCGCAATATCTTCGCCTACACAGTAAAGTGCCTTAAAGCTGCCTTCTGCGGCCATGTCTAGCATATTGGGGATGCGTAGTCCTGGGTCATCGCTGAGTGGTCTGCCCCATGCTTCTTCAAACAATTTGCGTGTGGCAACATCAGAAACGTGACGATAGCCTGGATATTCATGCGGCATAGAGCCCATGTCGCATGAGCCTTGTACGTTGTTTTGACCGCGTAATGGGTTAACGCCTACACCTTCACGGCCAATGTTGGCGGTTGCCATGGCAAGGTTGGCAATACCCATTACTGTGGTTGAGCCTTGGCTGTGCTCGGTAACACCTAAGCCGTAGTAAATCGCTGCATTGCCGCCTGTTGCGAAGAGTCTAGCAGCTTCACGTACCAAGTTGGCAGGAATGGTGAGCTCAGCTTCAAGTGCTTCAGGTGAGTTTTCAGGTTTTGCGACAAAATCGCGCCATGCGACAAATGAATCCCACTCACAGCGCTCTTTCACGAAATCTTCTTTCACCAAACCTTCAGTCACTACCACGTGAGCAATCGCTGAAATCAGTGCCACGTTGGTGCCTGGACGCAGTTTGAGGTGGTAATCTGCTTTGATGTGTGGAGATGAAACCAAATCAATTGCACGTGGGTCGGCAATAATCAGTTTTGCACCTTGACGCAAGCGGCGTTTCATTTGTGAGGCAAACACTGGGTGACCGTCGGTGGGGTTTGCGCCCATCACAAAAATCACGTCTGACTTCATCACAGAATCAAAAGTTTGCGTACCCGCAGATTCGCCTAGCGTTTGTTTTAGGCCATAACCTGTTGGTGAGTGGCATACACGTGCGCAAGTATCTACGTTGTTGACGCCGAACACAGCGCGCACGAGTTTTTGTGTGACATAGACTTCTTCATTGGTGCAACGAGAAGAGGTGATGCCGCCCACTGCATGTTTGCCGTATTTACCTTGAATGCGCGTAATTTCGCTTGCAGCGTAGTTAATCGCCTCATCCCATGACACTTCTGTCCATGGGTCTTGAATGCTCTTACGTATCATCGGTGTGGTGATACGGTCTTTATGTGTTGCATAGCCCCAAGCGAATCTACCTTTGACACAAGAGTGACCATGGTTTGCACCGCCTTGTTTGTTAGGGGTCATGCGGATGACTTCTTCGCCTTTCATTTCAGCATCAAAGCTGCAACCTACGCCGCAGTAGGCGCAAGTGGTGGTGACTTTATGCTCAGGTACGCCATGCTCAACAACAGATTTTTCAATCAAAGTGGCTGTTGGGCAAGCTTGTACACAAGCGCCGCATGAAACGCATTCAGACTCTAAGAAGTTTTCAGTGCCTGAAGCCACTTTAGATTCAAAGCCACGGCCTTCAATGGTGAGAGCAAAAGTGCCTTGTACTTCTTCACATGCACGTACACAGCGTGAGCAGACGATACATTTTGAAGGGTCAAACTGAAAGTAAGGGTTTGAGGTATCTTTTTCTGCTTTAAGATGATTTTCGCCATCATAGCCGTAACGCACTTCACGCAGACCTACAGCGCCTGCCATATCTTGTAGTTCGCAATCACCGTTAGTTGCACAAGTGAGGCAGTCTAAAGGGTGGTCTGAGATATAAAGTTCCATCACGCCACGGCGCACATCGGCGAGTTTTGGTGTTTGAGTGTGTACTTTAATGCCATCAGCCACCGGTGTGGTACATGAGGCAGGATAGCCTCGACGACCTTCTACTTCAACCAAACATAAACGGCATGAGCCAAATGGCTCGAGTGAATCAGTTGCGCAAAGTTTTGGTACGCTAATACCGCCGACTTGCGCAGCATGTAAAATCGAGGTGCCTTCTGGCACGGTGACTGATCTGCCATCGATCTCAAGTGTAACGCTTTTCGTAGATTGGCTTTTAGGAGTGCCATAATCGGTATTTGCGTCGTATTTAATGTCGTCCATTATTCACCTCAATTGCTGTTAGCAGCGTATGTATTAATTTTTCAGTCCAAAATCTTCAGGAAAGTGGTTCATTGCACTTAGCACAGGGTAAGGCGTCATTCCGCCCAATGCGCACAGTGAACCGTTTAACATAGTGTCAGATAAATCACGCACCAGTTTGATGTTTTTAGCATGGTCTTTACCGCTGGTGATTTTATCAATCACTTCAACACCGCGTGTAGAGCCTATGCGGCATGGTGTGCATTTGCCACAGCTTTCAATGGCGCAAAACTCAAAAGCATAGCGCGCCATTTTTGCCATATCGACGGTGTCGTCAAACGCTACAATGCCGCCGTGACCAAGCACTGCCCATATTTTGCTAAATTCTTCATAATCAAGAGGCGTATCAAATTGGCTTTCAGGTAAATATGCGCCTAAAGGCCCGCCCACTTGCACTGCGCGAATTGGTCTGCCACTGGCTGAGCCGCCGCCGTAATCATAAAGCAACTCGCGTAGTGTTACGCCAAAGGCTTTTTCAACCAAGCCGCAATGTTTTAAATTGCCTGCAAGCTGAATAGGCAGTGTGCCGCGTGAGCGACCCATGCCGTAATTTTTATAAAACTCGCCGCCTTTATCCATAATAATAGGCACGCTAGCAAATGAAATCACGTTGTTGACTACCGTTGGTTTGCCGAACAAACCTTCAATCGCGGGAAGTGGTGGTTTAAAGCGCACTAGGCCGCGTTTGCCTTCTAAACTTTCTAAGAGTGAGGTTTCTTCGCCGCACACATAAGCGCCTGCGGCGCGGCGCACTTCTAAATCAAAGCGTTTGCCGCTACCAAGTACGTTGGCGCCCAAATAACCAGCAGCGTAAGCATTTTCAATCGCTTCGTTGAGCACTTTTAATGCATCAGGGTACTCACTACGCAGGTAAATGTAACCTTGCGTTGCGCCTACTGCTACGCCCGCGATGGTCATGCCTTCAATCAGCACGAGCGGGTCGCCTTCCATAATCATGCGGTCAGAATATGTGCCTGAATCGCCTTCGTCTGCATTACATACAATGTATTTTTGCTCAGCGGGTGCGCCAAGCACTGTGTTCCATTTAATACCAGTGGGGAAGGCTGCGCCGCCGCGGCCGCGTAAGCCAGACTCGGTGACTTCTTTTACGATGTCTGCGCCTGTGATTTTTAACGCATTTTTTAAGCCTAGATAGCCGTCATGGGCGATGTAGTCTTCAACACTGACTGGGTTGGTAATCCCTACGCGGGCAAAGGTTAGGCGTTCTTGTTTTTTAAGCCAAGGTAGCTCATCGGTGATGCCTAGTTTTAAGGCATGTGAGCCGCCAGTTAAAAAGCTGCTGTCAAATAAACTAGCCACATCTTTGGGCATCACAGGGCCGTAAGCAATGCGGCCCGCGTCAGTGGCAACTTCTACCATGGTTTCTAGCCAGAACATGCCACGTGAGCCATTGCGAATAATATTCACGCTTTCGCCGCGTTTTGCAGCTTCTTCTGCAATGCGGCTAGCGACTTTGTTTGCGCCTAGTGATAGTGCGCTGGAATCTCTTGGAACATAGACAGTGGTACTCATTTTGCTGCCCTCGCTTCTGCGATAATTTCATCTATCGCACTGGTGTCTACACGCCCATATACTTGCTCATCCATTAAGACAGCAGGAGAGCATGCACAGTTTCCTAAACAGTATACGGCTTCTAAAGAAATTGCACCGTCAGCGGTGGTTTGGTGATAATCGACGCCTAATTTATTTTTCACATAAGCTTCAAGCTGAGTAGAGCCCATGGCTTGGCAAGATTCGGCGCGGCAAATTTGCAAAATATGTTTGCCCGGTGCGTGGGTTCTGAAATGGTGATAAAAGGTCACAACGCCATGAACCTCGGCCACTGATAGATTAAGCGCCTTGGCAATCAGTGGATAGCAAGCTTCAGGAATGTAGCCTATATCGTCTTGTATTGCGTGGAGTAGAGGCATAAGCGCCCCTGGCATGGCTTTGTGCGCCTCAATGTGTGCGATCACTTTGGTCTGCATGTCTGCAGATAATTCTTCTTTTTGCCCCATTTTTTAAACTAACGCTCCTAAAGCTTTTGTTGTATAAGTTTAGACTGGCGAATGCAAAAATAGTTATCAATACTTTATCGTCCAAAACTCTGTTAACTTTAGCAGTAAATTAAAACTATTTTGGCATTTGTAACACAATTGTAAATGATACAGCAAAGCAAGTGATTTGGAATAAGCAATGTGTTTATTGTTTACTTTGTTCGATTAAAAAAGTAGAGCCGATTGTTATAGTCCACTAAAAACCATAAAATGCTTTACACTTTGAAATCTAGTGGCATTTAAAGCCTCAAAAACAGTTAAATCATATTTTTTATGCAAGCGATACAGCCTACTCAAACTGCGCTCATCGACCAATTTGGTCGTGCCGTTGATTACATTCGTCTCTCTATTACAGATAGATGCGATTTCCGCTGCCTGTATTGTATGAGTGAAGAGATGACATTTCTACCTCGCGATGAAGTATTAAGCCTAGAAGAGTGTGCGCGTTTAGTAAAAGTGTTTGTGTCGCTAGGCGTTAAAAAAGTACGCATCACCGGCGGAGAGCCTTTAGTGCGCAAAAATGCAATGTGGCTGTTTGATGAAGTGGGGCAGCTCGCAGGCTTGAAAGAGTTAGTGCTCACTACCAACGGCTCTCAGCTATCGCAGCATGCAAAAGCCTTAAAACGCGCAGGTGTAAAACGCATTAATATTAGTGTAGATAGCCTTAATCCTGAACGGTTTAAAAAAATCACGCGCGTAGGCGAGCTGAGCAAAGTGTTGGCGGGCATACAGGCGGCTAAACAAGCGGGCTTTGAAAATATTAAGCTCAACACCGTGCTCATGCGCGGCTTTAATGATGACGAAGCCTCAGATTTGGTCAAGTTTGCCATCGAACAAGAAATTGATATTTCATTTATTGAAGAAATGCCACTGGGCGAGGTTGACCACACTAGAGGCTCAACTTTTGTAAGCAATTTAGAAACCTTAG
>CAZAHP010000129.1:0-6916 GCA_964484985.1 uncultured Methylophilaceae bacterium
CCCGCACCCAAGCCCATGGCGGCGGGGAGCAAGGCTAAAATAATGGTGCATGAGGTCATAAGCACAGGGCGCAAACGCACAGGGCACGCTTCTTTAAGTGCGTCGCTAATGCTATAGCCTTTGTCGCGCAATTGGTTGGTTAAATCTACTAGCAAAATTGAGTTTTTTGCCACCAAACCCAACAGTAGCACCAAGCCTATCATGGAGTAAATATTGAGCGTGTTGCCTGTAATCAGCAGCGCAATCAGCCCGCCAATAATGGCGAGTGGTTGTGCTAGCATGATAATCACAGGCTGTAAGAATGAGTTGAATTGGCTGGCGAGCACCATGTAAAGCAGTAAAAAGCCTAGGCCAAATACAAACTTCATGTTCTGCATGGTTTTGCCAAATTGCTCAGCTTGGCCTGTGAGTTTAACTTTATAGCTAGGCGGCACAACTTTAGCGGTGGTGGCGTTGACTATATCTACCGCCTCACCCAGCGGCACGTTGGGGTTGGCGTAAAAATTCACCGCGTATTGTAAATCGTAGCGGCCAATCACAGCTGCGCCTAGCTCTGGCTTAAAGCGCGTTACGGCGTCTATGCGCACCAGCTCGCCAGTGTTGCTGCGCAGGTAAATTTGGCTTAAATCGCTCACGTTTTGAAGCGCGTCATCCCCTGCTTTTAGGCGTATGTCATAGCGCTGCCCGTCACTCACGCTGTCATTATATTTGGCTACGTTAATGCCGCCAGTGTAGAGGCTGAGGGCGGTAGCAATGTCGTTAGCTGAAATGCCTAAGTTAGCCGCGGCAGCACGGTCTATTTCAATATTCAGTTGCGGCAAATCGAGTTGTACGTCTACATCCACCTTGCCTATGGCGGGGTCATTACTGAGCGTTTGTTGTAGCGTTTGCGAAATGCGCCCAATCTCTTGCAAGTTGCCACCAGTAAGGTTGAATTGCAGTTTTTCAGAGCGCGACCCGCGCACCACTGAGCCAGAAGAAGGAATGGCGCGTACCCCAGCGATTTGATTCAGCTCTTTTTTAAGCTCTTTTATTAAGGCCTGTTGGCTTTTTTTGCGCTCTTCTTTGGGTTTTAAGCGCACGTTAACATTGCCTTGGTTGACCTGCCCGCGTGAGCCTGCGCCTATGGTGGCAAAATAACTGGCAATTTCATCGGGGTGGCTTTTGAGTACCTCTTCTACCAATTTTAGGCGCGAGTCTGTATAGGCCAAACTTGAGCCTAACGGCGTTTTAATGGTGATGCTAAAGGCGCTTTCGTCTGACTCTGGCACAAAATCTTTTTCAACATTTTTTAAGGTGTAAGCGCCGACAAACACCACAAAAATCAGGGTGGCGATAAGCACTACAGCGCGGTGATTGAGCACAGCAAATAGCAGCTTTTTGTAAACTGCATCGATGACCGCTAAACCGCGACCAAAAAAGCGGTATAAAAAGTTATCGCGCGGCGTAACGCTTAAATAGCGCGAACACAGCATGGGCGTGAGCGTGAGTGAAACAAAAAGCGAAACAATCACACCAAAAGTCACTACCACAGCAAACGATTTAAAAAACATGCCCATGATGCCATCCATAAAAATCACGGGGGCGAAAATACATACTAGTGAGATTGATGAGGCTAGTACGGCAAACACCACCTCATTGCTGCCATTGAGCGTGGCGAGCTTACGAAAAGCAGAAACTTTTTGCGGGTTTTTTAAATCTTCAGCGCTGAGCACTTCACCCACTTCACCCGACATATGACGCAAAATGCTCTCGCGCACCACAATTGCGTCATCCACCACCACACCTATAAGCAGCAGCAAGGCGAGTAAGGTCATGCTGTTAAAGGTATAACCCGCAAAATACATCACGGCAATTGCGCCCATGAGCGAGACGGGTATCTCTAAACAAATCATAATCGTCGAGCTAAATGAGCGCATAAACACAAGCACGATTAAGGCGGCAAACAATGTGCCTTCGACCAAGTGCTCTTTTAATGAAGCCACAATTTGGTTAATAAAAATTGAGTCATTGGTTGAAACTTCTAGCGATATGCCGGGCGGCAATGTGGGGCGTATTTCTTCTAATCTGAGCTCAACTTCTTTAATAATTTCTACCGTATTGGCATTAGCAATTTTTACCATGCCTATGCCTACTGTGGGCTTGCCGTTGTAGCGCGCAACTTGGCGGTTATCGGTAATGCCATCTTCAACCGTGGCAATGTCTTTTAAGCGTATAGAGGCGCCGCCTTTGTTTTGCACCACCAAATTAGCAAGGTCTGTGGTGTTATGAAACTCTAAATCTAGCTTAAGCAACTGCTCAGCTTGTGTGCTCACTAAAAAGCCCGCAGGCAGTTGCACGTGCTCACGATTAAACGCGTCGATTAAATCTTTAGCACTAAGCTTATAAGCCGCCATACGCTCTGGTAACACATTCACGCGTATCACGCGGTCGCGGCGCCCACCTAATTGCACCTCGCCCACGCCGTTAATGGTTTCAAATTTCTTCTTGAGCACATTGTTGGCGTAAAGGTTAAGTTGCTGCACCGTGCGGTCACCACTTAATGCCAGCCAAATCACGGGGGATGCGTTTGAATCAACCTTTTGGATGATAGGTGGGTCAGTGTCTGTAGGTAAGCGCTTCAGTACCTGGTTTACCTTGGCTTGTACTTCGTTGTAAGCCACATCAATATTTTTGCCGAGTACAAAGGTGATGCTGACATTTGAAACGCCAGGCGAAGAAGATGATTGAATATGCTCAATGCCAGGTGTGGTGTTAATGGCAGACTCAATCACACTGGTGATAGAGGTGTCGACCACATCAGGGTTAGCACCGCGCAATGTGGTGTTGACCATAATGACAGGGAAATCAATGGACGGAATGCGGTCAATACCAATGCGCTGGTAGGCAATAATGCCAAACAGAATAATCACGCCTGAAAGCATCCAAGCTAGGACGTGACGGCGTATGGATAGCTCAGGCAAGGTCATTTAAAAAATCCAAACTTCGTTATCATGCTTCGTTCATCGCAAAAAATTACTCCTGACATCATCAAACAGATGCAGCGAGGCAATGTTTTGCTCGCGCCTCGCCTGATTTAGAACTTTGAATTTTTTTGCGCATTGATGTAGATTGAGTGATTGCGTCACTTACTCATTTTCACAGGCGCTTTATCTGTTAAAAAGCCTGCGCCATCCACCACTATGGTGTCATCGGCATTAAGCCCTTCAACAATTTCAATTTGGCCATTTTGATGCAAGCCAGTTTTTACCACGGCTTGGTAAGCCACATTATTGCGCACCACATACACCACCTCGCCCGCAGGCCGCAGCACTAAGCTTTGCTCAGGTATCATCATTGCGCTGTTTGATGTGCCTAAGACAACTGTGCCAGTCACACTGGCACCCGGCTGCCAATCTGTTTGGTCTAAAACATCGGCTATCACGTCTATCGAGCGGTTCTCAGCAGTGAGCATGGGTTTTAGTTCGTGAATTTCAGTTTCGACCACATTGCTGGCAGTAGGTGTAGTCAGGCGTACTTTTAAGCCCGCTTTCAATTTAGCACCTATGCTCTCAGGAAAAGGCAAATGCGCGCGTAGCTTTTGCTTAGAGACTATTTGCACGATAGGGTCGCCCACTCGCAAATATTCACCCGGGCCTACCGTTCTGGTTTGTATGGTGCCGCTAATAGGCGCATAGACTTTTGTTTTGCTGCTATTGTGATTAATGCTGCCCACGCGTGCTTTTGCTGCCTCTAATTGTTGCTTGAGTACATTTTGCTGGGCAATGTCATTATCTACAGCGGTTTGTGAAATAAAGTTTTTATTCACCAAGGCTTGGCTGCGCGCCACTATTTTTGCTTGGTTTTCAATCAAAGCTTCAATACGCGCCACTTCAGCTTGAGCTTCGTTGCGTTGCATACCAAAATCACCTGCGTCTAAAGTGGCAATCAATTGGCCTTTTTTAACTTGTTGACCGATAGTAACGTGAACAGCTTCCACGTGCGCCGCCACTTCTGCAGCCAAGGTTGGGTCTATAAAACCTTCTAGCGTACCTACGGTTTGCTCGGTGATTTCAATTGGTGCATTTTTGACTTGGGTGACTGTGACTAAAGTAGCTTTTGCGCCATTTTCGCCACCTGCTTTTTTGCTGTCATCTTCTTCTTTTTTCGCGCCACAGGCGCTGATGCTGAGCACTAAAGCGCTCATGATTAAGAGTTGAGTAATTTTCTGCATTATCAATGTGAGTATCTACAATTTTTAATCGTTGAGTTGAGACCAGTCAAAATATGGGCCAGGGTCAGTTTTGCGATGAGGTGCAATGTCTGAGTGACCAGTGACTTGCACAATAGCATAACTTTCTTTTAAAGCAGCAAGCAATGCTTTGAGCGTAGCATATTGTTTAGGTTCAAAAGCTTCAAAGTCTGAGCCTTCTAGCTCTATGCCAATTGCAAAATCATTACAGCGTTCGCGGCCTTGCCAATGCGAAGCACCTGCATGCCATGCACGGTCTAAGCATGAAACAAACTGTATTAACTCGCCATCACGTCTAATAAAAAAATGTGACGATACTTTTAAGTGCGCAATTTCAGCATAGTAAGGGTGCTCTTGCGGATTAAGTTGATTGGTAAAAAGCTCAAACACACCATTGCCGCCATATTGCTGAGGCGGCAAACTGATATTGTGTATCACGATGAGGCAAATATCATCTGCAATCGGCCGCGCATCGAAGTTGGGCGAGCCTACCCAACGTGCCTCTTGGCAAATACCTTCTGCATTTATTTTAAGTTTATTCATGCGTAAATTGCGCTTATCCGATAAAATCCAAGCTTAAGTTTATTGTAGGTAAAGCAAATGATATTTTTTGAATTATTTTTAATGTTAGTGGTGATTTTAATCGCTGCCGAGGTGTTTACCAATGCTTTAGAGCATTTAGGTGAAAAATTAGGCATTTCTGAGGGCGTTACAGGCTCTATTTTTGCTGCGGTAGGCACAGCACTACCTGAAACTTCAGTGCCCTTATTAGCCTTATTAGCAGGCACTAGCAGCCAGCAAACCAATGAAGAGATAGGCGTAGGTGCGATTTTAGGCGCACCGCTCATGTTAGCGACTTTATCTATTTCTTTACTTGCTTTTGCTGTGCTTAAAAGACGCGGTGTGCAAGGGCATTTTCACCCTGAACGCACAGGCTTAAAACGCGACTTTGACTTTTTTATTGCTGCATTTGCATGTGCCACCATTGCACTTTTTATCCCCCACACTCAAGTAGCCGTGCGCTACGCTATGGGTTTTGGCATGGTCATGATTTATTTTATTTACATCATGCTCACCATACGCGCCTCTAAAGGCTTAGTAGAAGAAGGCCATGCCACTGAAGCTGAATCTGACATGTTTTTATGCCGCCTCGGCCTACCTAATAAAATGCCAGTGATAATGATACAGCTCATCCTTGGCCTTGGCTTATTAGTCGCAGGTGCTAAAGGCTTTATTATGGGCGTTGAAGAAGCCGCTGCTATTTTAGGCATTTCTGCCTTAGTGCTTTCATTGCTCATTATTCCTATCGCCACTGAATTACCTGAAAAAGTGAATAGTATTCTGTGGATACGTAAAGGCAAAGACACATTAGCTTTTGGCAATATTACTGGCGCACTAGTGTTTCAAGGCACCCTACTCCCAGCCATCGGCATTATGCTCACTCCATGGGAGCCCCGCCCAGAAGTGCTCTCTGGTGTAATCATTACTTTAGTTGGCGCCATTTGGTTACGCTTTATGGCCTCAAAAGGCCAACTTAAAGTATGGCATGTATGGGTGAACGGCGTTTTATACCTTAGCTACTTAGCTTATGTTTTAATCTAAGCACCTACAACGTCTTATTCACTCCAAAAAGTTTTAAATAGCGCACAAGCCCCGCAGGAACTTAAACTGCGGGCGCTTGCCAATGCTACTATGCATATTTAGCCTATTTAAAGCGCACATGTCTAACAACACTACAGCAACATCATCCAAAACTGAACGAGTCAACGTTAAGAAAATTAACTCGCTCAGCAGCTTATGGCCATTCTTGCGTCCCTATCGCGCTCGCGTTTTACTCGCACTCGCTCTGCTTTGCATAGGCTCAGCCACACTACTGGTCGTGCCTCTCGCATTTAGAGACTTAATCGACTTTGGCTTTGCTACCAACACCGCTAATAAGTCTAATACAGGCCTTATCGGTTCGCTTAGCTTAAATGGTCACTTTATTGTCATGTTCGCACTCGCCGCATTATGGGCTATTGCAATAGCTTCGCGCTACTACACAGTGAGCTGGATAGGTGAGCGCGTTACCGCAGATTTACGCAGTGCAGTATATGCTCGTGTAATGACGCAATCTCCACAATTTTTTGAAACCACACAAACAGGCGAGGTCTTATCCCGACTCACTGGTGACACCACACTGATACAAACTGTCGTTGGCAGCTCAATTTCCATGGGCTTACGCAGCCTTTTTCAAAGCATAGGCGGCATGATTATGTTAGCCGTCACCAACTTCTATTTATTCTCACTCAACCTTGGGCTCATGTTATTACTAATATTACCCATCCTACTTATTGGCCGCACTGTAAAAAAACTCTCACGTGAATCTCAAGACCGTATTGCTGATAGTTCAGCAATGGCAGGCGAAATACTCAATGCTATCCCTACCGTTCAATCCTACACACAAGAGCATAGAGAAATTGCGCGATTTAAAAATAGTGCTGATATTAGTTTTGCTACTGCATTAAAGCGCGCAAGAGTACGTGCACTACTCACTGTAGTCATGGTCACCGCCATATTAGGTACGATTATATTTGTATTATGGATAGGCGCACGCCAAGTCAACGCAGGCATCATGTCAGGCGGTGAGCTAGCCTCATTCGTGCTATACGCGCTCATGGTAGCAGGCGGCGTAGGCACTATGGC
>CAZAHP010000130.1:0-6822 GCA_964484985.1 uncultured Methylophilaceae bacterium
AGCTCTGCTTGGCGTTTCAGTAGGGTTTGTAGTTCTTGCTTGGCAGCAGCTTCGTAGAGGCTGGGCTCGGCCATGCGTGCATCGATGGGCGCTTTTTCTTTTTGCCATTGTGCAATGTTGGCTTCACATTTTTCAGATTCTTTTAATAGCGGTCTGCGTTCTGCTAAACGTGCTTGGCGCTCGGCTTTGCTCTGCGCACGTTCAATTTTATGGTTTGAGGGTTCAGCTTGAGCAGTTTGCTGCGCTTTTTCTTTGAGGCGTTCAGCGTCTAGCCATGATTTGTAGTCTTCTAAATCGCCGTCAAAGGTTTCTGCTTTGCCGTCGGCAACGAGTATAAATTTGTCGCAGGTGGCGCGTAGCAGGGCTCTGTCATGCGAGACGAGTACCACGCAGCCTTGGTAGTCTTGTAGTGCGAGTGTGAGCGCGTGGCGCATTTCTAAATCGAGATGGTTGGTGGGCTCGTCTAGTAGTAGCAAATTAGGGCGTTGCCAAATGAGCAATGCCAGTGCAAGGCGCGATTTTTCACCGCCTGAGAAACTGCCGCAGGCGCTGGTGGCCATGTCGCCTACAAAATCAAAGCCACCTAAGTAGTTGCGATGCTCTTGTTCGCGCGTTTGTGGGTCTAGTTTGAGCATGTGTTGCAGCGGTGATTCATCTGGGCGCAGTTGCTCAAGCTGGTGCTGGGCAAAGTAGCCAATTTTTAAATCTTTGCCTTCTACACGTTTGCCGCTGAGGCCTTTTATCTCGTCTGCAAGGAGTTTAATTAGGGTGGATTTACCCGCGCCATTGCGCCCGAGCAGGCCTACGCGCTCGCCGGGGCGCATGGTAAAGGCGATTTTGTTGAGTATGATATTGCTGCCATAGCCTGCGTTGATGTCGTCAATCACTAGCAATGGGTCTGGCGCGGCAAGCGGCGCTCTGAAGCTAAAGCTAAATGGTGAGTCTACGTGCGCGGCAGAAATCATCTCCATGCGTTCAAGCGCTTTAATGCGGCTTTGCGCCTGACGCGCTTTGGTGGCTTTGGCTCTGAAGCGGTCAATATAGCTGTGCAGGTGCGCTACTTCGCGTTGTTGGCGCTCGTATGAAGATTGTTGTTGCGCGAGGCGCTCAGCACGTTGGCGCTCAAAGTCTGAGTAGCCACCTTTATATAAGGTGAGCTTTTGTTGCTCAATATGGGCAATGTGGTTGACGATGGCATCTAAAAAGTCGCGGTCGTGCGAAATTAGCACCAATGTGCCGCGATAACTTTGCAGCCAGCTTTCTAGCCACATGACGGCGTCTAGGTCTAAGTGGTTGGTGGGTTCGTCAAGCAGCAGTAAATCAGAGCGGCACATCAGCGCACGTGCTAAATTGAGGCGTACCCGCCATCCGCCTGAAAAGTCTGAAACTGGGCGCGCTAAATCTGTGCTTTTAAAGCCTAAGCCATCGAGTAGTTCGGCGGCTCTGGCGCGGGCAGAGTAGCCTTCTATTTCGCTAAAGCGAGCATGCAGCTCACCTATTTTTTCACCTTGGTGTTTGGCTTCAGCTTCAACCAGTGCGGCTTCTATGCTACGTAGCTCAACATCGCCATCTAAGGTGAACTCTATGGCGGCCTGTGCGAGCGCTGGGGTTTCTTGCGCCACGTGGGCAATCACCCAATTGGGCGGTATTTCTAAATCACCTGATTCTACATGAAGCTCACCACGCAGCATGGCAAATACGCTAGATTTACCAGCGCCATTGGCGCCTGTGAGGCCTACTTTGTGGCCTGGGTGTAGCTGAAACGATGCTCCTTCAACGAGTACTTTTACGCCGCGTACCAAAGTGAGTTGTTTAAATTGAATCAAATCTTGCCTCTAAGTGCTAATTTTTAGGTAAAAATATGTAATTTTAGGAGCTGTGTCAGCGATAAACTACAGAAAGGCGTTATTCTACCCTGTTAGTTCGCTAAGATTCGCCATAGCTTGCAAGCTAACTATATAATGTTACAAATATTACTGAATTTATATTTCTGCAACCTATATGTCATTTAGCAATCAAATCGCCATGAGCTCACTTTAAAAGGCTAAATATTAAGTCTCCATGGTAAAAAAATCTTTCTTCTGGTTATACCGCGCTACGCTAACCCTGCTTTGGGTGGCGATTATTATAGTGGCTGGCACTATACTCGCGCTGCGCTATTTAATATTACCAAATATTGAAAGCCATAAAGATGACATCGCGCAGCGCGCGAGTTTGGCGCTTGGGCAAAAGGTGACCATAGAAAAAATTGAAGCTAGCTGGGAAGGCATGAACCCTCACTTATCGCTAGCTAACGTATTGCTACACGATGCGCAAAATCGCCCAGCGCTTAAATTGGAGCAGGTCGAAACTAGTATTTCATGGCTTAGTATCCCCTTACTAGAACCTAGACTCTCTCATCTTGTTGTGAATGCGCCAAATTTAGTGGTGCGACGAGAGCCTAATGGCAACCTATTTGTAGCGGGGATTCCTATGAGTGGCCCGTCTCGTCCTGAGTTTTCTAATTGGGTATTGCGTCAATCACGAGTTGATATAGTCGATGCAACAGTGGTTTGGAAGGATGATTTACGCAAAGCGCCTGACCTTAGCTTAACCAAGTTACATCTGGCGATTATTAACCCAGCTTTAGGTGGCTTGGTGGGTAAGCATCAAATCTCTATGCATGCTTATTCATCTGTGGGCACTAACAAACCATTAGATTTGCGCGCTATTTTGTATGGGCGTGATATTAGTAAATCTGACACATGGAGAGGCAAAATTTATGGTCAGCTAGAAGAAGTGGATATTGCTGCGTGGCATGCGTGGATGGATTATCCTTTAGAGCTCAATACTGGCTACGGCGCAATGCGCTTTTGGTTTGATTTTGCAGAAGGCAAACCTACAAACTTTACAACTGACGTGGCTTTATCTGGCGTTAAAACCAAGCTTTCAGCACAAAATGCTGAATTAAGCCTGAACAAACTTTCTGGCCGACTTTTCTGGAAGCGCTATCCTGATGGGCAGCAGTTCCGCGCAGAGCGCATTGATGTTGACTCCGCAGATGGCCTTAATATTGATAACGGTTTGATTGATTTGCGCCAAGGCCAGCTGAATGGTAAACCCCGTATAGAAGGTGACGTTCAGTTAACGCAGTTTAATTTATTGGCAGCAAGCCGCTTTGCACGTTATTTGCCACTACCTAAAAATGCATTGCAATATTTAGATGCGATTGCGCCTACAGGCGTCTTGGAATCGCTTAGTATGCAATGGAAAGGCGCGCAAGAGCATCCTGATGAGTACAAAATTCGTGGTGAGTTTAAAGAGTTGGGCATGCAGGCCTACCAGCAAATACCTGGGTTCAGCAAGCTGTCGGGTAGCGTAGAGGCAGACCAAGATGAGGGGAGCATTCGCCTTAGCACACAGGGTGCTATGCTAGATTTAAAAGAGGTCATGCGTTGGCCAATCCCAGTAGATAAGCTTGCTGGTGAAGTGGCATGGCAAAACAGTAAAAATAGCACAGAGTTAGCGCTTAAAAATATTGCGATTAGCAACGCTGAGATAAACGGCGTGGTGAATGGCACTTACCGTATGGACGGGATAAAGGGCGGTTATATTGATTTAACTGGCCGCTTCCCCTATGCGGATGCTAAAACCGCTAAGCATTATTACCCTAAAATTATGGGACCAGACACTTTAGCCTGGCTAGATAAATCGATTTTGGCAGGTAAAGTACAAAATGTAGATTTGATTTTAAAAGGCTATTTAAACGAGTTTCCTTTTGTAGGTAAAGATCAAGGGCTGTTTAAAGTTACCGCAGATTTAAGCGGAGGCATATTGGATTATGGTGACGGCTGGCCGCGCATTGATGACATTAAGTTGAAATTGACCTTTCAGGGGCCAGGCTTAACACTGGATGCCACAGGTGGCCGCATTTCTGGCACTAAAATTATCAAGTCGCATGGCGTGATTCCTGTGTTAGATGCAGATGACCCGATTTTAACCATTGTGAGCGAAGGCCGAGGGCAGGTGAAAGATGGCATTGAGTTTATCAATCACAGCCCTGTGGTAGAAATAACCGATGGGTTTACGCAAGGTTTAACTACAACAGGAGAAGGCGTTCTTAATTTGTCATTGGTGATTCCGCTTAATGACACTGATAGAACAAAGGTTAAAGGTAACTACCAAATTATTAATGGCAGCATGGCGGGTGACGCTATCCCCGATTTAAGCAAAATCAATGGTAGTTTAGAGTTTACCGAGCACGCGCTTACCGCCAAAAATATGACAACTTGGGTATTTGGCGGACCTGCGCAGTTTAATTTAACTACGGGCAAAAATCGCCTGATTAAAATAGCTGCTTCAGGTCATGTGACCGATGTTGGCTTAAAAGATGGCTTAAAACTGAGTGTGCTAGACCAGATTGCTGGTGGTGCAGATTGGTCGGGCGACATCAATATACAACAGCAGCAACTAGATATTGATATACGCACCAATCTTGTTGGTATGGCCTCAAACTGGCCTGCGCCTCTCAATAAAGCAGCCGCAGATACAATGCCATTTAGATACAACACTAGCCAAAAAACTTCAGCGCAAGATGTGATGAGTGTTAACGTAGGTAATACTATTGCCGCTAAGTTTCAGCGCCTTAGAAAAAATGGAAGTTTAGAAATTGAGCGTGGTCAAATTGGTGTGAATGTTTCGCCCGAAATGCCTACTCAATCAGGGGTGAATGTGAATGCTGTACTCAGCACGCTAGATGCAGATGCTTGGCTAGCGGCATTGAATCAGCCTCAAGCTGCAAGCAGTAATGCAAAAAAACAGAGCAACTTAGAGATTGCTAAGGTCGATTTAAGCGTTAATAGCCTCGCTGTGTTTAACCGTAAAATTAACGACCTTAAATTGCAGGCCAAGCCTATTTTAGGAGGATGGAAGCTCGACATACAAAGCCCAGAAGTGACGGGGGAGGCTGCATGGCTAAGCCAAGGTAATGGCAAAATTTCTGCAAAACTTAAAAATTTAAATATCCCTGCGAGCTCCAATGTGGTTGCGGCAGTCACACAAAGTAATAAGCCTTCTGTGCAATATCCAGCTTTAGATATTAGTGCTGAAAACTTTCAGTTGGAGCAAAAAAAATTAGGCAGTTTAGAGTTACAAGCGCAAGAGCGCGGTGAAAACTGGGTCATAGAAAAGCTCAATATCACTAACCCTGATAGCACCATGAATGCGGATGGAGAGTGGCGTAACTGGAAGAGAACACCCAATACTCGCATGAATATTAATTGGGCGATTAGCGATTTGGGTAAAACTTTAGAGCGTTTTGGCTACCCCAGTACCATCAAGGGTGGCAGTGCTAGTTTGCAAGGTCAACTGAGTTGGCCGAATAGTCCACATGAGTTTGAGGCTGCAAAATTAAACGGTAATCTCAAGCTTGAAGCCCTCAGTGGGCAAATTTTAAAGATTCAACCAGGTGTGGGTAGGCTCTTTAGTATGCTGACATTACAGAATTTGCCGCGCCGCCTCACCTTTGACTTTAGAGACGTATTTAGCGATGGTTTTACCTTTGATAAAATAAGCGCAAACGTGCATATCGAGCAGGGCAATATGAGTAGCGATAACTTTAAGCTTAAAGGCCCAACAGCTTTGGTAGAAATGAAAGGCCAAACGGATTTAAGCAAAGAGACTCAGCATTTACATATTAAAGTGACGCCCTATGTGAGTGATAGCGTTTCCTTAGCAGCCTTGGCAGGTGGCCCAGCAGTTGCAGCTGCTGCATATTTAGCACAAAAGCTGCTAAAAGACCCGCTTAATCAGTTGGCGAGGGATGAGTACGAAATAGTTGGCACTTGGGCCAACCCAGTAGAAGTAAAGACTGAAGCAGCTGAAAAAGTTGACGATAAACAATCAAAACCATTGGGGAAATAGCATGGCGATAAAATCACGAGGTAAAGCAGTTAAGCCAGAAAAAGGCGCTACAGCCAAAGGCATTGTCAGAATCGCTGGCATACAAATGGCCTCTGGTCCGACTGTGTCGTCTAACCTAAGTGAGGCTGAGCGCCTGATTGAAATTGCGGTAGAGCAAGGTGCAAAATTAGTCGCACTGCCTGAATACTTTGCCATTATGGGCATGCGAGATACTGATAAAGTCGCCGTGCGTGAAGCAGAAGGCAGCGGCCCTATACAAAAGTTTCTCTCCAAAACTGCTAAAAAGCATGGCATTTGGATTATTGGCGGCTCAATTCCGCTAGAGGCTAATAGCCCAGATAAAGTCCGCAATAGTTGCTTGGTGTATGATGACAAAGGCAAGCAAGTTGCCCGATATGACAAAATCCATTTGTTTGGCTTGAATCTTGGTGAAGAGCACTACCATGAGGAAAAAACCATAGAGCCTGGTCAAGAAGTCGTCGTGATTGATTCGCCATTTGGCAAAATCGGGCTTTCTATTTGTTACGATTTGCGCTTTCCTGAGCTGTTTAGAGCGATGAAAGATGTTGATTTAATCGTGCTCCCTTCAGCCTTTACAGACACTACAGGTAAAGCGCACTGGGAAAGTTTAATTCGCGCTCGTGCCATTGAGAACTTAAGCTACGTGCTTGCGCCTGCACAAGGTGGCTACCACCTTTCAGGTCGCGAAACCCATGGCAATAGCATGATAGTAGACCCGTGGGGCGTGATTCTTGATAGGCTGCCACGCGGCTCAGGCGTGGTCATGGCTTCGGTAAACTTAGGCTATCAAGCCAGCTTGCGCAATAGTTTGCCTGCACTAAAACATAGAACGATACACCGTTGCTAACTTACGGGCACTTCTATAAATTGAATTTACGTTGCTATGCTGCGTTACTCATA
>CAZAHP010000131.1:0-6769 GCA_964484985.1 uncultured Methylophilaceae bacterium
GGAATAAAGTCAGGGATTAAATCAAACGGAAGTAACAAATACCCTATGGCTAGCCATAGCAGTGCTTTAGCTAGCCAAGGTGTTTGTGGGTGTTGCTGTAAGGCGCGATAAAAGTTGAACTCAGCCTTTAAGAGGTCTGCAATTTGCTTGAGTTTTTCTTTGATGCTCATCAATCAAGACAGTGCTTTGCCTGTGAGGATTTTGTAGGCCTCTCGATATTTTTCACTGGTTTTTTGCGCAACATCGGCAGGTAATTCTGGCGCAGGAGCTTTTTTGTTCCATCCAGATGACTCTAGCCAATCGCGCACAAATTGTTTGTCAAAACTCGGTGGGTTTTTACCTACGACATATTGGTCGGCTGGCCAAAAACGTGATGAGTCTGGTGTAAGCGCTTCGTCAATCAGGTGCAATGTGCCATCGGCGTCTAGGCCAAATTCAAACTTGGTGTCAGCGATAATAATGCCTCGTGTGAGTGCATATTCAGCGGCTTCTTTATAGAGTTGTAAGCTCACTAGAGCAACTTTTTCAGCAAGCTCTTTACCCAATAATTGCGCACATTTTTCTAGGCTGATGTTTTCATCATGGTCACCTACATCAGCTTTGCTTGAAGGTGTGAATATTGGTTGCGGTAATTGTGAAGCTTGCTCTAACCCAGCAGGCAATTGAATGCCGCAAACAGTGCCTTGCTCGGTGTATTCTTTCCAGCCCGAACCAACCAAGTAGCCGCGAACAATCGCCTCAATCGGTAGCGGTTTTAGTTTTTTAACAACTAAAGCGCGGCGGCCTAGCTGGGCTTTTTCTGCTGGGTCACTCACCACGCTGTTAGGGTCTATGCCTGTGAGGTGGTTAGGTACAATGTGTTGTAATTTTGCAAACCAGAAATTGGCAATTTCTGTGAGCACCGTGCCTTTGTCAACAATCGGCGTTGGTAAAACCACATCAAATGCTGAGAGGCGGTCTGTGGTCACTAGTAGCATGGTGTCGGCATTGATGTCGTATATGTCACGCACTTTGCCTTGGTTAATCATGCGTAGACTAGGTATGGAGGTGTTCAGTAATGGCTGGCTCATAAATGTTTATCTCAAAGGTTTAGAACGTATTATAAACTAGTCGCTTATATTAAGTTAAAAGCTTGTTGTTTTGTGTTAGCGTAAAGGCTGTAATAAGTCTTTTAGACCGTTATGATCTAAAGTTTGCATGAGTTCAAGCAGCCTGCCTAATTCACCTTTAGGAAAGCCCTCACGTGCAAACCAATTTAAATAGTGCCCTGGTAAGTCGGCCAAAACGCGACCTTTATATTTGCCATAGGGCATGGGCATGGTGACAAGTTTTTGCAAGTCTTCTGGGTGCATGTGATGTTGGTCTGGGCTACAATGCGAACCAATTCATTATAACTTCATTATTAATGTATGTTGCCAATAGTCATTGCTGAAAGTGAATACGAGCTCACTGCCATGCGCGCGCAAGGGGCGGGCGGGCAGAATGTTAATAAAGTTTCAAGTGCAATACATTTGCGCTTTGATATTAAAGCATCTTCATTAGCATCTGGACATCAATTGCGATTACTTGCTTTACGAGATAGTCGCATAACGTCTGAGGGTGTGTTGATTATTAAAGCGCAGCAGTTTCGTAGCCAAGAGTTAAATAAGCAAGATGCAATAACTCGGCTACATGAAATCGTGAATAGTGTTGCAAAACCTCCATTGATGCGACGCGCTACACGCCCCACATTAGGCGCACAGAAGCGTCGAGTGGAAACTAAAATGTTGCGCGGACGCATTAAGGCCAGCCGTAATAAAGGATACACGGAATAAGTGGCTACGCGAGCAAATTGCTACGTTGCGCGGTACTCGCAACCTCGCTGTACACTGGGTACTATCTCGGTTTCTGCGTTCCGTGCGTCTTGCACTTTATCTCGCTCGCTCACTTATTCCGTGTCTCCCAAAGTGAGTTATGGCAAAATGGCGGCTGAATGAAAATACTTGCCTTAGACACCTCTACAGAATATTTAACTCTGGCCTTGCTCTTAGATGGGCGGCTGCTGACGCGTGAATTACATGCGGGGCAGACGCACTCTCAGCGCATTTTACCTATGTTGCGCGAATTGTTAGACGAGGCGCACGTTGAACTAAAAGACTTAGACGGAATTGCATTTGGTGCAGGGCCTGGCTCATTTACAGGATTGCGTATAGCGTGTGGCGTAGCGCAGGGCCTGGCTTTTGGCGCACAGCTACCTGTTGTTGGCGTGAGTACTCTGCAAGCTGTGGCAGAGGCGAGTGGCGCAGACCATGTGATTGCTTGCCTCGATGCACGTATGGCAGAGGTTTATCATGCTGCCTATCTGAAAGTTGATGGTGTATGGCAAGAAGTTGCCGCGCCTAGCTTATGTAAACCAGAGCAAGTGCCTAGTGTACAAGGATCATCTTGGGTCGGTGCAGGTAGTGGATGGGCTGTATTTGCCGATGTGTTGCAAGCGCAATATGCGGGGCAGATTTCACACCTTGATGACAAAATTTATCCACACGCGCAGTATATTGCACGTTTAGCACTACCCGTGTTTGAGCGTGGTGAGGCAAGGCCTGCGCATGAGGCGGCACCCATTTATGTACGCAATAAAGTCGCACTTAAAATGAGCGAGCGTTAAGTGATGCTAGGCAATCACTTAATAAACAAATCATGAATGCACAAGTAAACATTAATACTGTGACCCGTCCTATGAGGGCTGACGACTTAGATGCGATTATGCAAATCGAGATCGCTAATTTCCCTTATCCTTGGTCGCGTGGTAACTTCAGTGATTCTTTAAATTCCGGTTACAGTTGCTGGGTCTTAATGCTAGACAATAAGATTATTGGCTACGCTATTTTGATGATGATATTGGACGAAGTGCATTTGCTTAACATTAGCGTGGACAAAGCTTTTCAAGGCATGGGCTTAGGTCGTGATTTGCTTGAACATATGATGCAAATCGGGCGCGACCACGGTGGTGCGAATATGTTTTTGGAGGTAAGGCCATCCAACACCTCAGCGCTTAGTCTTTATGAAAGCATGGGATTTAACGAAATGGCCATACGCCGCAATTACTACCCCGCAAAACAGGGTCGCGAAGATGCTGTGCTGATGGGCTTAGCCTTATGACCTTGCGTCGAGAAGACATGCTGCGTGAGTTAGAGTTGCTCCCAGTTTGGAAGCTGCGAGAGCCTAGGCCTGCATTAAATACGGAAGTAAACCCAGTAGCTACCTCTGAAGCGGCTATTGTTGAGCAAGAGCCTTTTAAGCAAACGGCCTCAATGAGTGTTGCCGAAGCTGCGCCAGTAGCGCTTGAGCCGATTGTTGAAGAGTTACATTTGCCAGAACTCAACAAGCCTCTCAGCGAAGGCCGCCGCGAGATGGTGATGCAGCTTGATTGGGAGGGTCTGCAAGCCTGTGTAACCAATTGCCAAGCCTGCGGGCTTGCCAAAACGCGCACGCAAACGGTGTTTGGCGTGGGTGATGCTAATGCAGATTGGCTGATTGTGGGCGAAGCCCCGGGCGCGGAAGAAGATAAGCGCGGCGAACCATTTGTGGGAGCTGCAGGTCAATTATTAGACAACATGCTGGCAGCCATAGGGCTTAAGCGTGGGCAAAATGTTTATATTGCGAATGTGCTTAAATGCCGCCCGCCTGAAAACCGAGACCCACAAGGTGAAGAAGTGCATTTATGCGACCCTTTTCTCAAGCGCCAAGTTGAACTCATTCAGCCTAAACTCATCTTAGCTTTAGGTAAGTTTGCAGCACAGTCTTTGTTAAATAGTGTTGAAAGTGTTGCTAGCATGCGAGGCAAACAGCATGATTATCACGGCGTGCCTGTTATCGTGACTTACCATCCAGCTTATTTGTTGCGCAATTTGCCAGACAAAGCAAAAGCATGGCAAGACCTTTGTGCCGCACGCTCATTAATGCAAAGCTTGCAATCTGAACAATTGCCCTCATAGTAAGCAATAAGGGCAGTTCTATAAATGCTATTTATAGAGCTGACCGTTAGTACGTTTCTTTATTCGGAGATATGATGCAAAAACTTTTATTAAAACTCGCTGCACTCGCTTTGGTGCTAAACCTAACTGGCTGTGGCTACAATAGTTTTCAAACACAAGATGAAGAAGTGAAATCGCAATGGGCAGAAGTGCTCAACCAATATCAGCGCCGTGCAGATTTAGTGCCTAATCTGGTGAAAACAGTCAAAGGATATGCTGACCACGAAGAAAAAGTGTTCACAGAAGTGGCCGAAGCGCGTTCAAAAGTGAGCAGCATACAAGCTACTCCAGAGTTGATTAACGACCCTGAAGCGTTTGCAAAATTCCAAGCCGCACAATCGCAAATGACATCAGCACTTTCTCGCTTGTTAGCGGTTTCTGAAAATTATCCGCAATTGAAAGCCGACGCAGGTTTTCGTGATTTACAAGCGCAACTTGAGGGTACAGAAAACCGCGTGACAGTGGCGCGTAATCGCTTTATTGAGTCGGTCAAAGCATACAATATCACTGTACGCTCTTTCCCTAGTAATTTAACTGCTATGATGTTTGGTTACCAAACCAAGCCTTCATTTACTGTTGAAAATGAGAAAGAGGTTTCTAAAGCACCAAGCGTAGACTTTGGCGATAAGAATTAAGCTAAGCTGATGCAACGTTTGTTTTATGTTTTGTTGGTATGCTGCGCCTTGATGATGAGTCTTGGCGCACATGCCGAAGATGTTACGGTGCCGCCTTATGGGCATCGTGTTACTGACCTTACCAATACTTTAAGTGCTGAGCAACAATCTGCATTAGAAAGTAAACTTGCAGCCTTTGAGCAAGCCAAAGGTAGCCAAATTGCCTTGTTAATCGTTCCAACCACTCAGCCAGAAGACATCGCACAATACAGTATTCGTGTGGTGGATGCTTGGAAAGTAGGTAGAGAAAAGCAAGATGACGGTGTGCTGCTGTTAATCGCTAAAAATGATAGGAAAATGCGTATAGAGGTCGGTCGCGGCTTAGAGGGGGCGATTCCAGATGTGTATGCCAAGCGTATTATTGCAGAGCATATTGCACCTTTATTTAAGCAGGGTGATATCTACGGCGGCCTAAACGCAGGCTTAGACAAAATTATGGCGCTGATTGACGGTGAGAAATTACCTGCACCTGCGCATCAACGTCAAAAAGGTGGTGATAATAACTACTTTGTTTTGCTCATGGCGGCCATTTTTGGTGGCAGTATACTTTCTTCAATGTTTGGACGGTTTTTTGGATCTACCCTGACAGGTGGTTTAGTCGGCGGTATGGCTTGGTTGCTGCTGGGTACTGTTATGATGTCTGCTGTATTAGGGCTGGCCGCCTTTTTGTTGGCGCTTGCTTTTAGCGGTAGCCAAGGTGGACGAGGCTATGCTTCTGATAACTCTTTTGGCGGCTGGGGCGGTGGTTTTGGCGGGGGTGGTTTTGGTGGTGGAAGTGGCGGCTTTGGTGGAGGCGGCGGTGGCAGTTTTGGCGGCGGCGGAGCTTCGGGAGACTGGTAATGCAACATCAAGGACTTAAACGATTATTTAAGCATTTGTTCTCAACCCCGTGGACTGTGGGACAGTATTTCTCTGAAGATGCTATGCATCGCATAGAGAGCGCTATCAAACACAGTGAGCAAACACATCTAGGTGAGATTTGCTTTGTAGTTGAAGCTGACTTACACCCCATACACGTCTTGCGTGGTAAAACTCCTCGACAAAGAGCCATTGAAATATTTTCACAATTTGGCATTTGGGATACTGAGAGTAATAATGGTGTGTTGATATATCTTATGCTCGCAGACCGAGATGTGGAAATTGTGGCCGACAGAGGTGTACATAGACACGTAGGCGATGAGGGGTGGGGATCGATTTGCAAAGAAATGGAAAACCTCTTTAAACAAAAGCAGTTTGAACAGGGCGTGTTACTGGGCATTAACAAAATAGGGGGTATTTTGCAGCAGCATTACCCCGCTGACAGTGAAAATGAAAACGAGCTCCCAAACCGTCCAATCGTACTTTAAGATATATCTAAATGCTTTGTTGATGTTGCTTTTTGTTACTGATGCGCAAGCTGATATTGCTATGATAAACAAAGTGCTAAAGCAAAATGTGCAATTGAGTGGCTTTGATATATGCTATGGCGGTGGTTGTGCTAAGCAAGCGCACGCAAGTATGGATGTGGATGAGTGGCAACGAATATTAGATGTGTTTGACCCGCTACCATCTAACGCTGAAGATGAACGTGATGCTATAGCGATTGCAGTAGGTGTTTTTGAGGAGGTAGTTGGCCTTAAAACAGGTACAGATAGCGACAGAGCCGGTACATTTGGTAACTCAGATTATCAAGGTCAGCAAGACTGTAATGATGAGGCGACTAATACCACAACCTACTTAAAACTGATGTCAGATGCTGGCTTGTTACAGTTTTATCAAGTGGTAGACCTCAAAACACGTCACTTTTTCTACAACGGCTGGCCGCATACTACGGCTGTGATTGAAGATAAAGAAAATAAGCAAAATTATGCGGTAGACAGCTGGTTTTATGACAATGGTATTCCACCAGAAATAATCTCATTAGACGTTTGGTTAGATGGTTGGAAACCTAATAAAACAGCAGCACACTAAATATTGCCTCATTCGTAGTTCCTCCAAACGCATTTTCCCTATAAAATTCGCCCCTTAAGATTAATTGAATGATTGAGTAAACATGCGCGCCTCACAATTTTTTATCGCCACCCAAAAAGAAGCCCCTCAAGA
>CAZAHP010000132.1:0-6548 GCA_964484985.1 uncultured Methylophilaceae bacterium
TATAGTTGCATATTAAATGCAACATATATACAATACTAGCAATTATGCAAATTACTAAATTTACAGACCTTAGCTTAAGGGTGCTGATGTACCTCACACACGATGCTAATGGCGCGACTGTGACGATTAATGAAATTGCTCAGCAGTTTGATGTGCCTAGAAACCATTTGATTAAGGTGGTGACTAGGTTAAATAAACTCAACTGGGTGATTACTACGCGCGGTAGAAATGGCGGGCTTAAGCTTGCAATGAAAGCGAGTGAGCTGAAATTAGGTAATATTTTAATTGAGCTTGAAAATAAAACCTCACTCATTAATTGTGCAGAACCACCCTGTGTTTTAGCAGGACGATGCAATTTAAAGAATATTTTGGATCATGGCTTACAGGTTTTTTACCATGAAATGAATCAATACTCTTTACAAACGATTATGGATAAAACAACGCAAAATGCTGTGATACAGATGCATCAACGCTATATACCCGCATTATAAAGTGGCATTTTAAGAAGTTTAAACCAACCCAAGCAACACTCTATTGAGTGTTTTTTTTGAAGTTAAATGTTGCATTTAATATGCAACTTATTAGGAGTTATGATGTTATCTGCAAAATCTAAACCTTATATTGATGCTAGCGTACCCGTGCTAAGAGAGCATGGGCTCGCCATCACCTCTGTGTTTTATAAAAACATGTTCGAGGCACACCCTGAGCTAAAAAACCTGTTTAACATGGGTAACCAGGCCAATGGTTCTCAGCAGCAATCACTTGCTGCAGCGGTGTTTGCTTATGCCGCTAATATAGAAAACACTGCCGCTTTGGCACCTGTGGTTGAGCGTATCGTGCATAAGCATGTGTCTGTTGGCATAAAAGCCGAGCATTATCCGATTGTCGGCAAGCATCTACTTGGGGCGATTAAACAAATATTAGGTGATACGGCTACAGCGGAGTTGTTAGAGGCTTGGGCAGAGGCTTATGGCTTATTAGCAGATGCTTTAATTGCAGCAGAAGCCAAACTTTACCAGCAAAACAATCAGCAGCCCGATGAGTGGCTAAAAGTAAAAGTGATAGAAAAAACTCAGCATACGGCTGATGTTGCCTCTTTTGTCCTCCAAGCTGAGAATCTTGCTGACTTACCTACTTTTAAAGCAGGCCAATATATTAGCGTGGCCGTACATTTAGCTGAGTTAAACCTAAGACAAATTAGACAATATAGCTTGTCTGACAGTAGCGATAAAAACACCTACAGAATTACAGTAAAACGTGAGAATGCAGATGAACATAAGCCAAAAGGGAATGTTTCAAACTGGATACATCAACATGTTAAGGTTGGTAGCTTATTAGAAATTAGCCACCCTTGCGGTAACTTCACGCCTAAGCTGTTTGAGCAAACACCTATTGGGCTGATTTCTGCTGGCGTTGGCATCACGCCCATGCTATCTATATTCAATACATTGGCGGTTAGTAAGCCTGATAGACCAGTTTTGTTTGCGCATGCCGCACGAAGCCAAAACCACATTGCACATTTTGCTGAAATTATAAACACTAAAACTTTGTTAGCTAATGCAGAGCTCGCCTTCTTTTTAAATGAAGTAGACGGCACAAACCCGCATCAAATTGAAGGCCGAATGAACCTAAACAACCTCGTGACTGCGGCCTATCAAGATGCTGTGTATTATATTTGCGGCCCACAAGCGTTTATGGATGAGCAGCGCGATGCTTTGTTAGCGCTTGGCAACAACGCAAACAATATTCATAGAGAGGTATTTGGGCCAGAAAGCCTTAACCATATTCTTTAAAAATTTTGTTAAAAACCTTTATGAGTGAGCCATGCTGATGGCTCACTATAGCCTTGTAAAATAGTGCAGCCACCTGAGCAAATACATAATCTACCAATAGCGCTTTATTATCGACGAACAACATTCGAGCTATTGCCATAATAGGCGATAATAAATATATGGAATCCACTGTTGAAAATTTAGCCGATACAAAAAACGAGGCATGTGGTGCTGTTCAGGCAGCTTTTCGCCTGAGCATTATGTATTGGATTTGTATGTTTATGGCCGACAGTGTGTTGGGTTATTTTATTAAGATTGACCCCATAGAGTCTGCTCCGCTTAAACTCATACTATTTGGCGCAAGCGCTCTGATGACATATCTGATGGCTCGGATTTTAATACATCTACGTAGCCTGTCTTTTTTGCAGAAAGCACTTTTGTGCTTTTTGATGACCTTGGTCGCAGCGCCAATTTTTACAGCAATTGACTTCATCAACTACACCATCTGCCAATACCCTAAACCAGTAAGTTTTGATCCGATGTATTCTGGTTATACCCTTATAGAAGGCGCGTCTATGATGTTTGGATGGAACTGCTTGTTTGTTTCAGTGCTTGATAATTTCGAAATGGTTGAGCATGAGCGACAACTGGCTGCACTGCGTGAAATAGCACTCAGTTCAAAAATGCAAGCACTTCGCTATCAAGTAAACCCGCACTTCTTATTTAACACATTAAACTCTATCGCTGGCTTAATTGAAGAAGGTGCCACTGTACGAGCCCAAAAAATGATGTTATCTCTTTCTACATTCTTGCGAACCACCCTCGCCATTGACCCTATGAGAGATGTCACAATTGCCGAGGAGGTAGCACTACAAGTTGAGTATTTGGCTATAGAACAAGAGCGTTTTCTTGATCGTTTAACATTTAAAATCTATTTACCTGAAGACTTACACAACACTCTTATCCCCAGCCTGATTCTTCAACCACTCATCGAAAATGCAATCAAACATGGTGTAGCGCAAGCCACGACCGCTGTAGAAATAGTTTTGTCTGTAAAACAAGTAGCCGACAGAATCATTATCATTATTGAGAATGACATTCCCCTGATAGAGTCAAATAAAACAAACGCTCTTGGGATGGGTGTTGGTTTAAAAAATGTAACTGAGCGCCTACAGTTACGCTTTCAGGGCAACTCCAAGTTCGCATCTGGTGTGACGCAACCCGGGAGATATCGCGCGACTATCAACTTACCATCGAGAATATCATGAATGGCTTACGGGTACTGGTGATTGATGATGAACCACTCGCTAGGCGTCGTTTGATACGGCTACTTTCAAAATTAGACTGGATAGTGCAAATTAATGAAGCATCTGATGCTATTGAGGCACAATTAAAAGTAAAACAAGATAACCCAGATATTTTACTTTTAGATATTCAAATGCCTGGTGGCAGTGGTTTTGACGTATTAGAACAGTTATCAAATGACCCGCCAGTTGTGATATTTGTTAGCGCTTTTGATCAATATGCTTTACGCGCTTTTGAAACAAATGCCGTTGACTATATTACAAAGCCTATAGACTCTGCCCGTTTTTATGTCGCCATGAAAAAGGCCAAGTCAGCTGTGGGAGCACGTTATAACGCTGATAGAGTTTCTGAGTTACAAGAAATAGTTGCATCACTGAAGAGTGCTTTAAAGACTCAAACTCGCCAACCCAACGAATTCTGGGTTAAGCAACTGGGTGAGTTTGTGCGTATTTCACAAGACAATATTATTAAATTCCAGGCCGAACGAGATTACGTTCGCATCCACGTATCTGGTGCAAGTTATTTATACCAAGAAACCTTAACTTCACTTGAACAACGGCTCGACCCTTATGACTTTATTCGCATTCACCGTAGCTGCATCGTCAGACGCAGTGCGATTGTGCGTATCAAAAAAGCCCCTTTCTCTGCGCTTATTGCTATTTTAACCGACGGCTCTGAGACTAGAGTTGGCAGAACATACACGACCAGTGTATGGGAATGCCTAAGAGATTACCAATAACCAACAGCCACATCATCATTGCAAGAGTCGCTTTAGAAGCATTTGCATCAAAAAACACCTATCGTCTGAAGCAATCAACGCTGTCGTTCGTCTATAAATTTAAGCCGTTCACAGAATAAATTAGCACTCGTCTACTCAAAAGCTGCATTGGCAATAAAGCAAAATCCTTCTCAAATTAGTTCATCTACAATAGGTTTTTATCATCCATGAATTAACAGATTTCTTACTGAAAAACTTAATTTTTAATTAATCAACACAAAGGATTAAACATGAGACCTATCAACCAAATATGCTCTTTTATTTTTATTTCGACTTTCTCAATAGCAGCAAATGCTACCGTTGTGACTTTCGAGGATGTAGATGTCGAGTTTAATAACTCACCCCTCTATGGCACGGCACAACTTAGTGACGGATATGATGGAATTTCTGGTTGGTCAAACACTGGTGAAGTGTATGGATTTGCGCCAGGCACAGGCCAGAATGAAGGTATTGGTGACCGCTATTTCTACGGTCAAAGTGGAGATTTAGTATTCGACCAAGCGCCAGTAGTTTTTCAAGGTACTTATTATAAGGCTTATGCAACTGCTGCCGATGAGCCAGCAATTGCAAGCATAGAACTATATTACAAGGGTGTATTAGTACACACACTTTATGACCCACGAGCCCCTTTAGGCTTGGTTTGGTTAGGTTCTAACTATACGGGCTTAGTCGACAAAATTCACATTCGCGGGGGTAGTGAGGGCTTTGCAATCGACAACTTAAGCTACGAGCCATCTAACATCGGTCAAGTACCTTTGCCTGCGTCAGCACTTTTATTTTCAAGTGCTTTAGTTGGGATTGGCCTAAGAAGAAAATCACCTTCTAAAAACCTCATTTAAAACCAATACACACTGAGACCCATAATGCGTAAACAACGATATCTATTTTTATATTCACTTGTACTCACTTTAGCTAGCTGTGCTTTGGTGCAAACCAATAAAATCTCTGATGATGTTTTAACTCAGAGAACTGGCTTTGCACTTGGTTTAGATAAAAGTGAGTTCACTATTTCTAATCGACAAGAGCCGAATAAAAACTCAGAAATTTATTATCTGGTTAATACAAAGTCAGGCAAAAAGTATAATTGCTACGTAGCTGCTGGCTTTACCTCTATAGTAACGCCAAGTACAGACGCCTCAGATGCCGTGTGTGTTGAAATAGGCAAATCATCTGGCGCTTCTGGTGGTGATGGCAAAAAAACACCATGTAATGCTTTACTTAAAGCAGCAGGCAAGTGCTAGATTCACGCGTTAATTGGTTGATCAAACCTATCATCCTGCTAGGGTTTTCTGTACTTACAGGATGCGCTTCAATTCATGGCTCTATCACTGAACCGATCCAACATCGCAAAGTTCAGTACGCATTTGTCAAAAATAAAAATCCTACTGTAATTTTTGAGAACGGATTAGGTGCAACGTTAGACTCATGGGGAAAAGTATATCCGAGCATTGCCGAGTCTAATTCAGCATTTGCATACAACAGAGCTGGTTACGGAAAAAGTGAAGCAGTGGAATCACCTAGGGACGGAGAGCATATTGTTGACGAGTTAAGAGCCATTCTAAAAGAAAAGCAGATCTCTCCTCCTTATATACTGGTTGGCCACTCATTGGGCGGTTTGTATATGCAACTCTTTGCCCGTAAATTTCCAGATGAAGTAGGCGCGCTTGTTTTGGTTGACTCAACACATCCAAAACAGCTTGAGGGTGTAGGCAATCCTGCTAATTGGCCCACTTCAATTTCTCTATTATTCAAGTTACTCACGAACGATCATGAAAAAAAAGAATTTAATGGCATTGAGGCTACAGGCCAATCAATCATGCTTTTACCTACTTTTACACAACATCCGGTATTTATTCTTAACGCCTTAAATCCAAGCGCGGACAGTTCTGATTTAGCGGAAGATGCTCACAAAAAAAGAAGTGATTTAGTAACACTCTACCCTGATGCAACAGTTACTTGGCTTGATAGCGGCCATCACATTCCGCTAGAAAAACCAGACGCGATCATTAATGCGATACGGCAGGCCATTACCGCTTCCGAGAGCACAATTAAAAAGTAACCGTAAAGAAGTGATTGGCATTTCTTATGACGATACCAATAGAACTGTGCTTCCTCTTTTGAAGGGTAAGCATCTATAGAATGTAAAGTGAATAACATCAGTGCACGCCCTTATTGCTATTTGCTCATTTCTTGATGGTGATTTTTACCCTTAATGGATAAAACCATGTGACTATTTTTTTGAATTCAATGCGAGGATTGTTGACTAGTGAGCGCGTTCAAAGTATATTGCGCCCCTTCGGCGTGTAGCGTAGCCTGGTAGCGCGCCTGCTTTGGGAGCAGGATGTCGGGAGTTCGAATCTCTCCACGCCGACCAGATTAAATCATTGAGAGTGGTCATCTCTATCTAAAAGGAGCTTATGCTCCTTTTTTATTTTTCATGTGCTTGAACAATTTACCTGCGCAGCGCTCTTACCCTCATAAACCACTCAAACCCACTGGTAAATCATGACAACACCGCACAATGATAAAGAATCCGCAGTCACATTAGAGCAACTTGTGGCACACACTTGCTTTTGCAAGCTACGCAGTAGCTGCAATGATAGAAATGGTAGTGAGTGCTTACAACATAAAAACATTTACGCTGAGTTTATGGCGCAAAAACGTGCTGAGCACTTGGCTAAGTAAATACCACC
>CAZAHP010000133.1:0-3679 GCA_964484985.1 uncultured Methylophilaceae bacterium
CCAGCCGACAAGTCTTTTTCTTGGGCGGCTTTACCTTCTAGTTTTATTCTTAAACGCACTTCGTTGACAGAGTCCGCATTACGCAATGCATCCTCATAAGAGATTTCACCTGCTTCATGTAAATCAAACAAGGCTTGGTCGAAAGTTTGCATACCAAGCTCACGAGATTTAGCAATAATCTCTTTAATTTCATGCACTTCACCTTTAAAGATTAAATCAGAAATTAAAGGTGAATTAAGCATAATCTCCATTGCAGCCACACGACCTTTTACATCTTTTTTAGGTATCAAGCGTTGCGATACAAACGCTTTTACATTCAAAGATAAATCCATCAGCAGCTGATGGCGGCGCTCTTCAGGGAAGAAGTTAATAATACGGTCTAGCGCTTGGTTGGTGCTGTTGGCATGCAAAGTTGCCATACAGAGGTGGCCTGTTTCAGCAAAAGCAATCGCGTAATCCATGGTTTCGCGGTCACGAATCTCACCAATCAAAATCACATCTGGCGCTTGGCGCAGCGTGTTTTTAAGTGCAATGTGCCAGTTATCAGTATCTACACCGACCTCACGTTGCGTAATGACACAGTTTTTGTGTTCATGTACAAACTCAACAGGGTCTTCAATGGTAATAATATGGCCATAACTATTTTCATTACGATAGCCCACCATGGCTGCAAGTGAGGTTGATTTACCTGAGCCTGTACCCCCAACAAAAATGACCAAACCACGTTTAGTCATTGCAACATCTTTCAAAATATCAGGCAAACCTAAATCCTCAAATTTAGGTATTTGAGAGGTGATCGTACGAAATACTAGGCCTGTAGCTCCGCGCTGAACGAAAGCATTCACACGAAAACGGCCTAAATTTTGTAGGCCAATCGCAAAATTACATTCTTTTGTCGCATCAAACTCTGCTGCCTGCCTATCGTTCATGATTGAACGGGCAATCTCCTTAGCCTGCTGCGCAGTCAGCGACTGATTGGTTACAGGCGTCACTCTGCCGTCTATTTTCATCGCTGGAGGAAAGCTTGCAGTAATAAATAAATCAGAGGCTTTTTTGGCCACCATCATACGTAATAAATCAAATACGAATTTCTCTGCTTGGTTTTGATCCATGTTTAACCTTTGTTAGTTTTATCGGAGAAAGTTAGATAAGCGATTAAGGAAAGGTCTCTTTATTAGCCGCTTTCATACGCGCCTCAGGCACAGAAATAATATTGCGCTGTACCAACTCTTTAAGGTTTTGATCCAAGGTCTGCATACCCACATTATTACCCGTTTGGATAGAGGAGTACATTTGCGCAATTTTATTCTCACGAATCAAATTACGAATCGCAGGTGTACCTATCATAATTTCATGTGCCGCCACTCGACCTTGCTCATCTTTAGTTTTACATAGCGTTTGTGAAATAACAGCACGTAGAGACTCTGAAAGCATAGAGCGCACCATTTCTTTTTCAGCCGCTGGGAACACATCCACAATACGGTCTATCGTTTTAGCAGCAGAGCTGGTATGCAAAGTACCAAATACCAGATGGCCTGTTTCAGCGGCACTAAGCGCTAAACGTATTGTCTCTAAGTCACGCATTTCACCCACCAGAATCACATCTGGGTCTTCACGTAATGCAGAGCGTAAAGCATTGGAAAAAGACAGTGTGTGCGGCCCTACTTCACGTTGATTAATTAAGCACTTTTTAGAAGTGTGGACAAACTCAATCGGGTCTTCTACTGTTAAGATATGACCAAATTCGTTTTCGTTAATGTAGTCAACCATTGCGGCAAGCGTGGTAGATTTACCTGATCCAGTAGGGCCCGTCACTAGCACAAGCCCGCGTGGGTTATTGGCAATTTCTTTAAAAATCGGTGGGCAATTTAATTGCTCTAAACTTAAGATTTTTGAAGGAATGGTACGAAACACCGCGCCTGCACCACGGTTCTGATTAAACGCATTAACACGAAAACGCGCTAGATTCGGAATCTCAAAAGAAAAGTCGCACTCCAAAGTCTCTTCATATACTTTGCGCTGACCATCATTCATGATGTCATACACCATGTCATGCACTTCACTATGGTCCATTGCAGGCACATTAATTTTACGTACATCACCATGCACACGTATCATCGGTGGCAAACCTGCTGACAAATGCAAGTCTGAAGCCTTATTTTTTACTGAAAACGCGAGTAAATCAGAAATATCCACGGAAAGCTCCTGTTATAATTTTAGTCGTTCTTGAACACTACAGCCTTTAAAGAGATTATGACCACAATTGCCAGCCGCTTGCAAGCTTTGTACGCACGTATTGTGTGTGCAGAAGAAAATGCAGGTAGAAAATCGCACTCAACCCAGCTATTAGCTGTAAGCAAAGCTCAAACTGCGCAGGCTATTAGAGAAGCGTATGCTGCGGGTCAAAAGTCTTTTGGCGAAAACTATCTGCAAGAAGCGCTCAACAAGCAAGCTGAGCTTGCAGACCTTGCCATAGAATGGCACTTTATTGGGCCAATACAAAGCAATAAAACCCAGCTTATTGCACAACACTTTGCATGGGTGCATGGCATAGACCGACTTAAAATCGCAGAGCGCTTAAACTCAGCGCGCCCAGCCAACATGCCAAAATTGCAAGTGTGTATACAAGTAAACGTGAGCCAAGAAGCAAGCAAAAGCGGCGTATTACCAGATGAGGTTAGCGCACTAGCGCATGCCATCAACAAACTAGAGCATTTACAATTACGTGGCTTGATGGCGATTCCCGCCCCAACTGAAGACTTTGAAGCGGGGCGTGCACAATTTAAAATAGTCCGTGAATGTTTTGAAAAATTAAACGCAGAAGGATTTAAACTAGATACACTCTCAATGGGCATGTCAGAAGACTTTGCTGCGGCGATTGCTGAAAATGCCACCATCGTACGCATAGGCTCAGCGCTTTTTGGCGCACGTGCTGCAAAAAGCACGGTGACCATTTAACCTAACACACTTAATGAAAATGACACCCAACAATGAAGATTAGCTTTATCGGCGGCGGTAATATGGCAAAAGCCATGATTGCTGGCTTGCAACAAAACAATTTCAATATGAGCAATATCAATGTGGTTGAGCCCGACGCTGAAAAGCGCAGCCAACTAAACACAGAATTTGGTGTTGAAGTCACAGAACAACTGCCTTCTGTGACCAATTCTGACCTTATTGTGCTAGCCGTTAAGCCTCAACAATTACGAGATTTGTGCATATTTCTGGGTAGTTTATTGCAAAAGCAGCTCGTCATCTCAATTGCAGCTGGCATACGTACTCAAGACCTTGTTCGTTGGCTGGGAGGCTATCAAACCATCGTGCGCGTCATGCCAAACACACCTGCACAAATTCAAGCTGGCATCTCAGGCTTGTTTGCCATGCCAAATGTTAGCGTTAAACAGCGCGATGACGCGACTACCTTGCTTAACGCAGCAGGAGCTACGCTGTGGGTTGATGACGAGGCACAACTAGATGCAGTTACTGCTATTTCAGGCAGTGGCCCTGCTTATGTGTTTTATTTTATTGAAGCGATGCAACAAGCAGCGCTAGAGCTAGGCTTATCTGAAGCGCAATCTCGCACGCTGAGCTTGCACACTTTTTTAGGCGCAAGCAAACTTGCATTGCAAAGCACAGAATCACCTGCAACACTGCGCACGCAAGTCACCTCAAAAGGTGG
>CAZAHP010000133.1:3779-6400 GCA_964484985.1 uncultured Methylophilaceae bacterium
TTTTACTTGCAACTCACTGGCGCACCATTTCAAAACCCAGTATCGCAAGCCGTGGTTGCTTTAACCAATTTTGCAGTAATTCCAACACGTAAAGTGATACCTAGTTGGCGTGGGCTTGATTTATCTACCCTACTTTTAGCTTATGTCACTGAGCTAATTTTACAACTAAGCGTGTTAGTAGTGCGCGGCTTTCCGCTACTTGTTGCTGGCGGCAACGTGTGGGTTGCGATGCTAGGGCTGGCGCTTATAGGTGTGATAAAACTAAGCATTTACTTATTTATGTACGCAGTCATTTTGCAAGCTTTGCTAAGCTGGGTAAACCCTTATACGGCCATCACACCAGCGCTTAATGCATTAACAAACCCCATCTTAAAACCATTACGCAAACGCATGCCCATGCCTAGCGGGTTAGACTTAACACCATTAGCCGTATTTATTGTTGCGCAACTATTACTCATTTTATTTGTTACGCCATTAGAGCAACACTTCTTAAAGCTTTTTTAATGCCTCAAACATTATCAACTATATGTGATAAGTGCTTGTATTTTAAAAATTAGATTTTATAAAAAATTTGGATTTGTTGAAAAAATCGTATAAAGTACATCTGAGATATAGAAAATCTGCACGTCACATAGAACAATGAGTCAAAGCATGAGCGAAGTAGCCAATACATCAACAACTATTGAGGCAGAAAAATCTGGCTTAAATCACCAGCTTATTGCCTTTAAAGCATGGAGAGACTCGCTTGCTAGCAGCCTTTCCAGCTATCGTGATTGGCTGACCGATACGCATACCAGTGATGCCATGCAAGATTTGCGTCTATTTGACATGGCTGAAACACTCAATAACGACCGTCTACTACTCGCGTTTATTGCTGAATTTTCACGCGGTAAAACCGAGATGATTAATGCGCTATTCTTTTCAGATTATGGTGAGCGTTTATTACCTTCCAACCCTGGCCGCACCACCATGTGCCCCACTGAAATTTTTTGGGATGCCCGTGAAGAGCCGTGCATTAGGCTTTTACCGATAGAAACACGTAAACAAGATCACAGCCTAAGTTACCATAAAAGCAACCCTGCAATCTGGACGACGATTAGACTGAACATGCAGTCGATTGCTGATATGAAACAAGCATTTCAATCGATTGCTCAGCAAAAACCAGTGACCCAAGATGAAGCGCGTGCGCTTGGTCTATGGATAGATGATGACATCTCTATGCAACTTTCCATTAATGAAAAAGGCTTAGTAGAAATCCCCGTTTGGCGACATGCCATGATTAATTTCCCTCACCCTCTATTGAAAAGCGGTTTGGTCATTTTAGATACGCCTGGGCTCAACACCATAGGCTCAGAGCCAGAGCTCACATTAAACGTGATTCCTAACGCGCATGCAGTGATATTTTTACTTGCAACTGATACAGGCGTCACCAAATCTGACATGCAAATTTGGTCAGAATATATCAGCACGCGCGCGAGTCGCAAGATAGCCGTACTCAATAAAATTGACATCTTGTGGGATGAAATGAAAACACAAGATGAGATTGACGCCATGGTTCTTGGGCAAGTTCAAAGTACAGCACGGCTACTCGGGCTGCCAGCATCTCATGTGCTAGCACTTTCTGCACAAAAAGCCTTACTCGCAAAAGTTAAAAAAGACCCTGAGTTACTTTCTCGTAGCGGTATGCTACAACTAGAGAAACTGCTAGCTGAGCAAGTCATCGGCGCAAAACATGAAATCATTCGCGCTACGCTCATCAAAGAAGCCAGCGACTTGATGAAGAACTCGCGCAAACTCATACAACCTCGCCTGTTAGCAGCTAAAGCTCGCTTAGCTGAGTTAGAGTCGCTAAAAAATCAAAACCAATCAGTAGTTCAGAGCTTACTATCGCAAATCACTGAAGACAAAAAACGCTATGAAGCCTCAATGAAAAGCTTTAAAGAGCAAAGCCAGAGCATTAGTAAATCTGGATTACAAATGCTAGAACAATTAGATATTCCGCATCTGAATGCTCTCACAGAGCAAAGTAGACGCTCCATAGATAATAGCTGGACAACCGTAGGCTTAAATCGCAGCATCAAGCAACTGGTACAAGATTCCATCGCGCTTGCCGAGCAAGTCAATATCATGGCGGAAGGTATACAAAACCTATCTACAGCGCTCTACCAACAATTTCATACCACACATGGTTTTGAACCGCTCACGCCATCACCGCTTGATATTAGCGATTTTGTAAGCAATATGCAGTACATTGCCAATGTCACTGAGAAGTTCTGCGCTGACCCACTGAATGTGATGACTGAAAAACACTTTTTGATTAAAAAATTCTTCAAAAGTCTAGGTCTACAAGTTGAGCTGGTATTTGAAGATACGCGTAAAAAAATCAGATATTGGCTGCAAGACATACTCTCGCCACTATTAATACAAATCAATGAACACAAATCTGCGCTAGATGACCGCAGCGACTCACTAATGCAACTTCACAAAAGCGGCGAGGCTGGGCAACAAGCGATTGCAAACGCCAAGCAGGCCTTAATGTTAGTGCAATCACAATGTACAGCACTGGATAAAATGCTGCTAACATTGGTAAAAGACCACACTAAACAAGCGCCAGCCCCTGT
>CAZAHP010000134.1:0-6348 GCA_964484985.1 uncultured Methylophilaceae bacterium
ACCACAATCACTGAACGACCTGAGTAGTCCACACGCTTACCAAGCAAGTTTTGACGGAAACGACCGCCTTTACCTTTAATCATGTCAGCGAGTGATTTCAACGGACGCTTGTTTGCGCCAGTCATTACCTTACCGCGACGACCGTTGTCTAATAATGAGTCAACAGCCTCTTGCAACATACGTTTTTCGTTACGTACGATAATTTCAGGTGCTTTTAACTCTAACAGACGTTTCAAACGGTTATTACGGTTAATCACACGACGATACAAATCGTTTAGGTCAGATGTTGCAAAACGACCGCCGTCCAAAGGCACCAATGGGCGCAACTCTGGTGGCAATACTGGCAAGATTTCAAGAATCATCCACTCTGGTTTAATGCCAGATTTTTGGAATGCTTCTAGTACTTTTAAGCGTTTTGCAATTTTCTTAATCTTAGCTTCAGAACCGGTATCACCAAGTTCACGACGAAGCTTTTCAATTTCATTTGCAATATCCATAGTACGCAATAATTCGCGTACTGCTTCAGCGCCCATAACAGCATTGAATTCATCACCGAACTCTTCTACCTTAGCAAGGTAGTCATCTTCTGTAAGCAATTGACCACGTGTAAGCGGTGTCATGCCCGGATCAATAACGATGAATGCTTCAAAGTAAAGTACACGTTCGATATCACGTAAAGCAATATCCAATACCATGCCTAGACGGCTTGGTAATGATTTCAAGAACCAAATATGTGCTACAGGTGAAGCGAGTTCAATATGGCCCATGCGCTCACGACGCACTTTTGATAATGTAACTTCAACGCCACATTTTTCACAAATCACACCGCGATGTTTTAAACGCTTGTACTTACCGCACAAACATTCGTAATCTTTAGTTGGACCAAAGATTTTTGCGCAGAATAAACCATCACGCTCAGGTTTAAAAGTACGGTAGTTAATCGTCTCTGGCTTTTTAACTTCGCCATATGACCATGAGCGGATTTTTTCAGGTGATGCTAATGCAATCTTAATTGCATCAAACTCTTCTTCTTGAGTAACCTGTTTAAATAAGTCTAATAGAGCTTTCATGTATTCTCCTTAGTTACGGTCAAGATCAATATCGATAGCGAGAGAGCGAATTTCTTTCACTAACACGTTAAATGACTCTGGCATACCAGCATCAATTTTGTGCTCGCCCTTAACGATATTTTCATACACTTTAGTACGGCCTGAAACGTCATCTGACTTAACAGTGAGCATTTCTTGCAGAGTATATGCTGCGCCATATGCTTCAAGCGCCCAAACCTCCATCTCACCAAAACGTTGACCACCGAACTGTGCTTTACCACCCAATGGCTGTTGTGTGACCAATGAATATGGACCAGTTGAACGTGCGTGCATCTTGTCATCGACCAAGTGATGTAGTTTCAATACGTGCATATAACCAATCGTTACTGGACGCTCAAAATACTCACCAGTACGACCATCAATTAAACGAACCTGTGTTTTACCTGCAGCAAATTGAAGTTGTTTAGTACGAGGATCATCATCTGGGAATGCCAAGTCCAACATCGCCTTAATATCAGATTCAGTTGCACCATCAAATACTGGCGTAGCAAATGGCACACCACGCTCTAGATTTTTAGCCAAATCAAATACTTCACCGTCTGATAGTGATTTGATGTCTTCTTTTTTACCGTTACTGTCGTTGTAGATTTGATCTAAGAAACCACGAACCTCAGAAGCTTGCGCTTGGCTACGTAACATTTCACCGATACGCATACCTAAGCCTTTAGCAGCCCAGCCTAAATGGGTTTCTAAAATCTGACCCACGTTCATACGTGAAGGAACACCCAATGGGTTCAACACGATATCAACAGGTGTACCATCTGCCATATGTGGCATATCTTCTACTGGTGCAATTTTAGAAATAACACCCTTGTTACCGTGACGACCAGCCATCTTGTCACCAGGTTGAATACGGCGTTTAACAGCCAAGTAAACCTTAACCATTTTTTGCACGCCTGGAGAAAGCTCATCACCTTGAGTTAGCTTACGTTTTTTCTCTTCAAACTTGCTATCAAAGTTAACTCTAGCCTGCGCCAAACCATCTTTGAGTTGCTCTAACTGAAGGGCAGCTTCTTCATCTGACAAGCGAATGTCAAACCAATCATAACGGCCAATATCCTCAAGATATTCAGCAGTTACTGCATCGCCTTTTTTAAGCTTTTTAGGGCCGCCAGTTGCAACTTTACCTTCAATCAAACGACGAATACGGCCGAACGCGTCATCTTCAACAATACGCATTTGGTCAGCAAGGTCTTGTTTGTAATGGCCTAATTGGTCATCAATAATTTGTTGTGCTCGTGGGTCACGGTCAATACCTTCACGTGTAAACACTTGCACATCAATAACCGTACCACTCATACCTGAAGGCACACGCAAACTGGTATCTTTAACATCAGATGCTTTTTCACCGAAAATCGCACGTAGCAATTTCTCTTCTGGTGTAAGCTGTGTTTCACCTTTTGGTGTAACTTTACCTACTAACACGTCACCAGCTTCGACTTCTGCACCGATGTAGATGATACCTGAGTCGTCTAAACGACCTAGCATGCGCTCTGAAAGGTTAGAAATATCACGTGTAATTTCTTCAGGGCCTAACTTAGTATCACGTGCCACTACAGACAACTCTTCAATATGAATTGAAGTGTAGCGATCATCAGCCACTACGCGCTCAGAAATTAAAATTGAGTCTTCGTAGTTATAGCCGTTCCATGGCATAAACGCCACGAGCATGTTTTGACCAAGGGCCAACTCACCCATGTCAGTTGAAGCGCCATCGGCAATTACGTCACCACGCGCCAACACGTCACCGATTTTCACGAGCGGACGTTGGTTAATGTTAGTGTTTTGGTTAGAGCGTGTATATTTAGTTAAATTGTAAATATCCACACCTACTTCACCTGCAGCTGCCTCAGCATCATGCACACGAATCACAATACGGCCTGAGTCAACATAGTCAACAATACCGCCGCGACGTGCTTGTACTGTTGTACCTGAGTCAACCGCCACTGTACGCTCAATACCCGTACCAACCACTGGTTTTTCAGCACGTAGACAAGGTACTGCTTGACGTTGCATGTTAGAACCCATCAATGCGCGGTTCGCATCATCGTGCTCTAGGAATGGAATCAATGAAGCCGCAACAGACACAATTTGCGAAGGTGCAACGTCCATGTATTGAACACGGTTAGGATGCGCCATCGTAAATTCGTTATGGTATCTAGCTGAAATCAAATCATCAGTAAATTGACCAGTTTTGCTAAGCTCACTATTCGCCTGCGCAATCATATATTGACTCTCTTCAATCGCAGAAAGGAAGTCAATTTGCGCAGTCACTTTTTCACCCTCAACCTTGCGGTATGGAGTTTCTAAGAAACCATATTTATTGGTACGTGAGAACAGCGCCAATGAGTTAATCAAACCAATGTTTGGACCCTCTGGCGTTTCAATCGGACACACACGACCATAGTGCGTAGGATGTACGTCACGCACTTCAAAACCAGCGCGCTCGCGAGTCAAACCACCTGGGCCTAATGCTGAAACACGGCGTTTGTGCGTAATTTCAGAAAGTGGATTGGTTTGATCCATAAATTGAGACAATTGGCTTGAGCCAAAGAACTCACGAATAGCACTAGACACTGGCTTAGCGTTAATCAAGTCATGTGGCATTAGGTTGTCAGATTCCGCTTGTGACAAACGCTCTTTAACTGCGCGCTCAACACGAACCAAACCAGCACGGAATTGGTTCTCAGCCAATTCACCCACTGAACGAATACGACGATTACCTAAGTGGTCAATATCATCAATCTCGCCGCGGCCATTACGTAACTCAAGCAATACGCCAATTACAGCTAAGATGTCATCATTTGACAACACGCCAGAGCCTTCAGCACCTTGCGGACCAACTCGCTCATAAAAACGACGCATCCAAGAAGAAATACGCTCTTCAGCTTTTTCTGGGAAGGCACGACGATTAAACTTCATGCGACCTACAACAGATAGGTCATAACGCTCTTCATTGAAGAATAAGCCATCAAACAAAGCAAGCACAGCCTCTTCAGTAGGTGGCTCACCTGGGCGCATCATACGGTAAATCGCTACGCGCGCGCTGTATTGATCTGGAATTTCATCAATACGCAATGTTTGTGAGATATAGTCGCCATGATCGAGATCATTTGAGTATAAAGTATTAATTTTACCCACTTCAGCGTCGCGCAATTTTTCCAATAATGACTCGGTGACTTCATCATTGGCGTTTGCTACCACTTCACCCGTTTCTTCATTCACAATAGTACGATTGATTGAGCGACCTAAAATAAACTCTTCAGGCACGGCAATTTTGCTAACGCCTGCTTTTTCCATATCACGGATATGTTTAACAGTAATGCGTTTATCTTTAGCCACTACGACATTGCCAGCTTTATCGACAATATCAAACTTAGCAACTTCGCCACGCAAACGCTCAGGCACCAATTCAAATTGAACACCCTTCTTGTCAATGTGGAAAGTATCCACATCGTAGAAAGTTTCTAAAATTTGTTCTGGCGTAAAACCTAGGGCTTTTAGCAAAATAGTGACAGGCATCTTACGACGACGGTCGACACGGAAATATAAATAGTCTTTAGGGTCAAATTCAAAATCTAACCAAGAACCACGGTAAGGAATGATTCGTGCTGAAAATAGCAACTTACCTGAGCTATGCGTTTTACCACGGTCATGCTCAAAGAACACACCTGGACTACGATGCAATTGCGAAACAATCACACGCTCAGTACCGTTAATGACAAAAGAACCGTTTTCAGTCATAAGTGGCAATTCACCCATGTATACTTCTTGTTCTTTTACTTCTTTAACAGTCGGCTTAGAAGCCTCTTTGTCCATAATGGTTAAGCGCACTTTTACACGCAATGGTGATGCGTAAGTTAAACCACGTTGTTGACATTCTTTTACATCAAATGGCTCTGCACCAAGTGTGTAACTTACATAATCTAAACGGGCATTACCTGAGTGACTAACAATAGGAAAAATAGAACCGAATGTTGCCTCTAAACCAGCCACTTCGCGCTTATCAGCAGGAACATTGGCTTGTAAAAATGCAGCATAAGATTCTAATTGCATCGCTAGCAAGTAAGGAACCTCTTGCACGCTTTCATACTTAGCAAAGCTTTTACGGATGCGTTTCTTCTCGGTAAAGGAATAGCTCATAGCGTCTCCTAGGGGATAAAAGGTAGGAAGTAGCACACTAAATCAATACTCAATGCACTATTTTCTATCATTTCAAATTTATATTTAAATTCAGACACCATCATGGCATCTATAAATGGTGAAGGCCGACGGTTTCCCGTCAGCCCAAATCACATCAACAACTGTAATTATTTGATTTCGCCAGTTGCGCCAGCTTCAATCAATTTCTTCAACGCAGCATCAGCATCAGCTTTGTTTACGCCTTCTTTAACTGGTTTTGGTGCACCGTCAACCAAGTCTTTAGCTTCTTTCAAGCCTAAACCTGTTAATTCACGAACAGCCTTAATTACGCTAACTTTTTGCTCGCCAGCTGTTAAAAGAATCACGTTGAATTCAGTTTGCTCAGCAGCAGCAGCAGGAGCTGCACCACCTGCACCAGCAGCAACAGCAACTGCTGCAGCTGAAACGCCAAACTTCTCTTCGATTTCTTTAATAAGCGCTGTAAGCTCCAACACTGTCATGCTGCCTACTGCATCTAAAATATCTGCATTTGAAATTGCCATTTGAATATTTCCTAAAATTAAATAATGTAGTGAATGAATTAAGCTGCTTTAGCTTCACAAACTGCTGCAAGTGCGCGAGCGAACTTGGTAGGCACTTCGTTAAGTGTACGCGCCAATTTAGCCAACAATTCTTCGCGGCCTAGTGTAGCTGCCAAGGCTTGAACCGCCGCAACATCCATCACTTGATTGGGGATAGCACCTGCTTTAATCACAAACTTTTCGTTAGTTTTTGCAAAGTTGTTCAATACTTTTGCAGCAGCAATTGGGTCTGATGAAATACCAAACACCAAAGGGCCAACCATTTGGTCAGCCAAAGCTGAAAACGGTGTACCGTCAACTGCACGGCGTACTAATGTGTTTTTCAACACACGTAGATACACACCTGATTTTCGAGCTTCTGCACGCAGAACAGTCATGTCAGACACGCCCATGCCGCGATACTCAGCAAGAACAATTGCTTGCGCGTTTGCAACTTGCGCACTAACTTCAGCAACTACTTCTTTTTTCTCTGTTAGATTGAGACTCAAGGTCTTTTCTCCTTCCGTTAATAAAGT
>CAZAHP010000135.1:0-6295 GCA_964484985.1 uncultured Methylophilaceae bacterium
TACCGGCCTGTCACGCCGGGGGTCGCGGGTTCGAGTCCCGTCCACTCCGCCAACAAGTCTAGGTTGATATAAAATCAGCTTAGCAATGAAAGCCCCGCGCATGCGGGGCTTTTTGTTTGTTAATACTCCACATCCTCACTTTTACTTCTTTATTTAGCGTCTTTACTTTGCTTAAAGCTGTTTTTGTAATAGCTGCCTTTCATCATTTAATAATTTTCTCACTTTAATTTATTGATTTCTTGTTCTCGCATATATTCTAAAGACTTGTTTTTGGATATTTTGTGGACTGTTATTGTCTTTGACATTTACTACTACATTTGTTAATTTCATGAGCAGCTTACTAAAATCAACTCTTTGCACCTGAAGGGGTAAGATAATTTCAGGTGCTTAGACAATCGTTATAAATCAAATAAAAATATACACCGACCAAGTGTGTATCGTTACAGATATTGACATTGTGGGGGCGAGTGGTGGTGCAGTTTCTGAAGGTGAGCTAAACACTTCAGTGATGTATGTGTGGCAATATTGTTGTAAGTTAAGGTTTTGTAATTTTGTATCAGCTTTTGATATTGCACTAATAAAGGAAAAATAAGATGGCGATATATAAGACCCCAGGTGTTTATGTTGAAGAGATACCGAAATTTCCACCTTCTATTGAAGCCGTTGAGACGGCTATTCCAGCGTTTATTGGTTATACGGAAAAAGCGACCAGAAATGGTCAGCTACTTAATTTAATGCCAGTAGCAATAGGGTCTATGTTTGAGTATGAGGCTATTTTTGGTGGCGCACCTGCACAAGATGTTGAAATTTATTTAGATAACGCGCATGCATTTTTGAAGGCTAGTGCGGTAAGTGGTTTATACATGTATGACAGTTTACGCATGTTTTATGCAAATGGTGGCGATAAGTGCTATGTCGTTTCGGTTGGGTCTTATCCTGCAAGTAAGAGTAATATTGTTGAGTCTGAAATTAGTATGGGCTTGACGGCTTTAGCTTCAGAGGATGAGCCAACGATTATTCTGATGCCAGATGCGGTTTCTATGTCTGCCACTGATTTAAGTAAATTACAGCAAGCCGCCCTCATGCAATGTGAAGACTTGATGGATCGAGTGCTATTGTGTGATTTATTGAAGGCTGAGGATTACACAGCTTTTGATAATGAAGTAAAACGTTTCCGTAATGATATTGGAGTTAACTCACTTAAGTATGGGGCTGCGTATGGGCCATGGATTAATGCTAGCCTACCTAGAACAATACTGCCTAGAAATCTTAAGCTAAAAAGAGACGGTATTCATGCTGATATTGCGCTTGAGAGCTTAACGACTGACACTGGTATTTTGAACTTAATTCGTGATGTGAAGCAAGCAGAGAGTACGGGTGATACGCTTAAAGCTAGTGTTGCTAGTATTGCGGGGCTAAGTAAAACCCTTAATGATGAATTACAAAAGGCATTAGATGGCTATGAAAAAACAAGCTCTGCAAGTACTGAGGCATCCTTACAAAAAGAGCTGCGAAAATTTACCGATTTAACTTTTAAGGCATTAAAAGCTATCCAAGATGTCAATGCTGCGAGTCGCCCAAGTGATACTCAGTTTGCAATTAAAAAAGCGATCAATGATTACCTATTAAATCCTAGTCTTAAAGATTCAATTTTATCTTTAGTTTCTCATCATAAACATTTATTGGGTTTTACAACGAGGATAAGAACCATTAACTTGGGATCTAGGCCTGCTGGTAGTAATCCCAACTTTACTGCTGCAGCTGTCATGCTAAGTTTTGTAGATGGGCCAGCTATGCTGGCTGCTGCACCAGCTTTGGATGCTGACACGGCTGAGGCTTATGCAGCAGCTGCGAATCATAAAGCACGAGCAGATATTACACGCAATGCTGTGTACGCAGCAGCGGTAAACACTGTTGCTATGTTTAGTTCGATTCAAAGCATAGTCTCTGAATTTGAAAAGGGACTTAACGATGCATTGTTGACTGCGTTTGGTACATTTAAAGACCTTTCCACAAAAGCTGCTGAAGCTTTGAATATATTGCCCCCTAGTGGTGCTATTGCTGGTGTTTATGCCTCTGTAGATAGGGATAGGGGTGTTTGGAAAGCACCTGCAAACGTGAGCTTAAACGCTGTCATTAGGCCAGCTTTGAAGGTGTCGCATGAGCAGCAGGCTGCATATAACGTAGATGTGAACATGGGGAAATCTATCAATATTATTCGCACGTTTTCTGGAAAAGGTACGCTGATTTGGGGCGCGCGTACTTTGGCGGGTAATGATAATGAGTGGCGATATATCAGTGTGCGAAGATTATTTAACTTTGTTGAAGAGTCTATTAAGAAGGCGACTGAGCAGTTTGTATTTGAGCCAAATGATGCAAATACATGGGTGCGTTTGCAAGTGATGATTGAAAACTTTCTTATCACATTGTGGCGTCAAGGCGCATTACAAGGCGTTAAGCCTGAACATGCATTTTACGTGTCAGTGGGTTTGGGAAAGACCATGACGCCCTTGGATATTTTAGAAGGGCGATTGATTCTAGAGATTGGTTTAGCGGCAGTCCGTCCTGCTGAATTTATTATCTTGAAGTTTTCACATAAGATGGTCGAGTCATAGGCGTGTATTTTAGTCAGCTACCTTAAGTATTTAATTTGGCGCGCTTGAGTTGCTGGCTACTAGTTGAAAATAGCTCATTAACTTGTTGAATGCTACTGATTTTTGACTTGGTATGGCCTGTCTTTACCTAGCTTAGTATGGTATATTGCTGGGTTTAAATGCCTCTTCTTTGGGGTAATAAAACTTAATTTGGTTGCAATGCTCTATAGATTAGAGCGAATGTTGTTGCCTTATATGAAGATAATTAATTGATTAGTCACACTTGTTTAGAATAGAAAGCGGTATTTATGTTAGATGTGATTCGTGAAGGCTCTAAGGGCTGGATAGCAAAAGCAATTTTGGTCTTGATTTCAGTGCCCTTTGCCCTGTTTGGGATTGATAGCTATTTTAGAGATGCGGGTAATGATGCGAGTATTGCTGAGGTGGGTGGTCAGACTATTTCTGTGCAAGAGTTCAGCAATCAAATGCAAAACTTGCGTAAAAAGCTTCAAGCAGAGGGCAAGACTGACCCAGCCATACTTGATAGCCCAGAAGTTAAGCAGTCAGTTTTAGATAGGCTCGTCAATGATAAGTTGATTGCCGCTGAGGTAAAGAATAATCACTTTAATGTCAGTGATGAACAGCTCACTAAATATGTGACCAGTCTTCCAGAATTTAACCAAGATGGTCATTTCTCTCAAGAGTTATACGATCAGATTCTTTCGCAAAATAAGCTTTCAGCATCACGATTTGAAAATATGATGAAAGAAGATTTAAAAGCGCAACAGGCGCGTCAAGGTTTTGCAAGTTTGGTTTATCAACCTAAGTCTTTATCACATAGAGTGCTTGAAGTTGCTAATCAGTCTAGAGAGGTCACAGTGGCTGAACTTAAGACTAAGGATTTCGTTAGCCAAGTCACGGTGGATGCCGCAGAAGTAAAAGCATATTACGACAAGAATAAAGAAAAGTTCCGCACCCCAGAACAAGTTAAATTGCAGTTTGCCTTACTTTCTGCCAATAATTTGGTAAGAGGTATGAATGTGCCTGAAGAGGAAGTTAAAGCATATTTCTCACAAAATGCTGATAAATTTCAAGGTGATGAGCAACGTCGCGCCAGCCATATTTTGATCGGTTTTGGCGTGAGCCCGACGCCGCAAGCTAAGGCTGACGCCCGTAAAAAGGCTGAATCTGTACTAGCTGAAGTGAATAAAGTCGGCGCTAAGTTTGATGAACTCGCTAAAAAGTATTCGCAAGATCCTGGTTCAGCTCAAAAGGGTGGTGATTTAGGCATGTTTGCTCGTGGGGCAATGGTGAAGTCATTTGATGAAGCTGTATTCTCTATGAAACCAGGTGAAGTGAGTGGTTTGGTCGAATCTGAGTTTGGTTACCATATTATTAAACTCACTGAGATACAAGGCGCATCACAAAGTTATGAGTCTGTAAAACCACAGATTTTAGGTGAGTTGATGTACCAAAAAGCCATTACAAAATTTTCAGAGCAGGCTGAAGACTTTACAAATATGGTGTATGAGCAGTCAGATAGCTTAGAGCCTGTTGCTAAAGCGTTTGGCCTTGAGTTGCAAAAAACTGAATGGATGAGTCCTGCTGATGCTGCGAAGTTCTTTAAGAACAATCAAAAAATGGTTGCTCAGATTTTCTCTGATGAAGCGATTAAAGATCATCGTAATACTGAGGCCATTGAAGCTGCGCCAAATAGCCTGATTTCAGCACGAGTGCTTGAGCATAAGCCTGCTGCACCACGTAGCTTTGATGAGGTTAAAGCAGCGATTGAAGATGCATTAAAACTTCAAAAAGCGGCTGTTTTAGCTAAAAAGAAAGGTGAAACTGCGCTTGCTGACTTGCAGCAAGGGAAAGCAGATGCATCTATTGAGTGGATACCTCCTGTAAACGTTACGCGTAAAGACGCGCAAGGTTTAACAGAGCTAGCTATGTCAAAGGTATTTAAAATTAATGCTGCTAAACTACCAGCTTACGCGGGGGTAGAAGATGCTGTTAAAGGCTATTTGCTCATTAAGGTGAGCAAGGTGGAAACTAATGCTGAAGCGACTGCGAATGCAGAAGCTGAAGGGGAGTTACAGGCCGCTCTAGGTTCTGAATATATTGCTTCTTACTTGAAGTCACTTAAAGCTAAGAGCAAAGTAACCGTGAATCAAAAGTTATTGGCAACTAGCAACACAAATTAATTTAAGGTAATTGTATGTAATGAAAGAGGCGACTAATGGGTCGCCTTTTTTATTTTGTATGATTAGATTAAACTTAAGCTTGAAATAAGTGTGATAGTATTTGAATGTGGCTTGCATTGCATGTAAGGCTATGCACTTGCACATATTGTTACATAATAGCGGTTGAAACTTTTGTAGATTTTGTATAGTCTTAATCGTGTGTTAATTTAATAAGGAAACACCATGGAAACTAACTACCCAATAAGCAGTACTAGCAGTGCTTCAGCCCTTGCTACCAATAAAGTTTTACGTAACACCTATATGTTACTAGGTTTAACGATGATTCCTACAGTCATTGGTGCAGTCGTTGGCATGAATATGGACTTTTCGTTTGTAGCGCAGCATCCTATTATTTATGCACTCGTTAGCTTTGCTGTAATGATGGGTTTTTTCTATGGGATACAAGCGAATCGTAACAGTAGTTTAGGTGTGATTTTGTTGCTCGCCCTAACTGGCTTTATGGGCTTGATGTTAGGGCCAATTTTACAACACGCCTTACACTTCCGTAATGGTGCGCAATTAGTGGCTTTGGCGGCAGGCGGTACAGGCTTAATATTTATGACTTTAGCAACTATTGCTACCACGACTAAGAAAGACTTTAGCTTCTTAGGTAACTTCTTGATGGTAGGCATTATCTTGTTAGTGGTAGCTTCACTGGCTAATATGTTCTTTCAAGTGCCTGCACTTTCATTAGCGCTCTCAGGTGTGGCTGTGTTGCTTTTTGCAGGTTTTATGTTGTATGACGTAAGCCGTATTGTGAACGGTGGCGAAACTAACTATGTAATGGCTACATTGGCGATTTACCTAGATATTTACAATATGTTCACCAATTTGTTGCAACTATTGATGGCATTTGCTGGTGATGACTAATCATCTTAAGTGATAGTTTGTAATGATAAAGCCTCGCTGATGCGGGGCTTTTTTATTTTTCACGTTTATTTTTCAAGGCTTTTTAGAGCGCGTCGCTCTTTGAAAAATTGGCTAAGTGTGGCGCTGCATTCATCTGCCATGATGCCGCTAATGACTTCAGTGTGGTGGTTAAGCTTAGTTTCTGCCATTAGGTTAACTACGCTGCCACATGCGCCTGTTTTAGCATCGCTTGCACCGTATACTAAAGTGGCGATTCGGGCATGTTGTATTGCCCCAGCACACATGGCACAGGGCTCAAGTGTCACATACATGGTGCAGCCGACTAAACGATAGTTGGCGATGTTTTTCGCTGCATCACGCAGCGCGATAATTTCAGCATGTGCACTAGGGTCGTGTAAGCCAATTGGTGCATTGCTACCACGGCCTATAATAGCCCCGTCTTTGACAATAATCGCACCTACTGGCACCTCGCCTGCTTTTGCTGCTTGGTGCGCAAGGCTAAGAGCCACTTGCATCCAATCACTGTGTTTGGTTTCACTCATAGTTGATATTTTAACCCAGATTACTCATTAGCCGATTTGCCATCTA